>JBNKMO010000275.1:0-21826 GCA_050293165.1 Anaerolineales bacterium | reverse complement strand
CAATTTCCTCGTCCGTGATAACGGAATCTGCTCAGGGCAGTACACCCACTGCACAAATGAGAGCAACTTCAACGCAGGTGCGTAACGTTGTTGCACCGCCAACAAGCATCCCAACTCAATCGAATAATGCGAGTCCGACCGCCCAGCCTGCATCATCCCAAAATAATCCCCCAGCTACGGCTGTGCCTACAAAAACATCATCTGCGGGAGGCAGTTCAAATTCATCCAACTCAGCGAATAGTGCGCCGGTAACCATAAGCAATATTACGTTGTATCCACAAAATGCTGTTTATTATGGAAATTGCGCTAACAATGAAGAAACGATGGCCAATATTCAGGCAAGGCTTGAACCACTGGATAAAATTTCCTCTGCAACCATTTATTATGGCTATAACGGCCCTTCAGGCAATTTTGGAAATTACTCAGCAACGATGTATCAGCTAGGCATTGGTGATTATGCTGCAGGAATTGATGTAGGGCTGGAGGCTGATTTCCCCCTTGCGGGCAATGATGGCACTCTCGAAGTTTATATTCATGCTGTGGACAAAAACGGCAAGACCATCGATAGCAGTTTTTACTCCATCCCTGTTAAATATTGTGGCGGAGTTGTGGGACAACCACTCGTGGGAGGCAGGCCGTCTATTTTGTATTTTACCGGGCCAAATCCGGCAAATGCAACGGCGGGGGATACGATCACACTGGAGTGGGAAGTGGTGGATGCCTGCAAAGTCTTTTTGAACGGTGATGAGATGGTTCTTCATAAAGGGGCGTATAGCTATGACATTCCAACACATTGGGGTGGGCAAGGCTACACTGCCTGGGGGACCACGCCCTGTGATAACAGCAATGAAGTAAGCGCCGATTATGATTTATTGTGGGTTGATACACTCCCGACGACTGTTTCCAAGGGTTCCGGGAGTATCTATGACTCTCAGAGCCTGGATGTAGGTGACGGTAATGGCGATGATGTGATTTTCGATCATAACTTGAGCGATTTAGTTTTATATGGTGTTTGGGGTTCCAAGCTTAAAGTTTTTGGCGCATGGACAGAGCCAAGTATTCAGCAATGTATTCAAGAACTCAGCTCGGGTTCATTTGATACGGTCAGCATCGATACCGATCAATTTATCTGCTACAAAACCGGCTCCGGAAATTATGGCTATTTGAGAATTAATGGGATGTATCTGGACTTTGATACGCTAACCAATTCCTATATTGATGTTTCATACTACACAGAAGTAGCAAAGTAAAAAAACTAACAGGAGACAATACCATGACCAAGAATAAGAAAAAAGCAATAATCGGCTTAGCAATTACCATGCTGACTTTGATGGCTTGCAATCTGACAACTCTTTTCGAGGAACCAGTCCCACCCAGAGTGGATATCACATTCCCATCGCAAGGAACTGAGTTTATCGCTGGAGATACGGTGGACATTACCTTTACCGCAACAGGCGTTAATGAAATCCCCTTTGTGGAACTCACGCTAAATAGCATTAATGGCGCATCTCTTGCATCCTATGGCAGCCCGGATGCCCAAGGGGCAACTTCGCTCAATCAGACCTTGCATTGGACACCAGAAAACGCTGGTGACTATGAACTCTATCTGACGGCTTATGACGTGAGCGATAAGGCAAGCACGCCTGCCAAGCTCAGGATTACGGTTTTTCCACGCCCGACGGTCATTGCAAGGGGACAGGTCACGCTGCTGAACAACCAGAGCTTCGATCCCATGACAGGGCAGATCGGCGAAGCTAACACTGGAGACATCTACGTCGCATACTATGAATCACAGAAATTTGCTGCCTGGTCTACCCCAGATGATGGCAGCTTTGCTTTGCTCTTCGAGCGCGAAGGCAAAAATATTAACGAGTTACTTTCTTCCATCAAGGTCGTTCGCAAGCTTCTTTCTGATAGCACGCGCTACTCATCATTTGATAGCAGCCTGCCTATGGAAACGGAAAAAGTCTATACCTTCCAGCGTAGACAAGACCCAGATCAATCTGTTCTTTTCTATCTATCCGACATAACAGAAAGCTCTATCACATTTGAATATGCTGTTGTCAATGTAAAGAAATAGCCCACCACGATTTTCCTTAAACAGCTTCATTGTGAAGCCCGATGCTTTTACTCTTTCGTTCACCTTGCTCTCCCCGAAATTCTACGTTTAGAATTTCGGGGAGGCAGGGCGCAATTTCATAACCCAGTCTTTTTGGCTTCCTGCCAAAGCGCTTCCATCTCATCCAGTGACATCTCTGTCATTGGACGTTTTTCTTCCCTGGCTCGTTTTTCAATATAACCAAAACGCTCTTTAAAGCGCATATTTGTACCGCGCAGTGCGGCTTCAGCATCCACATCCTGCCAGCGGGCAAAATTCACCAAGGCAAAGAAAAGATCACCAATCTCGGATGCACGTTCCTCCTGCGTCTCTGCCTGGCGGATTTCTCCGATCTCCTCCATCAGCTTATCGAGCACACCATCGATACTATCCCAATCGAAGCCAACACGCGCGGCACGATCCTGATATTCCTGTGATTGATTAAGCGCCGGGAAGGAAAGCGGAACACCATCCAAAATACCCTTTTCGGCATTCCCGTTATCGCGTCGCTCCTGCGCCTTAAGTTGCTCCCAATTTTTGAGCACCTGCCCCACCCCATCAACTTCCGTTTCACCAAAGACGTGCGGATGTCTGCGCACAATCTTGTCGTAAATTCCTTTGACAACATCACCCATCCTGAAATTCTGGTTCTCGGTGGCGATCTGCGCATTTAGCACTATTTGCAGGAGCAGGTCGCCGAATTCTTCTGCCATACTTACGGGATCATCCGCATCCATAGCTTCGAGGGCTTCATAGGCTTCTTCGAGCATGTGCTTACGCAGGGTTTGGTGTGTCTGCTTTTTGTCCCAGGGGCAGCCGTCGGGGGCACGCAAGTGAGCCACAATCTCCTGAAAGGCAGTTAACGAGGCACCTGTTCCGAGCGGCGGGATGTAGATGGCGCTGAGGCGGGCATCACTTTCTTTTACACCGAGCAAGCCCAAATTCACGTTCGTGACCTTGTCATCCGTAGTGATTACGCGCAGTAAATGAGCGTCGTCATAGGCAGTCTGCAAAACCCTGCGGAGACGATCCAAATCCTGCCCATCCAGATTGCGCAGCAAAACAGGAATATCCGGCACGAAAGGCGGGATATGTGCATCTTGCAATTCGGCTGCGTTACAAAGGCTCAGCTTGGGAGCGTTCTCGAGATCGAGCAGGGTGAGTTCTTCTTGAAGTGTAGGCATAATTTCTCTCGAAGTAATAACTTAAAAGGCAAAAGCTAATGCGTAAACGGCATTAGCTTCTGACATTTGATTTGATAAAGGTTTAGCGCTTGGTGTAGGTCGGAGCCTTGCGGGCTTTCTTGAGACCTGGTTTCTTGCGTTCCTTGACCAAGGGGTTACGGGTAAGGTAGCCGCCTTTGCGCAAGGAGGGTTGCAGATCCGGGTTCGATTTTACAAGTGCGCGAGCCAAGCCAAGCATGACAGAGTCAGTCTGCCCGGTGACACCGCCGCCTTTGACAAGAACTGTCACGTCGTAGGATTCGCGTTTTTCACCAGAAGCAGCAAAGGGAGCCAAGATCGAATCTGTATCGCCGTGGCGGGTGAAATAAGCTTCCAACTCTTTATCGTTGACAATGAACTTGCCTGAGCCATTCATCAAGCGAACACGAGCGGAGCTTTCTTTGCGACGACCAATACCTTCAAAATATCGTTCAGCCATAATATCTTCCTCTTCTCTATTTCAGGGGCTCAGGGTTTTGCGCTTCATGCGGGTGATCCGCAGTTTCGTAAACCTTGAGGTTCGTGAGCAGATGCCGCCCCATTTTATTATGCGGGAGCATACCCCAAACAGCCGAGCGGATTACGCGATCGGGGTGTTTGGCAAGCTGGTCACGCAAGGTGATGGTGGTAAGCCCGCCCGGGTAACCCGAATGGCGATAATACTTTTTGGTATCCAACTTGGAGTTGGTACGCGTGCCAGTCACCTGAACGCCGCGAGCATTGACAACAATCACATTATCGCCCATCTCTACGCCAGGCGTAAAGGAAGCTTTGTGTTTGCCCAACAAAACGGCGGCAATACGGGTCGCCAAACGACCAAGATTTTCACCGTTTGCATCCACCACGTACCAGCCGCGTTGGATCTCTTCTTTCTGAGGGTAATACGTTTTATACACTTCGTCTCTCCGTTTTAGACTATAGACTTCAGTCTTTAGACATCAGTTTAATTTACAGATTATCAGGATAAGTCACTTCGACAAGCGTCAATCCATTTGGCGGAGCGATACCGCTCGGGACTTCAACTTGTTCGGCTAAAGCACGGGCGAATATCTCCTTTGAGAATTTTCCCTGTGCAATCACAACCTGCGTACGCACCAATCTGCGTACCATGTGGTAAAGGAAGGCATTCGCCTGCACTTCAAAGTGCCACTCATCGTCTTGCTTTTCCCAACGTGCCTGCATCAGATGACGTTCTGTGCTGCCTTCGGGACGGGGGGGGGATCCAAAGGCGGCGAAGTCAAATTTACCGGGCAGCATGGCTGCCAGCGCGTGCAACACATCTTCATTCAGGTCTGGGGCAACCCGCCAAGCGTAGCGTTCCCGCAAGGGATCGCGTAACTCTTGGCAGAAGATGCGGTAACGGTAACGTCGGGCAGTCGCATCAAAGCGGGGATGAAAGTTATCGGGTGCGACTTTCGCCTGACGAACAGCCATATCGGCTGGCAGATTGGCATTTAGGGCATTGGTTAATGCTTCGAGGCTGTGTGCCCAGCCTAAGTCAAAGGCTGCCACCTGCCCTGAAGCGTGTACACCGGCATCGGTGCGCCCTGCCATCAGAACGGATTTCCCGTCCCATCCCATTTTACGGAGGGCGTTTTCTAACTCGCCCTGTACCGTTCGATGGGATTTTGCCTGCCGCTGACTACCGAGAAACTCGGTACCGTCGTAAGCAAGGATAATCTGGTAACGTGCCATTTTCAGTTTTCAGAGAACGACTAACGCCGCCCACCGATCACTGGATTTTTACTCTTCAACGAGTTCAAGCAAAACCATCTCAGCGCCGTCGCCTTTGCGGGGGCCGAGCTTCAACATGCGGGTGTAGCCGCCGTTGCGGTTGACAAAGCGTGGGGCAATATCATCAAAGAGTTTGGGAAGGATTTTATTCCCACCCAAGCGTGCTGCCACCAAGCGACGTGCGTGTACTTTTTGGGCATCTTCTGCTTCAATGCTGTTGCGAGCCACAGTGATCATTCGTTCAGCTTCGCTGCGAATGGCTTCGGCTTTCGCTTTTGTGGTTTTAATTCGCTCATGTTCAAAGAGCTGCTTGATCAAAGTGCGACGCAAAGCAATGCGTGCGCCCTTTGTGCGATTTAGTCTTTTTCCTGCTACTTGATGTCGCATCTTAATTACTCCGCGTTACCTTCTGTCTCATCATCAGACATATAGCCTTTTTCGCGCATTTTCTGGCGCAGTTCATCGAGGCTCTTTTCACCAAAATTGCGAATGGACATGATGGCTTGGTCACCCTTTTCGAGCAGGTCCAAAACATCGCCAACCGTAATAATGCCTGTACGCTTCAACGAATTGAAAACACGCACTGAAAGGTCTAGAGCTTCTACCGGGGTTTCAGCTACTTCGCTGGTCACTCGGCTTTCTTCATCTTCTTCTACAATCACAGCCATGAGCGATTCTTCGCTCACGCCAGCAATATGGCGGAGATGCTCAATGAGAACTTTGCCAGATGTGCTCAGTGCCTTTTCAGGGGCAATGGTGCCATCTGTCCAAATTTCCAGAAGCAATTTATCAAAATTTGTACTTTGACCGACACGCGCCGAGACGACTTCCCAATTTACCCGTTTGACGGGGCTGAACAGTGCATCAACGGGCATTTCGCCAATCGGCATGTGCCCACCACGTTCATTTGCTGGGGAGTATCCGCGTCCACGCGCAACGGAAAATTCAATGTCCAGTTTCGCGTTATTGTCATCAACCGTGAACAGATACAGTTCCGGATTGACAATTTCGATCTCTGGGGGTGCAATAATATCAGCAGCAGTGACAACGCCCTCACCACGCACTTCCAAGTGCATACGGGTGCTGTCAACACTATCTAATTTCATGCGGATCTGTTTGACCTGCAACATGATCTGGATAACATCTTCACGCACACCAGCCACATCGGTAAACTCATGCAAAACGTCCGCAATCCGCATAGAGGTAACAGCAACGCCACTCAATGAAGATAAAAGCGCTCTTCGCATCGAATTGCCGATGGTGGCGCCATACCCTCTCTCTAGCGGGCTGATAACAAACTTACCATAATTGCGAGATTCAGCTTCTCTCTCAATTTTTGGGATTACCATATTCGTGATACCAGTCACGGTTCACCTCTCCCTGTCTAGGCAGATGAGGCACTGCCTGGATGGAACTTGCACCATCCAAGCCAATGCTCTCTCTTCGTTAGCGTGAGTAATATTCAACAATCAGTTGTTCGTTCAAGCTGCCATCAATCTCAGAACGTTCAGGCAAACGAGCAACCTTACCAGAAAGCGCCTTTGCATCACGTTCGAGCCAGGCCGGAACATTACGCTTCTCAACAACGTCGTTTAAGCCCTTGAAATAAGTCAGCTTGCGGGAACCATCACGCACAGCTAACTCATCACCGTCTTTTAACAACATCGAAGGAACATCAGTGCGACGCCCATTGACAATAAAGTGTCCATGGGTGACCAATAAACGTGCTTCTGAACGGCTGGAGGCAAATCCCATGCGATAGATAACATTATCAAGTCGCGATTCGAGAATTTGCAACAAGTTCAAACCGGTCAGACCGTGACGTTTATTAGCGACCTTGTAATAACGACTAAATTGTCGCTCCAAGACACCATAAACGCGACGTGCACGCTGCTTGGCGCGCAACTGACGACCATAATCCGACTCACGCCCTTTACGACGGCTCATATTACGGCCATGTTGGCCAGGAGCATAGTCACGTTTATCAAACGAACATTTCGGGGAGAAACAACGTTCTCCTTTTAGAAATAGCTTTTCGCCTTCACGCCGACATAATTTACATACCGGCCCAATATATTTCGCCATACTCTTCTTACCTCATTCTCAACTAGACGCGGCGCTTCTTCGGAGGCCGACAACCATTGTGGGGTACCGGCGTAATATCAGCAATTGAGCGCACTTTAATGCCCGCAGCTTGCACGGCACGGATCGCATTTTCACGCCCAGGGCCAGGACCTTTGACAAAAATATCAACTTCCTGAACACCCATCTGTTGAGCTGCTTGGGAAGCCTGCTCCGACGCCAATTTAGCCGCAAAAGGGGTGCTCTTACGTGAGCCTTTGAATCCAGCTGAACCAGCACTACCCCACGCAACCGTGTTGCCTTGTAAATCGGTCACGGTGACAATCGTATTATTGAAAGATGCCATAATATGCACCTGTCCAACGGACAAGCTGCGTTTGGCTTTCTTCTTCGCTCCACCGCGACGCGTTGAACGTACATTCTTTGCCATTTAGTTCCTCGCTATATTCTACTATTTGGACGCGCCACGGCGACGACCGCGACCCGCAACTGTCTTCTTCGGCCCCTTGCGGGTACGTGAATTAGTGCGTGTGCGTTGTCCATGGACAGGCAAACTGCGGCGATGACGGAGACCACGGTAACACCCGATCTCGATCAAACGCTTGATATTCATCTGCGTCTCGCGGCGGAGATCGCCTTCGAGTTTGTAATTCTGCCCGATGAATTCACGCAGCAATGCCAAATCAGCTTCAGAAAGATCTTTGATCCGCTGATCTGGATTCACATTTGTCGCGGCCAAAACTTGTTTAGCGCGCGTCCGGCCGATCCCATAGATATAGGTCAAGCCAATTTCAACCCGTTTATTGCGGGGAAGATCAACACCTTCTATTCTCGCCATATCAACTAACCTTGTCGCTGTTTATGTTTAGGATTTTCGCAAATTACGTACAATTTGCCTCTGCGCCGAACAATTTTGCATTTCGCACAGCGCTTGCGAACTGATGGTGACACTTTCATATTCGTTCTCCTACGTTACGGCTGAGTATCTCCTCAGCCCAAAGCACTGGATTATACTCGCTGTTTTCTATTTAGTCTAGCACTCAAACAATGAGCGGTTGACGATTTTTCCAACAAGTAGATCAAAGGACAGTCAGGATTAGAGGTTCACCTTCGGTTACGGCAATTGAGTGTTCAAAATGTGCCGTCAATGATCTATCTGCTGAAACAACTGTCCACTGGTCGGGTAAGACTTTCGTCTTATGTGTACCTACCAGTACCATTGGTTCCAGGGCAATGGTAACCCCGGGGCGCAATAATAATCCGCGCCCTGGCGTGCCGTAATTTGGCACTTGTGGACCTTCGTGCATTTGTCGTCCAACACCGTGGCCAGTGTATTCTCGCGTAACGTAGAAGCCACGGTTTTCAACATATTGCTGGATCGCAGCAGAGACATCACCTGTACGATTGCCAGCTCGCATTTGTTCAATGCCTGCCTGTAAAGCGCCTTCGGTGACATCAAGCAGTTCCTTCGCTATCGCAGAAATTTCACCTACGCCAGCAGAAAAAGCAGAATCTGCTACGAAACCTTCAAAAACTGTACCGCAATCGACCGAGACAATATCGCCTTTTTTTAGCTTGCGCTTCTTCGTTGGTATTCCGTGTACCAGCTCATCGTTGATGCAAACAGTGATTGAAGCTGGGTACGGATAAGGTCCGGGATAATTTTTAAAGGGCGATACAGCATTATGTGACCGTAATACTTCCTCAGCAGCCGCGTTGAGGTCAGCCGTGGTCACACCTGGTTTTAAGAGTTCTCTAACAGTGGCATGCACTGTCGCATTGATGCGTCCTGCTTCTCGCATGATCTCGATTTCAGCAGGGGTCTTGATGTGTATTTGTCTTGCCCAGTCCATTATTTCTTCTTTAGGGCGTCGAGCAGGGCTTTAGTAACCTGTTCGATTTCCTGATCTCCCCGCACTTCAACGAGTACGCCTTCTTTGCGGTAATACTCGATGAGGGGTGAGGTTTGATCGAAATAAACCTGAATCCGTTTGGAAACGGTTTCGGCCTTGTCATCATCGCGTTGATAAAGTTCAGAACCATCTATGTCGCAAATACCTTCTTTTAACGGAGGGTTGGATGCGGTATTGAAGATGTGTCCATTCGCGCGGCAAGTCCAACGTCCAGAGAGGCGCTCGACAATAACTTCAAGCGGCGCAGTAATATAGGGGACAACGCTCACTTCTTCCCCAATCTCGCCGAGAAGAGCTTTTGCCGCATCTGCTTGCCCAAGGGTGCGGGGAAAGCCATCCAAGATGGCGCCATCTTTACAATCCGGGCGCATAATGCGATCTTTAACCATTGCAATGGTTACGTCATCAGGTACAAGCTCACCTTTGTGCATAAAGTAATTGGCGAGAATACCTAATTCACTTTTATTTTTAATGTTCTCACGAAAGAGATCGCCTGATGAGACATGTACTAATCCTGTTTGCTCTGCCAATATTTCGGCTTGTGTTCCTTTTCCTACCCCAGGAGGGCCAAACAAAACGATGTAAGTCGCCATCAATCATTCTCCTTAGCGAACGAGAATTGAATCTTGATAACCGTGCAATTTCAGCTCTGCATCGATGTTTTGGAAGACATCCCGTACAACACCGACCACAATCAGCAAACCTGCTGATGAAACGAGGAGCAAGCCTGCGCCTTGAGAGGAGATCGGCATGACCTGCTGCATCAGATAAGGCAACACGGCCACTAAGCCGAGGAACAATGCTCCCGGTAAAGTGATGCGACGCTGCACTTTGGTGAGATAGCGCTGGGTTGGGGCACCACGGCTAACACCGGGAATCTGTGCGCCCATACGTTTCAGATTGTCACCATAATTCTGCTGAGCAAAAAGAACGTCGGTGTAGAAGAAGGTAAAGACTACAACCATGAGGAAGTAGAGTAACCAATAGACACCACCGGAACCATCAAAAGTAGACTGAGTGCTCAAGGCAAAATTCTGCACCCACTCGATCTCAGAATTCACAAAATAACTCGATGCAATCGCGGGGAACTGCAAAATAGCGCTTGCAAAAATAAGCGGGATCATGCCTGCCATGTTAACCATGAGAGGTAACGAACCTTTGACCGGCATGGACATACGATTGCCCATACGACGACCAGGGTACATAACCGGCACATTACGTCGTCCCTGTTGCACAAAGACGATAGCAAAAATGGTCAGCACCAAAACCACAATGGTTGAAATCAGCAATATCCAGCGGTTCTGCTCATCGCTCATCAACCGAACAAGGTTGCTCGGCAGATTGACAACGATACCTGCGAAAATGATCAAAGAAAGACCTTGTTTACGCATACCGTATTCAGAGATCAATTCACCCAGCCAAATAGCGAACATCGTGCCGCCGGTCATTGCCAACAAAACAGTGATGGATGACAGGAGTAAGTCGCCTGTGAAGCCAAAGGGGATAATCTGAGACAAACCCAATTGAACTGCGTAGGAGTTAAAAATGTTCACTTGCCCGATTGCAGAAAGAGCAGCCATCGGAACAGCCAGGATGTAAGTCCATTTCTCCATCCATTTCTGCCCTTCGCGCGGGTCTTCTTCCATGCGACGCTGCAAGGCAGGAATGATCGGGGTCAACAGTTGCAAAATAATCTGCGCTGTAATGTAGGGATAAACACCCATCGAAAGCAACGAGAATTGCGAAACTGTACCGCCCGACAATAGATCGAGAAAGTTAAAGAAAGTTCCACTAGAGCCCATATTGGCACGAAATGCGGCAAGAGCCGTAAAATCTACACCAGGCACGGGAACATTAGCAGCTACACGATAGAGAGCCAAGAAACCCAACGTAAACAACAATTTACGTCGAATATCAATCGAAGTCCAAAGGTAGCGCCATCCAGAAAATGTCGACTTCATAAAGTCTCCTTGTCCTACGACAAGCTAGCTGATCAACTCTACGCTGCCACCGGCGGCTTCAATTTTCTCTTGAGCACCTTTACTAACACGGTGTACACGCACTTTTAACGCTGCACTCAGATCGCCACGTCCTAAAATAACCACCGGTTTGCGGCGATCACGCAGGAGGCGTGCTTCATTCAACGTTTCAGGGGTCACTTCGGCATTTGCCTTGAAGGCATCTGCCAATTGGTCAAGGTTGATTTCGTTATATTCAACGCGATTGATGGGCGTAAAGCCTTTACCGCGCATAAACGGTAGACGACGGAAGAAAGGCAGGTTACCGCCCTGACGATAGAGCTTGCCACCGCTACCCGAGCGCGCTTTCTGCCCTTTTTGACCACGTCCAGCAGTTTTGCCTTGTCCGGCAGCGATACCGCGCCCGACACGTTTTTTGTTCTTTTTAGCGCCTTCATTTGGCGCAAGATCATGTAGTTTCATCTTCTAAATCCTACTCTTCCACTACTTTGATCAAGTGGCTAACTTTGGTCAGCATACCGCGCAGGGCGGGGCTGTCTACATGCTCAACGGTGTGATTCATACGAAGCAAACCCAAGGCACGCACAGTAGCCTTCTGACGTTTGGGATACCCAATGGTGCTTTTCACCAAGGTAACCTGTAATTTCTTTTCGGCAGCTTTCTTTGCCATGCCTATTACCTCCGCTCCCAAAATGGCATCAAGTCTTTGACCGGCTTGCCACGTCGGGCTGCTTCTTCAGCAGGCGATTTCAGTTGCTCAAGTGCATCAAAGGTTGCTTTGACAACATTGAGCACGTTGTTGCTGCCGAGGGACTTGGTCAAAATATCTTTGACGCCAGCCGCTTCCAAGACAGCACGAACACCACCTGCCGCAATAACACCAGTACCGGGGGATGCTGGTTTCAACAAAACTCTTGCGCCAGCTACACGACCGATGGTCTGATGAGCAATGGTTGTGCCAGACAAGTTCACAAAGTGCAGATCGCGGCGCGCGCGCTCAGAAGCCTTGCGGATCGCGTCCGGTACTGAATTGGCTTTACCGATGCCCATACCGATCTTTCCTTTACCGTCACCAACCACAATGGTGGCGCGGAATTGGAAGCGACGACCGCCTTTGACCACTTTCGCAACACGAGCGATTTCGATCATGCGCTCATCGAGATCGTCGGTTTCAAAATTTTTATTCTTATCGAAGTTTGCCATAGTATTCTCCACTCAGACCTAAAACAGCAGGCCACCTTCACGCGCGGCATCTGCCAATGCTTTTACACGCCCTGTGTAGCGGAAACCACCACGGTCGAAAACAACACTGGTGATTCCGGCTTCTTTGGCACGCTCTGCAACAACTTCGCCTACCAAACGAGCCTGTTCAGCTTTTTTGAGGCCCTTCATCTTTCCACGCAGTTCTTTGTCAATGCTGGAAGCAGAAACAAGGGTTTTACCAGCCTGGTCGTCAATGACTTGAGCATAAATGCCGGTAAGACTGCGGAAAACACTCAAACGCGGGCGAGCGGGGGTTCCTGAAACATATTTGCGCACACGAGCGTGACGTCGGATGCGCGCGGCAGCACGATTTTTAGCAGCCATAATTTACATTCCTTTCCCGGCTTTACCAGCTTTGCGGCGAACTTGTTCACCGAGATAGCGGATCCCTTTCCCGTGATAAGGCTCGGGGGGACGGATTTTGCGGATTTCGGAGGCAACTTTGCCAACGGTTTCCTTATCCATGCCCATGACCTTTACCTGACGGGTCTTAGGATCTGCATCAAAACTGATTCCATCCACAGGTACAATTTCTACAGGGTGTGAGTAACCTACGTTTAAGACAAGGGTACTGCCTTTCATTTCGGCACGGTAGCCAACGCCTTGAATTTCAAGGACCTTTTCAAAGCCACCGCTCACGCCCTGAACCATATTTGCAATGAGGGCGCGCGTCGTTCCGTGAAGGGCACGTTCTGTGGGATGATCAGATCTACGTTTAACGGTGACCTGCCCATCTTCAAGAGCGATTTCCATCAGATGTGAGAACTGGCGCTGCATTTCGCCTTTTTGCCCTTTTACTTTTACAAAAGAGCCTTTAATATCCACCTGTACACCATCAGGGATGGTGACGGGCATTCGTCCAATACGAGACATCGTTTATAGCCTCCTGCTACCAGATTTTACAGAGGAGTTCGCCACCGACGCCCAATGAACGAGCTTTTTGCCCAGTCATTACACCTTTGGGGGTGGAAAGGATCGCGATGCCAATACCAGAGAGAACCCAGGGGATATCCTGTTTCTTGGTGTAGACACGGCGTCCCGGACGACTTACACGTTCCAAACCGGTGAGAACCGATTGGCGTTCGCGACGTTTACCAATATATTTAATGCGCACTCGCAGTACTGGCTGGTTGGGGCGTTCGCCATCTACGACTTCTACCTTCTCCAAGTAGCCTTCTTCTTTAAGAATGCTGGCTATTTGGACTTTCATCTTGGAGCTGGGCATGGCTACTGTTGCTTGACCAACCATGACAGCGTTGCGGATGCGGGTTAACATATCAGCAATAGGATCTGAAACACTCATAATTTCACCTCTACCCGACTACCAAGAAGCTTTGGTGACGCCAGGGATTTTCCCTTCTAGCGCAAGCTCACGGAAGCAAATTCGACATAAGCCAAAGCGGCGAATATAGCCACGAGGGCGTCCACAACGTTGGCAGCGGTTACGTACCCGAGTAGGGTATTTACGCCGCATTTCACGATACTGCATACATTTTTTTGCCATAGTTATGCTTCCTTTTTGAACGGCATCCCAAGCAAGGTCAGCAAGGAACGAGCCTGATCGTCATTTTGCGCGGAGGTAACAATGGTAATTTCCATACCACGCAGTTTGTCAATTTTGTCGTAATCAATTTCGGGCCAGATCAGTTGATCTTTTAGCCCGAGAGTGTAGTTTCCACGTCCGTCGAAGGCGTTTGCTGAGATGCCGCGAAAATCGCGAACACGCGGCAGAGCCACATTAATCAGACGGTCGAGGAAAGCCCACATTTTATCGCCACGCAAGGTTACTTTTGTGCCGATGGTAAGGCCCTCACGAAGTTTGAAGTTCGCAATGCTTTTGCGAGCTTTGGTCATTACGGGGTGTTGCCCAGTAATGGTGGCCAAATCGCCAGCGGCGGCTTCCAAAACCTTGGGGTTGTCTTTTGCTTCGCCAAGACCGATATTGACAACAACTTTTTCGATGCGCGGCACTTGCATGACGCTGGTAAAACCATAGTCTTTTTGCAGTGTGGGTACCGCTTCTTCTTGGTAAAAAGTTTTTACTTTATTCATATCAACGCTCCAGCCAGCACTTCTTACTCAATGATTGCTTGGCATTTTTTACAAACGCGATGTGAACCATCTTCATCACGTTGGACGGCAACACGGGTGGGTTGATCGCATTTAGGGCAAACCAACATGACATTTGAAATGTGCATGGGGCCTTCAAATTTGATCAGACCAGGATTGATCGTGCGCCCTTGCGTTTGCACTTGCTGCTGGTGCTTGGTGCGAATATTGACGCCTTGCACAACAACGCGATCAACTTTGGGGAGGACATTAATAACCTCTCCGCGTTTTCCTTTATCTTCAAAGCGGCCGCTAATAATTTCAACGGTATCGCCTTTACGGATTTTATTCTTCATAATTCTGCTCCCAAAACCCTATAGAGCTTCCGGGGCGAGTGAAACGATCTTGGTAAAACCGTGTTCACGTAGTTCACGTGCAACGGGTCCAAAGATACGACTGCCCTTGGGGTTCTTGCCGTCATTATCAAGAATAACAGCAGCATTATCATCAAAACGAATGTGGGAGCCATCATCACGACGCCATTCTTTAGAACAGCGAACGATCACCGCGCGCACAATTTCGCTCTTTTTTACAGAGCCCTGCGGCGCAGCAACTTTCACGGTAGCAACCACAACGTCACCGACAGTACCGGACTTGCGGACAGAGCCGCCCATCACGTTGATGACGAGGATTTCACGCGCACCAGTGTTATCGGCAACTTTTAAACGAGACTCACTTTGTATCATCGCTTAGGTCTCCTACACCAGCATCAGCTGTGCGCTTTTCGCGCGTGATAATTTCTTCAACAACCCAGTGTTTCCCTTTCGAGATCGGGCGGCTTTCTACAATACGAACCTGGTCACCAATATTACAATTCATTTCATCATGTGCTTTGACACGTTTGCTGCTATGAACAACTTTGTGATAAAGCGGGTGGCGATAAGTTCGAGTGACTTCAACCACTACGGTTTTCATCATTTTGTTGCTGGTTACGAAACCAGTCAATCGACGACGTTCGTTCATGCTTCACCTTCCACGTCAGCTTCAAGCTCATTGATAATAGTGCTCATGCGAGCAATATCGCGACGCACGAAGCGCATTCGACTGGTATCCGTTAGCTGACCAGTAACCTGCTGAAAACGGAGTTTCATCAACTCTTCACGGGCATCGGACAATTTGGTTTCAATTTCACCAATAGACAGTTTACGAATTTCGCTAGCCTTCATGTCTATTCTCCAATTTCACGAGAGACGATCTTGGTTTTGATGGAGAGTTTGTACTGTGCAAGGCGCAAAGCTTCCACTGCTACATCATCAGGCAGACCACCGATCTCGAACATGATACGACCGGGCTTCACAACAGCAACCCAGTACTCCACAGAACCTTTACCTTTACCCATACGAGATTCAGCAGCTCGTTTGGTATAAGGCTTGTCTGGGAAGATGCGAATCCAGACTTTACCACGGCGGCGCATAGAGCGCACAATTGCACGACGAGCGGCCTCGATTTGGCGAGCTGAAATCCAGCCCGGCTCAAGAGCCTGAATGCCATAGTCACCAAAGCTGACTTCCGCACCGCGCAGTGCTTTACCGCGCATTCTGCCGCGCATTTGTTTACGCCATTTGAAACGTTTTGGCATCAACATAAGAAATAACCTCTTTTCTCAAGCAACCATGGGTCTACTGACTAACGTAGACGCCTTCAGTCGCTTCAGCTTCTTCTTCTACTTTCGGCATTTTCTCGCCTTTGTAAACCCATACTTTGACACCGATCGCACCATAAGCGGTAATCGCTTTTGTGGAGGAAAAATCAATGTCAGCACGCAGGGTTTGCAGCGGCACGCGTCCATCACGCAACCAGACACGTCGCGCCATTTCAGCACCACTCAGACGACCAGACACTTCGATCTTGATGCCTTCGGCGCCTTGGCGCATCGCATTTTGGATAGCGCGCTTCATCGCGCGGCGGTACGCAATACGACGAGTAAGTTGGTCTGCGATGTTGACAGCGATCAGGTGAGCATCGGTATCCGGTGACTTGATCTCCTTGACATCCAGATCAACTTTCTGACCAACCAAGTCTTCAAGGCTCTTACGAATTTTCTTGACACTTTCACCTTTACGACCAATCAAAACGCCAGGTTTCGCAGTGTGAATTGAGACCTTCACCTTACCGGGGAAACGCTCAATCTCAATTTCAGAAATGCCAGCACGCTGAGTAAGAACCGACTCGGCAAGCCCTTTACGAAGTTCTTCAACCTTACGATAGGTAGAAGAGCCACCTTTGGCAGCGACACCAGTCAGCAAGCTACGAATAGCAATATCTTGCTGAAGTTGTTCGCGGTATTGCGCACCTTTGGCAAACCAACGAGCTTTCCAAGGATGTGTGACTTTCAGGCGAAAACCAACGGGATGAACTTTACGACCCATAATATCTCCTTTGCGTCCTTTCTTTAGACTTCTCGCTCACGCAAGACGACAGTAACATGCGAAGAGCGGCGCAATAACGGCTTGAAACGACCGCGCGCACCAAAGCGACGCCATTTACGAGTAGGGGCTTCATCTGCGTAGATTTCAGCGACATACAAATCATCCCGACTCAAGCCAAAGTTCTCTTCAGCGTTAGCAACTGCAGAAGCAACCAACTTACGAACGGGCTCTGCAGAGCGTTTTTGTACAAAGCGCAACATCTCGAGCGCTTCCACAGCATCTTTCCCGCGTACAAGATCAACCACGAGGCGAACTTTCTGAGCAGATACTGAGAGGTGGCTCAATTTAGCACGAATATCTTGAGTAGCCATAATTCAAAGACTCCTACGACTACGCATGACCACGGAAGGTACGCGTAGGGGCGAACTCGCCCAAACGATGCCCAACCATGTTTTCAGTGATATAGATCGGCACATGACGGCGACCATCATGCACTGCGATCGTATGCCCAACCATCTGCGGGAAGATAACGCTAGCCCGGCTCCAAGTGCGAATCACTTTCTTATCGCCCTTTTGGTTCATGGCATCAATTTTTACGAGTAGTTTCGGGTCAATATAAGGACCCTTTTTCAACGAACGTGACATAACTAATTCCTCGCTTACTCTTACCGTTTGCCTTTATTACGGCGGCGAACAATATACTTATCAGTATCTTTGTTACGGCGGGTCTTATACCCTAAAGTAGGTTTACCCCACGGGCTTTTCGGACCAGGCATACCAATTGGCTGGCGACCTTCACCACCACCATGCGGATGGTCGTTCGGGTTCATCGCAGAACCACGGACGGTCGGGCGAATACCCAAATGGCGCTTGCGACCGGCTTTACCAAGTTTGACATTGCTGTGATCAACATTACCAACCTGGCCGATGGTGGCATAGCAACCTTGGCGCACCAAACGGACCTCGCCAGAGGGTAAACGAACCTGAGCGTAGTCACCCTCTTTCGCCAACAATTGCGCCGAAGCACCTGCCGAGCGAACCATTTGACCGCCTTTGCCTTCTTTCATTTCCACATTGTGGATCATGGTACCAACGGGGATGTTGGAGATGGGCAAACAGTTGCCTGCGCGAATATCTGCATCAGGGCCAGACATCAATGTATCACCAACTTTGACACCCACAGGAGCAAGAATATATCGTTTTGCACCATCTGCGTAAAAAAGGAGTGCCAGACGTGCGGTCCGGTTGGGATCATATTCAATAGCTGCCACACGAGCGGGGACACCGAGTTTGTCACGCTTAAAATCCACAAGGCGGATAAAGCGACGGTGTCCACCACCACGATGGCGTACTGTCACGCGACCGTGAGCATTACGTCCACCTTTTTTGCGGAGAGGAACAACCAAAGAACGCTCTGGGGTCGATTTCGTGATCTCTTCAAACGTATACCCTGTCATATCACGGCGACCGGGTGTTGTAGGTTTATACTTTTTTACAGCCATTACTGTACACCTTCAAAGATTTCGATCGAGTTACCTTCAGCCAAGGTTACAATCGCTTTTTTGATGCCAGCTTTACGCACCATCAAACGACGGCTGCGCGCGCGAACGCTGCGCTTTGCCGGGGTTCGCATGATGTTAACGCGCGCCACAGTGACGTCAAAGATTGTTTCAACGGCTTCTTTTACCATCGCCTTTGTTGCATCAGTGCTGATCTCAAAGGTATATTGATTCAGCTTACTCTGTTGGTAATTACTCTTTTCAGTAATCAACGGACGACGGAGTACATCGTAAATAGTAGTCATCGCTGTTCTCCTCTATCCCAAATGCGCTTTCAGAGCGTCTAAAGTTTTAAGGGAGATCACTACCTTATCAAACCCGAGTAAATCACGGATATTGAGGTAACCTGCCAGCAAAACTTTTGCATCTGAAATATTATCAGCGGTGCGCATGGCTGTGTCGTATTCCTGATCTTTTTCAGGCAAGAGCAAGAGGGCGCTTGCATCACCGACCAGTTTCCCCAAAGCCTCCACCATTAGACGGGTTTTAGGCTCTGACAAAATCAGATTTTCCACAACAACGATACTTTCTTCAGCAGCTTTCACAGAAAGCGCCGAACGCAAAGCTGCCTGACGCATTTTGCGTGGCATTTTCTTATCATAGCTGCGAGGACGCGGAGTGTGTACACGACCACCGCCAACAAACTGCGGAGCACGTATTGTGCCCTGACGAGCACGACCAGTCCCCTTCTGACGCCACGGCTTGCGGCCGCCACCAGAGACTTCACCGCGAGATTTGGTTTTATGCGTGCCCAAACGTGCATTCGCCATCTGACGAACGTAGGCTTGGTGCATCAAATCTACATTAATGGGGGCTTCAAAAACTTCAGCGGGGAGTTCAACTTCACGCAGGGTTTTGCCCTCAAGATTTACAAGATTTACTTTCATGATATTTGCTCCAATTCCCTACGCTTATTGCTTGCGTGCGCCCTTGATCATAACAAGACCGCCCTTTGCGCCGGGCACAGAACCCATGACACCGATCAGGTTACGTTCTGCATCTACTAGAACGACCTTAAGTCCCTGTGAGGTGACGCGGACATTCCCCATCTGACCAGGCATGCGCTTTCCTTTGAAAACGCGACCGGGGGTACTACCTGCCCCAGCAGAGCCAGGCGCACGTTGTCGATCAGATTGGCCATGTGTCTTCGGACCGCCGCGAAAGCCATGACGTTTCATGCCACCTTGGAAACCTTTACCTTTGGTTGTGCCAGTAACATCAACACGTTCACCAAGTTCAAAGTTTTCAACGGTAACTTTATCGCCAACAGCAACATCGGGAGTTTTAATGCGAAATTCGCGCAAAAAGCGCAAGGGGGGTAAATCACTGACCTTGAGATGCCCGCGTTGTCCACCTGTCAAACGTTTCGGGTTTACTTCTCCAAAGCCAAGCTGTACAGCAGAGTAGCCATCTACTTCATGGCTGCGTACCTGTGTAACATAGCAAGGCCCAGCCTCAATGACTGTTACTGGCAAAGCAACGCCAGCTTCGTCAAAGATCTGGGTCATTCCGATCTTTTTTCCAATCAGCCCTTTCATCATTTCAATTTTCTCCTTCAAAGAAATTTATCGAGACTGTCAGCCGGGCCTGGCTGCATCATCTCTTCAGTAACCCAGTCAGCTAACTTGCTACAGAGCATTTGTTTTTGGTCTGCTCACAAGCTAACTCTTACGTTACCTGCTTACACACAACGAAATTGCTGGCTTTTTGTATTCAGCCAGCAATACACGTTGTGTTGGTGCTATGGCAAAACTAACTAAATCTTTATCTCAATATCCACGCCTGCGGGTAAATTGAGGCGCATCAGCATGTCAATCGTTTTTGATTCGGGATCCAAAACATCAATCAAACGATTGTGTGTGCGGATTTCAAAGTGCTCATGTGAGTCTTTGTCGATGAATGTCGAGCGACGAATTGTAAACCTTTCTTTCTTTGTTGGCAAGGGTACGGGACCAACAACATGGGCGCCGCTACGTTCAGCAGTGTCTACAATGCGTTTTGCAGATTGATCAAGAACGCGATGGTCATAAGCCTTAAGGCGGATACGGATTTTCTGTTTAGCCATTTAGACACCTATTATTCAAGAATTTTGGTAATAACACCAGCGCCGACGGTCAGACCGCCCTCACGGATGGCGAATTTCGAACCCTGCTCAAGAGCAACGGGCACGATCAATTCTACGGTCAAGTTCACATTGTCACCTGGCATAACCATCTCTACACCTTCAGGAAGGGTGATGTCACCGGTTACATCCATTGTGCGGATGTAGAACTGCGGGCGATAGCCATTGAAGAAAGCTTTGTGACGACCACCTTCTTCTTTCTTCAACACGTAAACCTCAGCAAGGAACTTCTTGTGCGGCGTGATCGAACCAGGTTTCGCAATAACCATACCACGTTCAACCTGATCGCGGTCAATACCACGAACCAAGAGACCCAGGTTGTCGCCTGCGCGACCTTCTTCGAGAAGCTTGTGGAACATTTCTACGCCAGTAACGGTGGTTTTGATCGGTTGATCGCGAAGGCCAACGAATTCTGCAGCGTCACCAACTTTGACAACACCACGATCCATACGACCGGTAACAACGGTTCCACGACCTTTGATCGAGAAGACATCTTCGACCGGCATCATGAAGGGTTTGTCGGTATCACGTGCCGGTTCAGGAATGTACTCGTCAACCACACGCATCAATTCTTTGATGCTTTCGTATTCAGGAGCATTCGGGTCAGTGCTTTCGCTCTGAAGAGCCTGAAGTGCGCTACCGCGAACAATCGGGGTTGTGTCGCCGGGGAAGCCTTGTTCGTCCAGAAGTTCGCGAAGTTCCATCTCGACCAGTTCGAGAAGTTCTTCGTCGTCCATCATGTCGGTTTTGTTCATGTATACAACCAACGCGGGCACTTCTACCTGACGCGCAAGCAATACATGCTCGTGGGTCTGCGGCATCGGGCCATCGGGAGCGGCTACAACCAGGATCGCGCCATCAACCTGCGCGGCACCGGTGATCATGTTCTTGATGTAGTCACGGTGACCAGGCATATCAACATGGGCATAGTGACGTTTATCTGTTTCATACTCTACGTGCGAGATATTGATCGTAATACCGCGCTCGCGTTCTTCAGGAGCATTATCGATTGTGTCGAAGGCGCGGAATTCTCCACCACCTTGAGCCAATGCACAGTATTTTGTGATCGCTGCAGTCAGCGTGGTCTTACCATGATCGATGTGTCCCATCGTTCCGACGTTCAAGTGCGGTTTTGAACGATCAAATGTTTCCTTTGCCATTTCTTGTTTCTCCTTAACTTAAGAAAAAGACCTATCCAGATTATTACTTGAGTATTTCTTCCATTACCGAGGCCGAAACTGGCGCGTAATGGTCAAATTCCATTGATGATACGCCACGTCCCTTGGTGCCCGAACGCAACTCTGTTACGTAACCGAACATTTCACCTAGAGGAACCATCGCGCGGATTGCCTGAGCATTACCCGGACGCATTTCC
>JBNKMO010000274.1:0-4906 GCA_050293165.1 Anaerolineales bacterium | reverse complement strand
GAGACCGAGTAGTCTTAAGGTCTGATGTTACGCAGAGATGAGCAATGGACTGTCGTTTTCCCTCATCCTAACCTTCTCCCAAAGGGAGAAGGGATTAAGTCCCCTCTCCCTTTGGGAGAGGGCGGAGGGTGAGGGTAGCCCCCAAGCCTACGCAAGCCCCTTTTGCGTAACATGAGTTAAGGTTATACATTGCTGTGCTGTACAAAACATAGCTGGGTAATTTTACAGAGAAATGTGGCAATACCTTTACATCCAATGCCCGCGTGGCCGAAGTTTGGCTGGAGAGTACTAAGGGGAAATTGATAAGGATTTCAGTATCTTTCGGTTAATTTGACTTTATATACTCCTTGTATTATAGTACAAGTACTATAATACAAGGAGTATATATGTCTCTCAAACATGCCATTCTTGGCTTTCTCAGTTTCAACCCTCTCAGTGGCTACGATCTAAAAAAGGCTTTCGATAACTCCGTGAGTCATTTTTGGCCCGCCAACCAGAGTCAGATCTATCGCACACTGGCACAAATGACAGATGCGGGGTTGCTCGAAATCGAAGTCCTCGAACGCGATGAGCGTTTGGATATGAAGCTTTATCACATCACGGCGACAGGTCAGGAAGAATTGCAAAAATGGCTGGCTACTCCCCTGCCGTTGCAGGCTTCGCGCGAACCGCTTTTGGTGCAAATTTTCTTTAGCAGCCGGTTGGATGATGAAAAGATACTCACTTTATTGCGCCATGAGACGCAAGTTACACAAGATGCATTGGAAATATACGATGAAATCTACAACGCCAATGCAGCCAAAGAGGCGGATGACCCACGAGCCTTCTTCCTGAGTATGCTCACGCTGGATTACGGGCGTAAGGCGAATCAGATCAAACTGGAGTGGCTCAACAAAGCCATTCAACAGATTGAAACCAAAACCTATGATCCAGCCCAACTCTAATGGAGATTAAAATGAATAAAACGATTCGCAATATCATAATCATGACGCTCTTTTCCGCTGGTGGAGGCTGGTTGGGCATCTGGCTTAATAATCTCACCGGAAACACCCAACTGCCAATGCAGAGCTTGGGCGTGCTGGTTTGGCTGGTCAGCCCGGCGCTCGCTGGTATCCTGTTGCGTGCGTTTGGCGGTGATGGCTGGCAGGATGCCGGCTTCAAGTTAAATCTGATCTCTGGTTGGAAGTGGTACATCGTAGCGCTTCTGGTCTACCCACTCGCGGCACTACTGGCTTTTGGGCTGGGTTCCGTTACCGGAGCAGTTTCTGCGACCAATGAGTTTGCCACGCAGGAATGGAGCGCTTTTGTTGCCATCGTTGGGGTCGGTATAGCCGGCTCCCTCATGAAAAATATCTTTGAAGAATTTGCCTGGCGCGGCTATCTCACCCCCAGACTGGAAGCCGCCAAAGTTCCCACGTTCCTCAATCACCTCATCGTCGGCGCGATCTGGTGGTCGTGGCATCTGCCCTACTACTATTATTTCCTTGACCGCTCTGTGCTGGCTCCCTATCTGACTGTAATTGACCTGAACACCTTCCTGTTGCTTGCACTAATCGTCCTTTTTCCTACAGCCATTCTCTTTGGCGAATTACGTTTGGTCAGCAAATCGGTGTGGCCCGCATTTGTCCTGCACAACGTTATCAATGGGGTCAGCCTGCCGCTCGTTGCGTACGGTTTCATCAAACTCAATGGCTTGGCAGGTGTCTTCCTTTCACCGACCAATGAAAGCCTGCTCGCCTCCCTTTTGATGGGGACCGCCGGGTTGCTCTTATACAAATATCGAATGAACACACAAAATCAGTAATCCCCGGCTTCTATGACAGAAAGAAATAATTAACCTTATAATATGGGTATGTCCATGCCCCTGCTAGCCACAAAACTATACATCCCCACACCCACGTCAAAAACCGTTCAGCGCCCGCAGTTGATTGAGCGGCTGAATGGCGGACTAAACGCGGGCAGTAAACTGACACTCGTCTCAGTATCGGCTGGCTTTGGCAAAACCACATTGATCAGCGAATGGATCGCCAAGTGCAATCGCCCAACGGCCTGGCTCTCATTGGATGAGGGAGATAGCGACCTGACCCGTTTTCTGATCTATCTCGTCGCGGCCTTGCAGACAGTGGATGCCGATCTGGGTAACGAGCTTTTGGGGATGTTGCAAGCCCCGATGCCACTACGCGTTGAAACACTACTAACCGCTCTTGTGAATGAGCTTGCTACCCTTTCAACAAACCTGATGCTCGTCCTTGACGATTACCACCTACTTGATTCGGCCGCCGTGGACAAAGCACTCGTTTTCTTGATCGAACATCTGCCTCCCCAACTCCATATCACTATCACAACCCGTGAAGACCCGCCGCTTCCCTTGGCTCGTTTGCGTGCTCGCCGCCAGTTAACCGAACTGCGTGCCGCCGATTTGCGCTTTACCTCTGAAGAAACCGTTGAATTTCTTAATCAAGTGATGGATCTGCATCTGTCGACTGAAGATATTGCCATCTTGGAAGACCGCACCGAAGGCTGGATTGCGGGACTGCAATTAGCCGCGCTTGCCTTACAAGGGACTCTTTCCATGCAAGAGGAACAGGATGTTCAGCAATTCATCCAATCGTTTGCAGGAACAAATCGTTTCATCCTTGATTATTTGCTCGAAGAAGTACTCCAAAAGCAACCCGAAAACATACAGAAATTCCTGCTGCACACATCCATTCTCAATCGTTTATCTGCGCCACTTTGCGATGCTCTTTTGCAGGATGCTGATATTGACAGTCAAGATGTTTTGGAAGGCCTTGAACGAAGCAATCTTTTCATTAATGCATTGGATAACGAGCGGCGTTGGTACCGCTATCACCATCTCTTTGGGGATTTGTTACGCCAGCGATTAGGACAAAGCTTGGAACCCGAAGAGATTGCCAAGTACCATCTGCGTGCCAGTGGATGGTACGCAGAAAACGGGCTGGATGTTGATGCTTTTCAGCATGCTGCGGCTGCCAACGACATTGACCGCGCTGAACGTCTGATTGTTGGGAAGGGAGTTCCTTTGCATTTTCGCGGCGCAGTGATGCCTGTCTTAAATTGGCTGGCAGCGCTGCCTCCCGCCACATTGGATGCCCACCCGACCTTGTGGGTGATGTACGCTTCAGTACTGTCCATGACAGGGCCATTGACAGAAGTCGAACCCAAACTGCAAGCGGCAGAAGCATCGCTAACCCAAATCGAAGTCGACGATAAACGCCGTAATCTCATCGGTCATATTGCCGCCATCCGAGCCTTGCTGGCAGCCAACCAATATCAGGTGGACGAGATCATTGCCCAATCCCGGCGAGCCTTGGAGTATCTGCATCCCGATAATTTGGCGGTACGCACGGCGACCATCTGGAAAATGGGGCTTGCTTACCAGCTTCAGAATAAGTGGTCAGATGCTCGCCAAGCCTACGCCGAAGCGGTTACCATCAGCGAGCGGACGGGGAATCTTATCATCAACATTGCGGCTTCAGTGGGTTTGGGCGCTGCACAAGAAGCGGAAAATCAACCTCGTCTGGCGGAGCAGACCTACGAACGTGTTTTGGAATTGGTCGGTGATATTCCCCAGCCTTCTTCCTGTGATGCACATCTCGGCTTGGGGCGCATTGCCTATGGGAGAGGCGAACTGGATACCGCGCAACAGCACGCAGAAAAAGGGATTGCTTTGGCGCAGCAACTTGGTTATGGAGATGGTTTGGTTTCGGGGCAGATTTTGACGGCGCACTTGCAATTCGCTCGAAAAGACGCAGATGGCGCAACAACGGCTTTAGCGCAAGCGGAGCAATTGGCGCATGAGCATGGTTTAGTTCATCGCCTTGATGAGATCAAGTCTGTGCTCCCTGGCAGGCATGACGTTCAAAAAAGCTCGCTTATCGAGCCGTTGAGCGAGCGCGAACTCGAAGTTCTACATCTCATCGCCGATGGACTGCCCAACCAGAAAATTGCTGACCAACTATATCTCTCGCTGCACACAGTCAAAATTCATGCGAGAAGGATCTATGCGAAAATGGGAGTAAGCAGCCGCACGCAGGCGGTGGCAAAAGCGAAGACATTAGGCATTCTGACAGACTGAAACGGGCATAAGCCCGTTTTTGATTTAAGGGGGAATAATCCCTTGAATAACTCTTAAGAGTAATGACCAGAGAAGGCGGGGCGGCTATAGTTGGGGCATCAGTTGATAAAAAAGGAGTAAAAAATGAATATCAATAAAACCGCACGCCTGACAGGCTTGCTTTATTTCATCCAGATGCCATTGGCTATCTTTGGCGTTCTATATGTCCCGATGGCGATGATCGTATCGGGGGACGCACTGGCAACGGTGAATAATATCGCTTCATCGGCAAGCGTTTTTCGGATGAGCATCGGAGCAGCACTGCTCGTACAGGTCAGCCATCTTATGATCGTCTCCCTGGTTGTTGCTGCTAGCCTTCATCGCAGGCATCTTTGTCCCCCAACGCAGCATCGCCATCATCGAAACCCGGGTTTCCTGGAAATCATCTTCCCATCTGGTTGCTGGTGCGTGGCGTGAACGTCGCAAAATGGGAAGAAAAGCAATTGCGTAGGTTGCCCATGAACAATGGAGAACAAATCATCCCGGATAGTCCCATGATCTATCAAATCAGGATTGAAGGTCATCTGGGTGCCCGGTGGGTAGACTGGTTCGAGGGGCTGACAATTACACTCGAAGAGGATGGCAAAACGCTTCTCTCTGGACCCGTACTTGATCAATCCGCCCTGTACGGTTTACTCAAAAAGGTGCGTGATCTGGGCATGCCCTTGGTCTCACTCATACGCATTCAACCAAATAAGGAAAATGAAAAATGTACTCAATGAATAAAACTGCAAGAACAGCGGGGTTTCTGTATCTCATTTATTTTGTGGT
>JBNKMO010000273.1:0-4501 GCA_050293165.1 Anaerolineales bacterium | reverse complement strand
AGCAGCGGAGTCAAAGGCTAGACTGCGATGCCAAATCTTAACTTGCATAATCCGCATTTGGACGGAGATGCTTTCTTCTGGCAAGATGGCTCGACCGGAATTTTGCTTTCGCATGGTTTCACGGCGACGACTGCTGAAATCCGCCCCTTGGCTGAGATATTCCGTGCGCAGGGCTATACCGTCGCTGCGCCGCTTTTGCCGGGACACGGTACCCAACTCGAAGATTTGAACCGTGTCCACTGGCGGGATTGGGTAGCGGCAGGCCAAAATTCGCTGGAGAAATTATTCGAGAGCTGCGAGCAAGTTTGGGTTGCGGGCGAATCGATGGGTGGTGTCCTGGCGTTGTATCTTGCCAGCCAGTACCCAAATCTGGCTGGGATTTTGCTCTACGCTCCCGCAATCCGACTGACACTGACTAAAATGGATTTGGTGAAGCTGTATCTTGGTGCGCCTTTTATCAGCGAAGTCCCGCGTGATTCGCTGGATGGCTCTGATGAGTGGCAAGGCTATGCGGGGCTGCCGCTGAAGGGGAGTATCCAGTTGCTGCGCTTTCAGACGGCGACCCGCAAAAGATTGGCAGAAATCCATCAACCAACGCTTGTTTTTCAGGGACGCAAGGATCTGACCGTTGCGCCGGAAGCTGGCGAGATCATTTTGAATGGGATTTCATCTACCGTAAAAGAGCGGCGTTGGATGGAAAACTCCAGCCATGCGATTGTTTTGGATGCAGAGCGTGAAGAAGTGGCGAAGCAAAGTATTCAGTTTATCGAAAAAGTGAGCGGCATTTAGGGGGATTCTGTTCATGTGCCAACCCCGACAGTTTTGTTTTACAATACTGCTTTCTTGTTGAAATTATTTCATCCTTGAAGGAGATTTTTATGAAAAAAGTGAATGGACGTTATGAGCTTTATGGCAATCCCATCACGCCAGCTCAAACGCGTGCGGCGGACAAATGGAAAGCCATGCTGGCGAAGAAATTTAGTTATGACCCGAATGAAAAATTTAATTTGAGCGTGCAAGATCACCCTTATGGCGGCGATATTTTTGGGCTGAAAGAAGTTATCCGTGATGGCGAAGGCACGCCGCTCACCAAAGAGAATGGCGTCATTGTGAGCACCATCCGCATGGGATTTGGGCATTATCGGATTGCAATGGCGGGCGTTTCTGCGGCACGGGCGATGGGCTTCACGCCTTACTGGCTCGATCTGCTTTCCATCCCCGGCATCACGACCGATGTGATCAACTGGTGTAATACCAACTACAGTAAATATTCGCGTATTTCGCAGCGTTTTCCGTGGTTTGATAAATACGTCTGGGAAAGTCTGACGACAGGCGAACCTTCGTTACCCGGCTTAAACACCCTTTTCAATAACTGGATCGTGACCTGGCCCTGGCGTTTCACCAAAACGCAGGTCAAAGATTATAAAATGAGCGAGTTATTTGAGAATCTTTACGGCGCACTGCCTTCGGATATGCCCACATTGACATCGCACATGTGGAATGCGATGGGTGCGGTTGCGGGCGGTATGACCAATGTCGTCGATATGATGTTCGATAACTGGCCTATGGCGTTCCAACTGACCGAAGGGGCGAAACATGCTGTCCAATCGCCTTCGGGCTATTATGGTTTCCGCGTGATGCGCGGCTTTGACGACAAAGGCTCGATCATGAAGCCCGTGCCGAGTGATTCGCTCTTTTTCACGGGGCAGCATGTCGATCACGAACTGGTCGAGAATATCGAAGTGGATTGTGCGGCACGCGTCCAACGCATGGCTGCTAAAGAGCCGCGCCGCTTCCTTGTCACGATGGGTGGGGCGGGCGCACAGCGCGAACTTTTCAAGGCGATCATCGACCATCTGATTCCGCTCATCAAAAAAGAGAAAGTCGCCCTCTTCGTCAATCTCGGCGACCATAAAGACAACTGGACGTGGCTCGAGAAAGAACTTGAACCTTATCAAGACTTGCTCAGCACGCATTTCACTTGGGAAGACACGCGTGACTTCACCGACAGCATCCGCTCGACGCCGGCGCAAGGGCTACACGTCTTCTTGCACGACAACACTTTCCACGCTGTGTATGCCACCAATTACCTGATGCGCGTCATGGACGTGATGATCACCAAACCGTCAGAGCTGGCTTTTTACCCGATCCCCAAAATCTTCAACGCCCGCGTGGGCGGTCATGAGATGTGGGGCGCTATTCGCGGCGCAGAGATCGGCGACAGCACCGTCGAAACCCGCACCATCCCGCAGACCCTGCAAGCCATTGATCTGATGACCCACGAAGATGACCTACTCGCCATGTATTGTGAGATGATCGTCAAAAATAAAAGCATCGGCATTTACGATGGCGCTTATCAGAGCGTCGCCCTCGCAACAGGCAAAAAGTTCGAACGCAACTAAGCGCTTCCTGTTTTCATACTGGAGAGTGCGTCGCACGAAAGCCCGATCTTGGTGTGGTGCACTCTCTTTCTTTAAAATTGGATAATTGGAATATGTCTCTCAATATCAATCTGGAACCCTTTCAACTGACTTTTTCCCGAGCCGAGCAGATTTTGCTCCGCTCCGCACCTGACCCGCGCGCTGCCACCCTTACCGAAACATCGTCTGGTATTCAGGTTGATCTCGGTAACGCCAGCTTCAGCATCAGTCCCACCCCGAGCGGATTCAAACTTGATTTCAACGGCGAAAGCCAGATCGCTTTTGAACTGATCGGGCATTGGTATGGACACGGCGAACTGCTCCATCAGCGTCTGCCCCTAGAGCGTTTGATGCTGCCGCTGAGCCCCTTTGAAACTTTCGATAATGGTCCTGCCGGGCAAAGCTGTAAACTCACCCCTGCCTGGTATTCATCGACAGGTATATTGATTCGAGCCGAGTCTCCGCTTTCGGTTGGCATCAATCAACCCCCAGACAGCTATCCCCGCTATGAATGGAGCCTCGGCGCTGAGAAGGGCCCCTTCGCCCATCGTCCCTTCGTGGACGAGAAAAACGAAGGCGACGGCTTGATCACATTTCAAGGGCAAGACTTGCAACTCGACATCGCTTTTACGCAAGATGCCCGTGCTGCCTTTCAGCAACTGATTGATGTTGTTGGGCATCTCAGCCAAACCCCGCCTGCAGAACTCTTCAGCAAGCCCACCTGGACAACCTGGGCACGCTATAAAACCGAAGTCTCGCAAACGGTCGTCATGCAATTTGCGGATGAAATTATCCAAAACGGCTATCCCTATGGGGTGTTGGAAATCGACGACCGCTGGCAAAAACATTACGGCGACATTGCTTTTGACCCCGAACGTTTTCCAAATCCCAAAGAGATGATCGCTGCCTTGCACGAAAAAGGCTTCAAAGTGACCGCTTGGGTGATCCCCTTTTTTGACCTGGATTCGGCAGCTTTTGCAGAGGGCGCGTCCAAAAATTATCTTGTCCGCCAGCAAAATGGCGACCCTTATCTCGTTCCCTGGTGGCAAGGTGAAGGCGGTCTGCTGGACGTGACCAACCCGTCGGCGCTGACGTGGTTTCTCGAAAGCCTCAGCAAACTTCAGGTCGAGAGCGGTCTCGATGGCTACAAGTTCGATGCGGGCGAAGCCTGCTTCCTGCCTCCCGATGCCCTTACGCACGCACCGATCCACCCCAATCAATACACACAGCGCTATGTCGATTTCGTCAGCCAGCATTTCAGCCTGACAGAAGTGCGCTCGGCTTGGTTGAATCAAAAAGCCCCAATCTTCTTCCGCCAATGGGACAAGTGGTCCACATGGGGCGCAGATAATGGGCTTTATTCTGTCCTGACGGGCATTTTAGCCTTGGGCATGACCGGCTACCCCTTCATCCTGCCCGACATGGTCGGCGGGAATGCTTACGAAAACCAGCCCGACGCAGAGCTGATGATCCGCTGGACGCAGTTGAATGCCCTGTTGCCCGCCATGCAATTTTCGCTCGCCCCGTGGGATTATGGCGCAGAATGCGCCGCTCTTTGTCGGCAGTATGCCGATTTACACACGCAATTTGCGCCACGCATGGTCGAGCTGGCACAAGAAGCGACCCATACGGGTGCGCCCATCATTCGTCCGCTCTGGTGGCTGGATGCGGATGATGAGCAAGCGCTTTTGTGTGATGACGAGTTTCTGCTTGGGGATGACGTGCTCATTGCGCCCGTGCTTCAACCTGCTGCCCGCACCCGCGACATCTACCTGCCAAAAGGCACTTGGCGCGACTACTGGAACAACGAAATCTTCGAGGGTGGGCGCGTTATTTCAGCGTATCCCGCCCCCCTTGAGAAATTGTCGGTGTTTGTGCGAATGTAGAATGAAATTTACTCAAATTAGGGTCGTTATCTGTTTGGCGCGGTAGTAATCGTGTATACGGGTATAAGTTCCGCCCATCTCGATTTGTACCCGCAATATAGAAGGGAAAATAGCTCGAAGAAGCGTTTTGCCCCAGATATATGGGTGGTTTTGTAGTTCTATTCCCATAAACCATCATGCCGCACCTCCCACATC
>JBNKMO010000272.1:0-6496 GCA_050293165.1 Anaerolineales bacterium | reverse complement strand
ATGACGCATCTGAATACACCACTGATATCCGCGGCGACGGATTATATGTCGAAGTACCAGAGAAAAGCGATTACTGGTATGCCTATGCCCCGTTAGAGACAAGCTATGAGGATGTTCGCATCGAAGCGGATGTCGAACTGGTCGGCGGCACCAACTACACTTACATTACTCTAACCTGCCGCTCATCCGATGCTGGCGAATACGTCTTTTTCATGGATACAGGCGGCTACTGGCAAATCGGCAAATACGTTTTTGGCGATTCATCAAGTTACGAACGTCTGGGAGAAGGCGGTAGCACTCGCATCAAAGTTGCCAAAAATCCTAACCACATCACTGCCACATGCAAAGGCAGTAAATTATCCCTGGACATCAACGACTATGAAATCGCCTCTGTGGAAGATGCACACCTTACTTCCGGCCTTGTTGGCGTCGGCGTCGAAACTTTCGACCACCCGCTCTCACAAGTTATGTTCCACAATCTCGAAATCTACATCCCTTAGCAAGAGACCTCCCTGTATTCATTACAGGGAGACGCAATTATTTTCATCATTCGTCTGTAAAAAAAAGAGCGTCTGATGAGTATCATAAATAATATCCGAGATTTCTTATTGTTCTTTTTATAAAAGGAATACCCATGAAAAAACTTAAACTTGCACTATCATTGGCCTTCGCCCTTCTCTTTGTTTTAGGCTGTCAAATTGCACTCGTAGGCACACCCACCGAGGCCCCGGCCCCAGCTATAAATAATAATGAGGAACCAACAAGCACACCAATCCCTGAACCGACATCCCCTCCCGTGCTTCAATCGGGTGACCTTATTTTCCAAACCAACTTCAACGACATCAGCGAATGGCAACCGGTCACAAAGAATGATGAAGCAAGTTACACAACCGAGCTGCGTGGCGACGGCTTATATGTCGAAGTCCCAAGCAAAAACGATTCCTGGTACAGCTATGCTCCCCTTGATATGAACTACAGCGATGTCCGCATCGAAGCCGATGTCGAATTAGTCGGCGGCACCAATTACACCTATATCACCCTAACCTGTCGCTCTTCTGATGCAGGTGAATATGTATTCTTTCTGGATACTGGTGGCTACTGGCAGATCGGCAAATGGACTTATGGCGATGAAACCAGCTATCAGCAATTAGCGTATTCCGCCAGTACTGAGATCAAAAATGGCAAAAACGCTAACCACATGACGGTCATTTGTAAAGCCAATAACTTAGCCTTGCTCATTAACGGAAAACAGGTCGAGAATGTGCAAGATTGGCAACTCACCGAAGGACTGGTCGGCATTGGCGTCGAAACGGTAGATAATCCGCTCTCACAAGTCATGTTCCACAACCTTGAAATTTATGTCCCTTAGCAAGAAATCTCCCTGTATTTTTACAGGGAAAAGCAATTATTTATTTTCTCCGCAATAAACCAGTAAGAAAAGGAGCGTTCAATGAGTATTCTGACCAGCATCCGAGATTTCTTCACATCTGCAAAACCTTTGCCTGCTGATGTTTTGCATTTTCAATCGCCAGCAGATGACGAAATCCCCTATCGGTTGCATCTGCGCATGCACGACGATGGCAGCAGCCTGCTCGTCGTCAATGCTGCCACGATCCTGCATCTCAACCCCTCCGCCACCGAATATGCCTATCACTTCATCAAAGGCACACCAGAAGAGGACGCCGCCAAGGCAGTAGCTAAACGGTACCGCGTCAACAAAGCACAAGCCTTGCAGGATTATCAACTTTTCTGCGAGCGGATCGAAAGCCTCGTCCACACCGAAGACCTTGACCCCGTATCCTATTTTGGATTTGACCGCGTCGCCCCCCATTCGGCTGGATTAACTGCCCCACTGCGGTTGGATTGTGCCCTAACCTATGCCTTGCCCGATGGCAACTCCGCCGACGATGCCCCCACGAAACGCGTCGACCGTGAACTTGCCACCGCTGAATGGACATCGATTCTCGACAAAGCTTGGGCAGTTGGCATCCCGCACGTCACCTTTACAGGCGGCGAGCCGACTCTGCGTGACGACCTGCCCGACCTGATCGCTTACGCCGAAGCGAAAGGCATGGTCAGCGGCTTACTCAGCGATGGGCTGAAACTTGCCGACAAAGCCTATCTCAACACCCTGCTCCAAACGGGATTGGACCATCTACTCTTCATCCTGCAACCCGACAACGAAAAATCGTGGGCAGCCCTTGACGTGATCCTGCCCGAAGACCTGTACACCACCGTCCACCTGACGATCAATGACGAGACGGCGCCCAATGTCCCAGCCGCGCTCGAACGCTTGGGACAACTCGAGATCAACTCGCTCTCGCTTAGCGCCTCTCCCGACCATGTGGAGACACTGCAACTTGCACGGGAGCAAGCCGCAAATATGGGCGTCTCGCTGACCTGGGATCTCCCCGTACCCTACTCCGCACATCATCCCGTTGCACTGGAAACCGTCGAAGAGAACGTCCCCGATGGCGCAGGCAAGGCTTGGCTCTACGTCGAGCCGGACGGAGACGTACTCCCCACACAAGGCATGGCAGATCATATCCTTGGTAATTTTTTGCGTGATGATTGGAGTCAGATTTGGAAAAACCAGTAAAAGCAAAATCCCGTTTCGAGAACGGTTATGCCTGTTCCCAATCTGTTTTATCCACATTTGCGCCAGAACTAGGATTAGACGAAGAAACCGCCTTCAAGATCGCATCCGCTTTTGGCGGCGGAATGGTACGGCACGGCGAAGTCTGCGGTGCCGTCACCGGCGCATTAATGACGCTGGGACTGAAATTTGGCAGCCCCAATGCCGATGATGAAGAGGCAGTACGCTCTGCCAGCCAGGAATTGATGCGCCGCTTTGAAGAGGAAAAAGGATCGCTCCTTTGCCGCGAACTGCTTGGCTATCACCTGATCGTGCCGGAAGAACGTGAAAAAGCGCGTGAGAGTGGCGTCTTCCAGACCACCTGTCCCTTTTTGGTGCAACGAGCGACAGAATTGGCAAAAGAGATTTTGGAGCGCTAATTCGATAATTACATAAGCCTTGCAAAGGGAGAAAAACATAAACCATTTTGCTACAATTAAGTTGCCCTATTCTCACCGACAAAGAGGAGGTAGCGAATGGAAATGGAAGACAGACGAAAACTCCCGCGCAAATATCTGATGGCCTATTCATCGGTTTATGAGCAGAGCACCGGCAAAACCATTGGGTATCTCAGCGACTTGAACACTGCCGGACTAATGCTGATTGGCAAAGAAAGCATCCCGCCTGATACCGAGATGAAATTGCATCTCGACCTGCCTGAGATGCCGAATATTAGCGACACATATCTGCGCGTAAAAGTACGCGTGGTACGCAGCCACCCCGATCTCGACCCTCGCCTTGTAAATATTGGCTGTGTCTTCATTGATCTGCCCGAAGAAAAACAACCGGTCATCAATGCGATGATCGAAACCTACGAGTTCCGCCGCGAAAACACAAATTAAAGATTCCCGCATGGAAAAACTGCCTCCCTACAACGCCTACTGGGTCATTCCCGATCAATTTATGGCAGGCGAATACCCAGGTCATCGCTACAACGAGGAAAAGACTCCGTTGCGATTGGAAGCTCTGCTCGGAGCGGGCATCAGCACCTTCATAGATCTAACCGAACCACACGAGCGCATCCCCTACGAACAAACCCTGCGCGAATTGGCAAGCTATTACCACCTTCCTGTTAACTATCAGCGCTTCTCAATCGGAGATTTTGGTATTCCTTCACGCGATAAAATGCGCGCCATTCTTGATACCATCCACAGTACATTGGCAGCGGGCGAAAAGCCCTATATCCACTGCTGGGCGGGGCTGGGGCGCACCGGCACGGCCGTCGGCTGCTTTTTGGCAGAGCGGGGCCTAAGCGGCGACGAAGCCCTGCGCAAAGTGGATCAGCTTTGCCATTACGCCCCATCACCACAAACTGAAGAACAAAAAGATTTCGTCAGAAACTGGAAATAAGCCCCTTCTTATGAACTGGCACACACGCTACAGCCAACAAGCCAACTGGACAGACGAATTACGCGCCTATATTTTTGAGCAAATCGGGATAGATAAAACCACACGTATGCTCGAAATCGGATGCGGAACGGGGGCAATTCTTGAAAGGCTGCATACACCCGCGCACGGACTCGACATCCGGTTTGCTTCCCTGCAAGAGGCGCAATGCCACGCCCCTACATCTCCCATCGCCTGCGCCGATGCGCTCTCTCTCCCCTACGCAGATGCCAGCTTCGACGTGATTTTCTGCCATTTCCTTTTTCTCTGGCTGCCTATGCCAGAACAAGCTCTGGCTGAGATGATGCGCGTCATCCGCAAAGACGGGTATATCATCGCCTTTGCGGAACCGGACTACACCCAGCGTGTGGATAAACCTGCGGCGCTGGCAGAACTCGGTGTGTGGCAACGTGATGCGCTGCTGGTACAGGGCGCCGACCCTGCTATGGGGGCAAAGTTAGCGGAACTCTTCTTCAATGCGGGGATACAGATCATTGAAACGGGACCCATTTCAATGTCCGCGCGCGAGACGTTTGATGTCAAAGATTGGGAAATAGAATGGGATGTGCTCGAAGCCGATCTGGCAGGCAAAATCCCGGAGAAGCGCATCCAAAAAATGAAGGAATTAGACCAGCAAGCATGGCTCGCCGGAGAGCGGGTTTTGCACGTCCCAACGTACTATCTTTGGGCGCGCATGGCAGGGGGATAATGCAGTATAATGCCACCAATATTTCATGGAGGCATTTTTTTGGACACTTTTCAAAACGCAAGCGCTGAAACTCCTACCCAACCGGCTGAAGCAGTCGAGACAGCGAGTGGTGGTTTCTGGCGTTTTCTTGTAGACCTTTTAGAGACACTGCTTTTATCGGTGGTTCTTTTTCTTGGTATTAACGCCGTCACAGCCCGCGTGATGGTGGAAGGTTTTAGCATGCGCCCCACACTCGACGATGGCGGCTATGTTCTCGTCAACAAGATAGCCTACCGCTCTTCGCTACCCGAGTATGGCGATATTATCGTTTTTCATTTTCCAGTTGACCCCAATCAGGACTTCATCAAACGCGTGATCGGCTTACCCGGGGACACGATTGCTGTCCGCGACGGGAAAGTGATCGTTAACGATTACAGCTTGGACGAGCCATATATCGCGGCGGAGCCACTCTATATCGGGCGCTGGACTGTCCCCGAAGGACAGATTTTTGTATTGGGCGATAATCGCAACAACTCATCCGACTCACATTCGTGGGGCGCGGTGCCACTGGAAAATATTGTTGGGAAAGCCGTGGTGGTCTATTGGCCCCCGCCCAACTGGCAAATTATCAAGCATATCCAAATCGAGATTACAGCCCCGTAGGTACACTGATGCTTTCCGAAACATACCCATGCAAAGAATGTCAGGCCGGAATTGTACGTCCCAGCTATGTGACTTATTTTACATGGCTTAAGGATGATCTGATCACCGTGCCAAATTTTCCGGCGTGGGTTTGCGATGTGTGTGGTAAACGTGAATACGACAAACGCGCTATTGCTTGGTTAACGATGCTGCTCAATCCCAATGCAGGACATTCACCCAAGCCAAAAGACAAGCCCTTCGATTCTCATAAGAAGAGTGATGGCTTGCCGCCATCCAGACCTTCAAGCAAATAATAGAAAAAGGAAAAATGCATGGCTTCAAACGTATCCCCTCGCACACATCGCTTCGTATCTGTCGACATGCTCACAACCAGTTATCGAGTTGTGGGAAAAATGATGGTCGCCAACACAGGAGCGATCGGCTTGTTGAATAACCCAAATTCTTCCTTTATAGAAATTCACGATGCGCGTCTGGCACGCATCCACATGCCCACCAAACTCGCAGATCACTTCGATGTTATCCGTCTCACAAAAGAACGTCTTTATATGGTAAGCCTGAGCCGGGAAGAAGATATTGGGCCGCAGTCACTCACACGTAGCGGTTATGTCCAAACACGGCAATATCCCGTTTTTATCACCTCCCAAAACTACGAGATGGAAGGCAATATCGAATGGCAGGGTCGCTTTGATTTCAGCCTGCTAATGCTGGAAGGGACGGGCAATTTTATACCTCTCTACGATGCCAAGATTACGGGAATTTTGATCCCTACAATAAAGATCGACGCACCCGTTGCGCTCTTCAATCGCAAACAACTTGACCTGATGGGATTACTCAATCAGCGAAAAGATGAAGAATAGCGCGGTACGTTCCTGATTTAGGCTTGCATCCATCATCTCAACTATTTCCAGAAAATAAACCTATCCCGTTAAATCCCCCCATGAGCATACGCATCCTTGCCATAGAAAGCTCCTGTGACGAAACAGCCGCCGCTGTCATCGAAGACGGCCGCGCACTACTGGCATCTACGGTCGCATCACAAATGGAGATGCATGCCCGCTTTGGCGGCGTCTTCCCCGAAGTTGCCTCGCGTCAGCACGTACTTAGCATCACCTCCGTTATTGAGC
>JBNKMO010000271.1:0-8520 GCA_050293165.1 Anaerolineales bacterium | reverse complement strand
CCGTTCGCCCTTACAGTGTTATCCCAATCAATGTCGTCTTCCTGACCCGCACGCCCGACGAAGACACGTACAAGGGCATGGCCTTCAGGGGCACGGTGGGGGAATTTTGTTGATGTCCACGTGCAGGCGAGGGCTTTGCGTCCTTCGCGGCGGGGGATGACGTAGCCGTAGCCGTCTAATGCTCGGGGTAGGTCATCCAGTTTGTAGGCGAGGGAAATGGTAGCGGTCGAAACGTAGGGGATACTTTCCAAAACGGAACCCAGTTCGGGGGAGAGCGATTCGAGGAGTTGTCCTGTGACGTAAGCGGGGGTGGCGAGGATGAGAGCGTCGGTTTCGAGAGTATTCCCGTTATCCAGTTGAATCGTGAAACGTGATGCGTGATGTGTGATTTGAGAGACGGGGGTGTTGAGTTGGATGTTGGCAGCGTTTTCTTCGAGATAATTGACGAGGGCTTCGGTGATTTCTGCCAGTCCTGTGGTGGGGGTGCGGAAAACGGAGCGGGAGCCCGTCTGTTTTTGGGATTTTTGGCGGGCGGCGTACATTTTCATTGCGCCGCGGGCGAGGCTGCCGTATTTAATCTCGAAGTCGCGCAGGAAGGGGAAGGTGGCTTGGAGGGAGAGTTTGTCGCCGTCGCCGGCGTAGATGCCCGACATGAGCGGCTCGATCAAGTTTTCGTAGGTGGCGCGCCCCATGCGGCGGGAGATGAAGGAGCCGATGCTTTCATCTTCGTCGTCTTTGCGGGTGGGGAGCAGAAAATCGAGGGCGATGCGCAGTTTTTGGAGCGGGCTGAGAAGGCGGGTGGTGAGCATGGGCATGACTTTGCCTGGGATCATCATGGCGAGACCGTCGGGGAGGCCGACTAGTTCATCCTTGTGCAGGACGTAGGTGTTTTTCTGGTCGGGGTTGGTGCCGTGCAGGCGCTCGGAAAGACCGAGTTCCTTGCAGAGCGCCATCGCCCAGGGTTTGGTGGCAAGAAAGGTGTCGGGACCACCCTCAATGACGAAGCCGTCGACGCGGTCGGTTTTGATCTTGCCGCCCCAATGCGAATCGGCTTCGAGCAGGGTCAACTCGATGGGAATGTTCTGTTCTTTGGCTTGCTTGGTGGCGTAGTAGGCTGCGGAAAGCCCCGCAATGCCGCCGCCGATGATGGTTAGTTTCATGATTTTTCATTCACCACAGAGAGCACGGAGATCACAGAGTTTTTGAGAAAAGAAGAGAAAAGATTTGTCTCTCTCAACTTAAGAAGTCTCTGTGCACTCTGTGTTCTCCGTGGTTAGGTTTTTATCTTTGACTAAATTCGTGCACCATCTCAACAACGGCTTTCACATTCTCGTTCGGCGTATGCTGCAAGATGCCATGCCCAACATTGAAGATATGTCCTGGTCGGTTATCAGCGCGGCGCAAGATGTCTTTGATACGTTTTTCGAGCAGTTCGGGCGTCGAGAAAAGGGTCACAGGGTCGAGATTGCCCTGCACGCCGCGATCGTGACCTACGATCTCCCAACCCTTGTCGAGCGGGATGCGCCAGTCGAGACCGATCACGTCGCCGCCTGCCTGCTTCATCAGCGGCAGGAGCGTCGTCGCCCCGACACCAAAATGGATCACAGGTACCCCCGTTGCATGAGCAGCATCCAAAATTCGCTTGGAGTAGGGCATCGCAAAAGTTTCGTAATCCTGCGCATTCAGCGCCCCCACCCACGAGTCAAAGAGTTGGACGGCTTGTGCGCCCGCAGCGATTTGCGCCGTCAAGTAATCCACCAAAACGGTGGTCAATTTATCCATGAAGGCGCGCCAAACGTCGGGCGTGTTATACATCATGGATTTCGCCATGCGATAATCTTTGGATGGGCCACCTTCGATCATATAGGATGCGACGGTAAAGGGCGCCCCGCAAAAGCCAATCAGCGGAGTCCCGTTCAGTTCGCCGCGCAAAAGGCGGATCGCTTCCATGACGTGACCTAAACTTGCTTCCGCTTCAACAGGCTTCAGAGCGGCGACATCTGCCGCCGTGCGAACAGGATTCTCAACTTGGGGCCCCTTTCCCAGCACAAATTCAAAATTCACGCCCATCGGTTGGAGCGGCAGAAGGATGTCGGCAAAAAGGATTGCTGCATCCACGCCAAAGGCTTTGACGGGTTGCAGCGTCACTTCTGCAGCCAGTTCTGGCTGTTTGACGATCTCCAGCAAGGTATATTTCTCACGGATTTTGCGATATTCGGGCATATAACGCCCCGCCTGACGCATAAACCAAACGGGGGTCGCATCGACGGGTTCGCGGCGGCAGGCTTTCAGGAAACGGGAGTTTTCAGAGTTTGTCATAGTGTTTTATGGTAGGGGCGGGTCTCAGACCCGCCCCCACAAATCATTTTGCATTCGCAACCAGCACGCAGGCAGGGTCGCTTTCCATATAATCGCCGGTTACGCCGTAAGCGCGTCCACGCTGACCACCGCAAACTTCGCGGAACTCACAGTCGCGACACACACCTTTGAGCTTGGAATAATCACGTAAATTTGTAAAGATTTCATGATTACGGTAAACATCGACGATGTTATCGTCACGCACCATCCCGGCGGTGATGGGCAGGAAACCCGAGGGCTGAATTTCGCCGATATGCGAGATGAAGAGAAAGCCGTTCCCATCGTTGACGCCTTTCTTCGGGCGATCGAGACCATCTTCATATTGGAAGCCTGCTCCTTGGAAGGTGACTGGTTGATCCCCAACTTGTTCGGCGCGTTTACGCTGAATGGCAACACGCCGATACATCTGCGCAGCAGTCGCTTTAATGTCAAAGGACGCGACTTGTGCCAGATCATAGAGCCAGTTAAAGGTGCGCTCATGCTTTTCTGCGGAGATCATCTGCTCGATCATTGCGCGTCCCGTCGGGACAAGGAAGAACACCGACCACTGCACAGCGTTCACTTCTTCGATGAAGGGCACCATCTCTTCGAGAATATCGATATTGTGTTTGGCAACGGTCGTGTTGACCTGCACGCTGATACCCGCATCCTGTGCGCGGTGGAGAATATCCATCGTGCGCTGCCAGGATCCGGGCACCTTGCGGAAATCATCGTGGACTTGGGCACGCGGGGCATCCAAACTCAGGGCGATGCGGCGGATACCGGCATCCCGTACTTCTTCAAGGCGTTTAACGGTAGGCAACGCGGTCGCCGTCGGGGTGAGCGAGCAACGGAGACCTTTTTCGGTCGCGTATGCGATCAGTTTTGCCAGATCGGGGCGCATCATCGGATCGCCACCGGTAAAGATCAAGATCGGCGAACCAAACCCAGTCAAATCATCGATCAGCTTTTTGGCTTCATCGGTCGAAAGCTCATTCGGGTCGCGGTGGTGCATCGCATCCGCACGGCAGTGGACACAGGCGTAGGCGCAGGCGCGGGTCACTTCCCAGGCAATGGTAAAGGGCGATAAATTGAAATCGGCGATAACCATGCGCTGGTCACGCTGACCGCGCTCTGCAGCGGCGCGTTCGGATAAATTGGGGGCTAATGTCATGTATTCTCCTTCTTTCACCACAGAGAACACGGAGATTACAGAGTTTTTGAGAAGAAAAAGCTCTTTCTCTCTCCTTGAAGAATCTCCGTGAACTCTGTGCTCTCCGTGGTTAATTCTTTAACCACCGCGCCGCATCCAGCGCATGATAAGTAATCATCAAATCGGCACCGGCACGCTTCATCGAAAGCAGCGTTTCGAGCGTGACCTTCTCTTCATCGATCCAGCCGTTGGCGGCAGCCGCCTTCACCATCACATACTCGCCGCTGACGTTATAGGCCGCCATCGGTAGTTCGGGGAAGGCATCTTTCACGGTGCGGATCACATCGAGATATGCTAGGGCGGGCTTCACCATCAACATATCGGCGCCCTCTTCCACGTCAAGGGCGGCTTCGCGCAGGGCTTCACGCACGTTGGCGGGGTCCATCTGATGCGATTTGCGGTCGCCAAATTTCGGCGCGCCATCCGCTGCATCCCGAAACGGACCGTAAAAACTCGACGCATATTTCACGGCATACGACATGATCGGCAAGTTCTCAAAATGCGCCTCATCCAGCGCATCACGGATCGCCATCACCATCCCGTCCATCATGCCCGAAGGCGCAACAATGTCCGCACCGCACTCGGCGTGCGAGACCGCCACCTTGCCAAGCACGTCCAGTGTCGGGTCGTTCAGCACATAGCCTTCGGGCAGCGATATGTAAGGGCGAGTCTCAGACTCGCCCCTACCAATATTCAAAATCCCGCAGTGCCCATGATCGGTGTACTCGCACAGACAAACATCGGTCACCACGACCATCTCTGGGATTTCCTTCTTGACCGCTCGGATGGCTTGTTGGACGATGCCGTTGTCGGCGAAGTTCTCCAAACCAATGGGATCTTTCTCCGCAGGGATGCCAAACAGTATCACCGCCGGAACGCCCGCCTTAGCAGCCTTTTCGGCCTCCCGAACAGCTTCGAGCGTGGACAGTTGGTCGAGCCCCGGCATGGACGCGATCGGTGTACGCCCATCTCCATGCCGCACAAACAGCGGATAGATGAAATCACGAGCGTTCAGCTCGGTTTCGCGCACCATCGAGCGCAAGGCTTCACTTTGGCGCAATCGGCGCGGACGGATTTTCAAGTAAGGATTCATAGATTCTCCGATTCTTTTCTAAACACAAAGAGCACAAAGGTCTCAAAGTTTTTAACCTTTAAATTTTCATACTCCTTCGTGTCCTTTGTGTTTAAGCAAAATTTCGATCAGTCCATCTGTCGTGTATGTCTCCGCTACGAGGAGCGGCGCAAAATCCGCTTCACGGGCGGCATCCTCCGTCACAGGTCCAATACAAGCGATAAGCGGGTTGTTCGGTAAATGCAACGGATCAAATCCGGCAGATTGGGCTAGTTTGACAAAATTATTCACTGTGGACGGGCTGGTAAATGTGACCATATCTACGCCAGCTTGCAGGGCAGCCAAACCATCAGGGTCAAGATCAGCTGTGACTGTCTCATAGATGGAGATTTCATGGACAATCCCACCCGCCTTCGCGATCTCTTGCGGCAAAACTTCACGGGCAACTTTGGCGCGTGGCAGCAGGAGCCATTTCCCCGCCACATCGCCCAAGCCCGCAAAAAGCGCTTCACCAACAAACTCTTCGGGGGCGAAATCGACATCCACGCCATGAGATTGCAGGGCTTCGGCGGTTTTTGTGCCGACCGCAGCGATTTTGGGGAATGCCCCCTTCCTAGCCTTCCCCCGAGGGGGGAAGGGACTGATTCTCCCCCCTTCGGGGGGAGATGCCCAATAGGGCAGAGGGGATCTGAAAAAGACACCCACCGCATTTGTGGATGTAAAAATCACCCAATCATATTTCGCTATATTCGCAACCGCTTCTTCGAATGCACTCCAATCATCGACGGGACGAATCGCGATGGTTGGGAAAAAGACAGGCTCAAAGCCTGCTTTTGCCAATGCATCGGCAAAAGGTTGGGATTGTTTTCGGGTTCGCGTTACTAAGACTTTTTTGGGCATGAGACATCAGACTTTAGACTTCAGCAAAGTGCGTATTGCGTGTTGCGTAAAGGACATTGCGAAATACGCAGTATGCTTTACGCTCCCAATATATTTGCCGCACCTTGGGTGAGGGCTTCTGCTGCGAGACGTTGACCAAGTTCAACGGCACCTTCACCTTCGCCTTGAACGCGAATGGCTTTTTTCCCATCAAGCGACGAAACCAACCCCGTCAAACTGATGACTGTAGACTGGTCTCTGACCACTGAATATGCCGCTACTGGCACCGCACAGCCTCCACCAAGACCTGCCAGGAAGGCGCGTTCAGCGGTAACTGCTTTTCTGGTGGCAGAATCTTCAATCGCAGCGAGCAAGCCGAGGGTTGAGTCTGCATCGGCGCGACATTGAATGGCCAAGGCACCTTGTCCGGGGGCAGGCAGCATGTCGTCGACAGAGAGAATCTGCATCTTGTCCCCAAGCTTTTGATCCAAACCAAGGCGGGTCAAACCCGCTGCCGCGAAGACCACAGCATCGTATTCTCCATCCATCAGTTTGCGCAGGCGCGTACCCACGTTGCCGCGAATATCCGCGATCTGTAGGTCAGGGCGTTTTGCAAGGAGTTGTGCAGCACGGCGCGGACTGGATGTGCCAACCCGGGCATTTTCAGGCAGTGTTTGGACGGTGTAACTTTCGCGGGAAACAAGGGCGTCGCGTGCATCCGCGCGCGCAGGGATGGCACCAACGAGCAAACCGGCAGGGTTTTCAGTGGGCAAATCTTTTAGCGAATGAACAGCAGCATTAACGCGCCCATCAAGCAGGGCGGCTTCGAGTTCCTGGGTGAAAAGCCCTTTGCCACCGATCATGGGCAGCGGCTTATCGAGTACCTTATCGCCGCGCGTGACAAAAACTTCTTCAACACAGGTCAAATTTGCATGAGCATTTTCGAGCAGTTGCATGACCTTGGTGGTTTGCCAACGGGCAAGCTCAGAAGGACGGGTTGCAAAGATCATTCTCATTGAGCACGATCCTCCACGCATGGGAGCGCAGTGTTTTTATCCATATTGAAAAGAACGCGAGTGGCCTGAGCATAGCAAACCGCATGCGAATCAGATGAGATTTTACGCAATTTCCCCACAGGGACATCAATCAATTTCTTGACCAGCGCTTGCGTGAGCACTTCGATCCGCTCGCGCTCACTTTCCTTGAGATCAGGAAGCTGGCGCAGCGTTTTCTGCAATTCCATCATCCGAATAGCTTCAGCCTGTTTTTTTAGATCCACGATCAGCGGCAGCATATCGAGCGATACGATGAAATCATCAAAATGTGCTTTTTCCTGTGCTATGATCTCTTCCACACGCGGCACTTCAGCGTTGCGTTTCGAAAGCGAATTTTCAAGCTGAACATTCAGACCATCCATGTCGTACAGGCTGACATTTGGCAACATGTTTACAGCATCATCAATATCTCGCGGCACGGCAATATCGATCATCACCAGCGAACGTTCAGGACGTTTCAGCATCGCCTTTTTGACCATACTTTCTTGAATGATCATATGTGGCGCACCAGTGGATGAGATGAGGATATCCGCGCGTTCGATCGCAGCGCCAAGCTGCTCAAAAGTGGAAAGTTCTGCATCCCAGCGCTTGCCCAAAGAAAGAGCGCGCTCCAGCGTGCGATTAACCACCAGGATGCGCGCTGCGCCGCGTTTACGGAGGGCTTCGACAGCCAGTTCCGCCATCTCACCTGCGCCAACGACCACGATTTGGGCTTGCTCCAACATGGACACTTTTTTCTCGGCAAGAGAAGCGGCCAACGACGAAACTGAAGCCGGGTTGTGGCTAATTAGCGTTTCTGTACGAGCACGTTTCCCCGTGTGGATGGCGGTCTGGAAAAGGCGTGAGAGCACATGCCCGACAGTATTCTGTCCACGCGAAAGCTCCAGCGCGTGCGTGACCTGCCCCAAAATCTGCGGTTCACCCAAAACGAGCGAATCCAACCCCGAAGCTACTTCGAGCAAATGCTGGACAGCCTCCCCTTCAAGGTAATGATAAAAATGTGGCTCTAGTTTTGAGGCGGAGATATTATGTACGCTGGCTAAAAAGTCTTTTATTTCAAGTGGGTTTTCCTTTTTGGAAGCGGCATAAATTTCCACCCGATTACACGTAGAAATGATGACCATTTCGCTAACTGTCCCGATCCCTGCCCCGCACCCCAGCCGAGCTAATGCCGAACGAACTTGTTCATCGTTAAAGGCTAGTTTCTCTCTTAAGTCTACGTTGGCAGTTTCGTGATTGATTCCCAAGCAATGAATGTGCATAGTATTCCTTTAGAACGTGATATGGGGAATACTATAGCTCCTATTTTCACAATCGCCTTGTAGATTTACGGAGGTTTGGCCTAAGAGGATAATGAGAATCTTTTAGTGAAACTCTTATAGTTTGAAATTTATTACTCATGGTAAACTGCACCGTTGCCCCATAAATATTGCACCTGCAATATTAGCGCAAGTGACACCACCCATTTTTGAGTAAAAACTGCTTAAAGCCATTCAAAACCTACTGAAATCTACCATGAAACCACTAAAATCTACCGCCATCGCAAATCCAAATATTGCTTTGGCTAAATAATCACAAGCGACAACAATATATGGTCAGGGCGAGGCTTGTTGTGCCTGTATATGAGACCTAAAAATAAAAGGGCGTGCTAATCATCAAGATAGCACGTCCTTTTGATCTCAATTGGTACTTTTTCTACAATGCAGTCACCCTTAGCCTATCGCTCACTTTCCCCCATGCTTTCCCAACAACCAGCGCCGCACCAACACCAGCGGTCATCGCCCCAACAATACCAGCGATCATTCCCCAATTCTGACCCACATAGCCGCCCGCCATACGCCCTAACGACATTGCCGCACCCATTGAACTAATTGAAACTTATTGTTGAATAACGTGGCGTAGGTTGACCATCGCAAAGGCGATGAAGTGTGCGCCCATAAAGTAAGCATCTTTTCGGTCGAACC
>JBNKMO010000270.1:0-8950 GCA_050293165.1 Anaerolineales bacterium | reverse complement strand
ATAAGAACGCTGCTCTCACCATTGAGCTACTGGTCCATGCAAAATAAAAAACGCTCCCGTACGGGAGCGTTTTTGACAAAGGGAACTTTCTCTCTGGCTTAAAGCACTACTACCCGGCGGGGAGGTCGGTTAGGCAGGGCTATGCTTATCAAAGAGAAGGTATTTTTCATGATGGGGAGATTATACACGAAGAGAGTGAGAGATCACAAAAGTCTTCAAGACTTTTGTGATCTCTTGATTAACCCCAAACTTCCTTGACTAACTGTGGTAGGATTTCGCCCGATTTGCCATGCAGGGCAAAGTCGACGTGGGGGGAGAGTGGTGTCGGGTCGAGATTGATCTCGACGAGCACCGCGCCCTGTTGACGGGCATTATGCGCCAAGGACGCGGCAGGCTGCACTAATCCCGATGTGCCGATGGAGAAGAAGACCTGGCACTGTGCTGCGGCGTCCAGTGCGGCGTGGAGGGCATCCCGCGGGAGGTCTTCGCCGAACCAGACCACATCGGGGCGCAGGTAGGCGCCGCATTTCTCACAACGAGGTACGCCATCGGCCCTTTGACTATGTTCGCTATCGCTCAGGGGCTGGGTGGGTTCTTTCCATTCGTCCACCGTGCCGCAACCGTCGAAGCATTTTACCTTTTGGATATTGCCATGCAACTCCAGCACATTTTGACTGCCAGCCTGACGATGATAGCCGTCGATGTTTTGGGTGATGAGGGTAAAGTCCGGGATTTTTGATTCCATCTCCACGAGGGCAAAATGCCCGGCGTTGGGAGTGGCCTCAGCAACTTTGTTCCGCCGCATCGCATACCAGTCCCAGACCAACTGTGGGTCACGAGCGAAGGCTTCTGGCGTCGCCAGGTCTTCCGGGCGGTATTGAGACCAGAGTCCATGCTGGGCTTCGCGGAAGGTTTGTAATCCAGACTCGGCAGATATTCCTGCACCTGTAAGTACGGCGATGCGAGTAGTTTTTTGTAGATATTGTGTAAGCTCGGCAGGGATTTTCATCGTTTTTCCTTGGTTTTTTCCTGTATACTTGCAGGGCTAATTTTACCCTAGAGATGATGATTGTCACTTGGTTTCGATTATCATATAGGATATAACTTGTCGGAAATAAAAAAACGAGGCATGAATGGTTCTTTTGGATGCAAAACAAGGGGATTGGGTGCGTGTTTTACGTTTGGATGGTGGGGAGAATGTCCGCGATAAATTGACGCAGCATGGTTTATACCCGGGTGATTGTGTGCGTGTTTTGCGCACGGCACCGCTGGGTGGGCCTTTATTGGTAGATGTAAATGGGCGCGAGATTGCGCTGGGCAGAGGGATTGCTCAAAAAATTTTTGTCGAGGAGACTGAATGCGAGTCGCTTTAATTGGTCAACCAAATTGTGGTAAGAGTACGCTTTTTAATCAGGTCGCTGGCTATAAAGCTGAAACGGGGAACTTTACAGGCACAACCGTAACATTTACAGAAAGCAGTGTGCGCGTTAGTGGCGAAATTTTAGAGTTGGTAGATTTGCCCGGCACCTATACACTGGCAGGCACGAATCTGGCTGAGCGTGAAGCCAGCCGTTATTTGCTCTCGGAAAATGTGGATGTGATTATCAATGTGCTGGACGCATCGCATCTTGCGCAGGGGATGGAATTAACGCTGGAATTATTGGCGATGAAAGTCCCGGTAATTGTTGCTTTGAATATGATGGACGAAGCCGGGCGCATAGGCCTGAAGATCAATGGCCCTGCTTTGGAGGAGAAGCTGGGAGTGCCGGTTTTACCCTTGATCGCCAGTCGTGGGCAGGGTGTGCGGAATCTTTTTATGATCGCTTTGCGCCTTGCGAAGGCGCAAGTTGTCGATACGAGCGGCTATTTTCAAATCGAAGAGAATGAGCGTATGGCGCGTCATACGTTGGCACGTGCCTTCGAAAAGGAATTTGTTACCCACGGTGAACGGCGTGCGAATTGGCGTGACCGCGTGGATGATTTTCTACTACATCCCTTTTGGGGTTACGCTGGCTTGTTGCTGATCCTGTACGCTTTTTTTCAAGTCGTCTATGGTGTTGGTGTCTTGGTCGAGACGCCGCTCACAGCTACGCTGGACGGTGCCACTCAGTATGCGATTCTCTGGCTTGGAGAAGGACGTTTTCTGACGCAAATCATTGTTGGTGCTTTGCAAGGTATTATCGCAGGGGTTGGAATCGTGCTGCCTTATCTGGTGCCTTTTCTGCTAGGTCTCGGTTTGCTCGAAGATATTGGTTATATGTCGCGCGTTGCATTTCTGATGGATGCGCTCATGCACCGAATTGGCTTGCACGGCAAGGCGATTGTCCCCTTTATTTTGGGCTACGGTTGTAATGTTCCGGCCGTTATGTCCACGCGCGTACTGGATAACCCCAAAGAGCGTTTTGTGGCGGCAGCATTGGCGACTCTGGTGCCGTGTGCGGCGATCCTTTCGGTTGTTTTCGGTTTGGTTGCCTTTTATTTAGGGCCGATGATGGCGCTCCTGCTTTATCTTTTCAACATCTTCGTGATCGCTTTGGTTGGACGGATTTTGACCGCCCTAATTCCGGAGGATACTCCGGGCTTGATCCTCGAGATTCCGCCTTATCGCATCCCGACCGCGCGTACGGTCGTGCAAAAGGCTTGGTTCCGTATCAAGGAGTTTCTCGTCGAAGCCTGGCCTTTGTTGATCGCAGGCAGCGTTTTGCTCTCAATCGCGAACTTCTTCAATTGGGCAGATGGGATTAATCTCCTTGCCCGCCCAATTACCTGGATGTTGGATTTGCCTGCTGCAACAGGCGTGCCGCTCATCTTTGGTATTTTCCGCAAAGAGCTTTCTCTTGTCATGCTAGGTCAGGCCCTTGGCTCAATGAACTTTGACACTTTACTGACTTCTGTGCAGATGATTACCTTCACGGTCTTTGTGATGTTCTACGTGCCTTGTTTATCGACACTGAGTGCATTGCGCCGCGAACTCGGCACGAAGGATATGTTCATCATCACTGGTTTGACAGTGGTGATTGCGACAATCACAGCGCTATTGTCACGGGGCGTGGCGATGCTCTTCTTCTAAAGCATAAATCCCCTGAAAGATTATTCTTTCAGGGGATTTATGATATTCGTTATCGTTTGGTTTGTAACTTACTGAATGGGGTTATTCAGCGCCCAATCGTTGCCAAGCATAATGTCGACATCCGATCCGGCTGCCGGATCAAAGCGAAAAACAACCTGTTGGTTGGTGTTGGCTTGGACAAGGTCAAGAATATAGCGCACTGTGTATAAATCTGCGTTGTGCAGAACAACTGTCGTGCGATCATAGGAGCGGTCTGCGCTGCCAATCCCGACAACATTCATGCCTTGCGATGCAAAATAGGCCTGCGAACGTGCTGCCAGATCGGTTGCTTCGACGATGCCATAAGCCCCATTCAGCAAGTTGACGCGTGATGCTTCAGCTTGCATCAGCGCAACTGGTTCGCCGCTGGCGAGTGGACTTAGTGCCCCGCCGGTGTTGAAGATGTCGTCACGTAAGACACGGATCTGATCCGGAATGGGCTTCAAGATCGATAGCCCATCGGGGGAAGTTTCAAGAATACCCATCTCGTAATTAATGACACCTTGCTTGATTTGCGCAATGTCGATCTGCGAGCCAAGCACCGCGAGCTTGAGCATGTCTTCAAAAGACATATTCGTTTTTAACCCTGCGGAGGCTTCATTGTAGATATCGGGGGCCATGCGCATCATCTCGCCGAAGTTGGCAGGGTCGAGGATTTGATTACGAAGTGCCATGATAACTTGTTGTTGCCGAATGGCGCGATCAACATCCCCACCTTTGGTGGTTTTTCGATCACGTGCGTATGCGAGCACTTGATATCCGTGCCGTATAGAGCAGCCTTTGTCAAAGGGTTCTCTGGGCTTGGGACCGATTGGGTCGATGTGGAATTTTTCATCAACACACATGTATAAGCCGCCCATTGCATCGATGGCTTCTTCGAAGGCGTGGAAATCGATCAGCCCGTAATATTGAATCGGGATCCCCAAAAATTGTTCAACCGTTTTGACAGACAAGCCAGGGCCGCCGCCCGGTAATTGATATTGTTCGCCTAGGGCGTGGGCGGTGTTGATCTTGCCATAGCCAAAGCCGCCGGGAATATCGACCCACATATCGCGCGGGATGGAGAGCATCCCAGCGGTTTTGCTGAGCGGGTCAATGGTGAAAACGATCATTGTGTCTGAGCGGGGAGCATCGCTTTCGAGATCGCGGGCATCAATACCGAGAAAGAGGATGTTGACGCGGCTGGCCCCATCCCAGGTGGCATAGCTTTCAGCTTCTGGGGCTTCTGGTTGTTGCTGCGGGTTTGGCGCTGCATCACCCGTTTCAGATGCGTCGGCAGGTGTATCTACTACCGTGATGCCTGGCAGGTTGACCATTGTCATACTGGTCACAAAGTTTTGGGTAAATATATAGCCAACGATAGCCAAAATCACAGCGACGACGAAGGTGATGGTCATCCCCATGGGAATGCGTTTAACGAAGTTTTTGAAATCAAACTTTTTCTTTTCTTCCATATTTCTAATCCAGTTTCATGTAGACCATATCAAGCCCCAGATTTTCCAATCCTGTTTCCGCCCAATGGCGGATGAGTGCGGAATCTTCTTCAAGGGCGGACATCAAGGTCGGGATGGCGCGTGTGTCGCTGATTTTTGCGAGGGCGCGCACAGCGCCAAGGCGAGCGGCATCTTGTTCTTTGTGCTGACCAAGATATTCGATCAGAGCGGGAACGGCGTCTGCGCCGAGGGTGGAGAGGGCGTTGGTGGCGAGGCTGCGGAGCATACTGTCCGGGTGCTGTAGAAGCTCTAGCAGCGCGGAAGCAGCTTTCGGGTGCGGGCGTGCCGTTAATCCCAATACAACAGCTTGTTGCACTTCAACGGATTCATCATCCAGCGCGGCGAGAAGCCAATCGGCATCCAGAGCATCCATCTGTGCAAGTGTGCTGATTGCCCACCAGCGTACGTCAGGATTGGGCGAGTTTGCCAATTCCTGCAACGGGGGCATGGCTTCTGCACCTAAGGCGACCAACTTTTGCATGGCGGCTTCGGCGAGATTTTCGTTGCCACTGGTGAGATCGGCAAGCAAAGCGTCCAAGTTTTTTATTTGGGTTCGGGCGGGGGGACGGGCAGGTCGGCGGTGGCGGTGGCTGTCCATTTATCCCCTTCGTCGATGAGCATGACCGGGATGTCGTCCACGATCGGGTATTTGCGCTCGCAGTCTTGGCAGACCAGCCAGCTATCTTTTTCAAGCGAGAGCAGCCCTTCTTTTTCACGGACACAGGCGGGGCAGCGTAAAATTTCAAGTAAATCAGAACTTACCATTGTTTATTTTCTCCTATATTCAGGGCGCAATTTTACCATGTTCAGTTTTCGGTGGGCAGTAGGCAGTTTTTAGTTTTTTGCTAGTGCTGACCACGGATTTCTGTGAACTGATTACTGGCAATACCCTAATTTCTTTGCTTTTTTCTCGGGGTCGTCGGTGCCTTCACCATATTCGCAAACCGCTTGCCAGGGTTCGTAGTGAGTGTTGAAGGTGTCTTGAAATAAGATGTCGCCATCACGAAAGACGGTGCGCTCAACGGAGACATCGGCACCTTCGGCAGCCCAATCAACCTGGCGGACTTCGCCCAAATTGAGTTCGTCACTAACCTGAAAGAGCGGCTTGGGGGCTGAGACGACATTTTGGGGGCCGCTTGTGGTCCAGTCGACACTGCGCCCGTCGGATGTGGAGTAGAACTTCCAGGTCAGTTTGCGGGTGGGGCCATCGGGATAGGTTTCCATCAGGAGCCAGTTTGGGGTATTGTTGGTGAATTTAAAATCGACGAGTGGGATGTAAACGGTTGCGTCCAGCCCAACGAGACTGGCTTCACGTCCGCCGCCGGCATTCTGCTCGTAGTAGTAGACGCGGTAGGCGTGGGAGTGGCGTTCTTCAACTGGAAATCCGGCGAAGAAGGCGGTGCGGAAGAGCGTAGTGCTGACCTGGCAAACGCCGCCGCCGACGCCTTTGATGGTGCGACCGCCATAGATGATGAGCGCTTCAGCGTAGCCATTTTCAAGGCTGATGTCGCCGAGCACGCTAGCCATCGAGAAGGTTTCGCCGGGAGCAATCAAGATGCCGTGAAAGGCCAAAGAAGCCGTGGTGATATTCTGGATGCGTTCGGCGCTGGAACCATAAAAATAGGATGTCTCAGCATGTACCAACTCGGTGATGCCGAGTTCCCCGGCGGTTGCGCTATCAACAACGGCAGGCATGTCGGAGATGACCTGGATGGGAATCTCATGTGCACCCGCCAGAATCTGGTCGTGGATGATCACTTTGCTGGCATCCATGTCGACGATGCGTCCGGTTACAGAGGGGCGCAGCAAGTCGAGTTGGCGAGTCTCGTCGTTGAAGATGAAACGGGCGTTCTCGGCAGGGCGGTCGATTTCGGAGGCGATACCCAACAGGATGTCGTCGAGGATATTCGGATCGAGCGCGACCTCTAACTGGCTTCCGTTATCTGATGCGACTTTCTGCACCTTAAGCATATTCGCGACAACCTGGACGTCGAATATCCAGGGACCGGGATCCTGCTGCGGGTTGGCACCGGGCAAGGTCAGGCGCAGGGGCGCACTCAAAATCTGACGAGCAGCTTCAGCCTGAGATGAAATATCCAAGAGTTCGGGCTGCGCTTCATCCACAAAGAGATGCACTTCGCCATCGCGGAAGGTTTCGAGCAGCATGTTGAGTGCGATCAGGGTTGAATCGATGTTGAGATAGCGTCCAATCTGGCCGGGCTGGGCGACAACTTCTGTACCCTGAATGGCGAGGTTGGCTTCAATGGGTGGTTGGTCGATCTCGGCGGCAAGACGCTGCAAGTAGGCGTAAGCGACATTTTGATCGAAGATGATGACGGCGTCGGCTGTTCCTCCATTGCGGCGTGCATCAAGTTGGTCGGCAAAACTGCCGAAGAGACCGCCAGAGCGTCCCAGCTTGTAGGCGGCTTGCGCCGAAGCGGATGCGTCGAAGACCATGCCTAATTCAGCAGGCGAGGCCGCCCAGATGCGTTCGCCATCACGCAGGAGAATTTGTCCTGTGTATGGGAAGGCGAGACGCTGATTAAGGGTCAGCGAGGCATCAACAGGTGTCATGCCAGAGATGTCGACTCCCGCAACGGAGACGCCGGGGAAAATGCGCCCGGCATAAACAAGCTGATAGCCCAGCGACCAGATGAGGATGCCGGCGAGAAAGAGAATGAATCCGCCGACAAATGCGGTTAGCACTTGCAGGGCGATTTTGGAAAGATTAGATGGGGTATATGACGTTGTGGTCATGGTGCGATTATAAGGGGGAAGGTAGAAAGATGAAAGAGGGCATAATTGGCAATTCAAGCTCTACCCAATCTGCCAAAAATTCTAAAAGTGGAGTTTGCGAAGCGTGCGCTTTAGCGGGCGTTTATGGTTGCTGGAATTTTAAGCGTAAGCTGCCCCAATAATGATTCCCGTTGCTGTCCTGGCAGGGAGGCGCACTAATACCGCCTGTCGCAGTGCTGCCGGCTGCCAGCCGCAGGGCGTAGCTCTGGTTTGGCTGCATCGAAAAGTCGGCATAGCCATTGCCCAACTCGGGCTTGAGCCCTGTGAAGAAATGCTCTTCGTTGCCATCCCATTCGATGACGATCTCTGCGCCGGAGACGGGCTTCTGCGCTGCGTCGCTGACGAAGACCATCAGCAGCCCTTCCGAGAGATTTGTGCTGCAAATCTCATCTTGTGTGACAAGGATGTAGGGCGCGCCCACGGTTGGAATGGCTGTCGCTGTGGCGGCTGGGGTGCGTGTAGAGATCGGGATCGCCGTCAATGTGGCGATGGGTGCTTCGGGGGTGGCGTTGACATCTTCCGTTCCTTGAGCGGAGACCGGTCTTTGTGTGCGGGTGGGTCCCGGGGTTTGGGTCAGGAAGCGTGTGCTGGTCGGACTGACTGTGATGGCTGCGTATTGTTGCGCCAGGTCATTTGCCAATTGCGCGAGGGCTTCGCTTTTTGTTGTGTTTCCGTCTGCCAGTTCGCGCTGCGCCTGGACAGTTAGCGCTTCGACAGGGTTAGCATCGCCAAGGGTGGAGAGACGTTCTTCGGCACGCTCAAGATCGTCCATCGAGGCGTAGGCGGAGGCGATTAGGGCGCGGTAGGAGTCTTTGAAATCGTCGCGTAAGATGGAGGGCGGGGTATCGGTATATTGTGCAGGGGCGATTACCCATGAGATAACGAGACCCAGCCCAAGTCCAAGAACGAGTCCGGCGAGTAGATGCCAGGGGATGCGTTCGGGTTTCATGGGGTCGTATCTCCCAAAGAGGGCTGCCACGCTTTGATCGGATCCAATAAGGCAGTCAGAAGCTCTATTTCTTTGTCAGAGAAGTTTGCTGTATCGAGGCTGGCTTGAATGATTTCGGCGGGATGTGCGCTGCCCAGGAGGGCTAGCTGGCGCGCAGCGAGATCAAGATCGCCATGTGTCTGAAAGGCCTCGGCAACCATCAGTGTGTATTCATTTTTATAGTCTTGATGCAGCGTATCCGGGGTGGTGTTGACGTATTCCACAGGGGCAACTCGCCAGCCGTAAAAGAGACCGGCGGCAAGACCGAAAATGGCGATGATGAGTGCTTGAAGCCAACGAGACATGAGTAACCTGTGAAATGAAAATGTCTGGGCAGGAACCGGCGGCACCCGGAGCGACCTCCGTACCGTTGCTTCCTCTCGGACCTGGCGGAGTTGAGAGGCTTCCGCCGCGCCGGGCTGCCCAGACGGAAGCAAGGATACCTGATGTATTAGGGCGTGTCAAATTTTTGTAAGCATTTCAGGAAAGTCTTCTTTCGATGTTATAATTTTTGTCTGCAAGGCTATTTATCATTTAGAAAACCTTTCTTCTGGAGGAAAAATG
>JBNKMO010000269.1:0-7963 GCA_050293165.1 Anaerolineales bacterium | reverse complement strand
GATGGAGAGATGCCATGTTACTGATCGAATCTGGAACGATTATCACTGCCTCTGAGACTTTTCAAGCGGATATTCTCGTCGACGGCGAGCAGATTGTTGCGATTGGACAGAATTTGCACGCCCCCAATGCGGAGCGGATCGACGCGACGGGAAAGTTGATACTCCCTGGTGGAGTGGATCCGCACACACACTTTGATCTGCCAATGTTTGGCACGGTCTCGTCCGATGACCATTACACGGGTCACAAAGCCGCTGCGTTTGGCGGCACGACGACCGTCATCGACTTTATCAATCAGGATTACGATGACCTGCGTCAATGCGTCGATGCCTGGCACGCAAAAGCCGACGATAAAGCCGCGATCGATTTTTCGTTTCACATGAATATGGTGCGTTTTAATGATGCCGTCGCCAAACAGTTTCCTGTGCTGCTCGAAGAGGGCATTACAACCTTAAAAACATTTACCGCCTATAACGGCGTTCTCCGTATCGACGACAAGGGCATTTTTAACGTCTTGCGCACAGCTGCCGAACACGGAATGTTGACGATGCTCCACGCCGAGAACGGTGACGTGATCGAGCAACTGGTTGGTGACGCACTTGCTGCGGGACACACATCCACCGAATGGCACGCGTTAACGAGACCGGCATGGGGCGCAGGTGAATCCATTTTAAGGGTGGCAGGTATGGCGCAGGCAGCGGATGCGTCGCTGTATATCGTCCACATGAATACTGCCATCGGCGCCGACATGCTCAAATATTCCCGCGAGCGCGGCATCAAAGTCATGGGCGAGACTTGCCCGCAGTATCTCTTCTTCACTATCGACAATATGCGCCAACCTGATGGCGCGAAATGGGTCTGCTCGCCGCCGATGCGCAGCAAAGCGGACAATGAGCGGCTTTGGCAAGCTGTTGAATGGGGTGAGATGCAGGTGATGGCGACCGATCATTGCCCCTTCTATTTTGACGGTACGACGCCGATTGAGTATGAAGGCGGGCTAATCGCCATTCCTGGCAAGGAATTGGGTGTGGACGATTTCACCAAAACCCCGAACGGATTACCTGCTGTTGGCGACCGCCTGCCCGTCATGTGGACAGAAGGCGTCGTTAAAGGGCGCATCTCCCCAAATGAATTTGTGGCGCTGAATTGCACCAATCCCGCCAAGATATTCGGCATGTACCCGAAAAAGGGCGCCCTGCTCCCCGGCTCGGATGCAGATATTGTGATTTGGGATCCTGAGCGCAAGGTCAAACACGGCGTAGCGATGTCGCACCAACGCACAGACTATAATCTCTTCGAAGGCTGGGATTTGGTCGGTTACCCCGAAAAGGTCTTCCTGCGCGGCGAGTTGATCGTTGATGGCGACCAATGGCTTGGCAAACGCGGTGGCGGTCAATTTATCAAACGTAAAGAAGGCGAGGTGCTGTAAAATCCTTGCTTGCAAAATAAAGAAAAAGGACTATTATTCTGGCTCGTGCATTTTCCCGCACGAGCTTTTTTTATTTAAGACTTTTGGAGATTGAAATGCCACGACGTTCCCTTAAAAAAATATATCAAGACGAGTTTTCTGGTTATAGCCTTTCCAAATTTCAACAAGATTTGCTGGCAGGGATGACCGTTGCTGCCGTTGCCTTGCCGCTGGCATTAGCCTTTGGCGTTGCATCCGGCGCCAGCGCTGCGGCGGGTTTGGTGACAGCGGTCATCGCCGGACTGGTGATTGGTGCTTTGTCCGGCGCCCCTTATCAGGTTAGCGGGCCTACAGGTGCTATGAGCGCTGTGCTGATCGTATTGGCGCAGCGTTATGGCTTACAAGGCGTTTTTATCGCGGGTTTTCTTTCGGGACTTTTCCTTTTGGTAATTGGCTTGCTCAAGCTGGGACGGTTTATTGCCTTCATCCCCGCCCCTGTGATTACGGGTTTTACATCAGGGATTGCACTGATTATTTTTATCGGGCAAATTGATAGTTTCCTGGGGGTGACCACGCCCGCTTTTGACGCTGCTCTCTTCAAGTTTTTAGAGTATTTCAAGGGTGGATTTTCCCCTGATTGGCATGTTGTCATCATTGGGATGGTGGCAATAGTGACGATGCTTTTCTGGCCTCCCAAATGGAATGCTCGTTTCCCGTCTTCGCTCTTGGCGATCATTGTGGCAACGGTTCTTAACTGGATTTTGAACTGGGGTGTCGCATCTGTGCATGATATTCCGCAGACGATCATCTTGGCAGAGCGCTTGTCATTAGTAAATTTCTCCTGGAGCCAGCTTTCAGTTTATGTTGCCCCTGCATTGACGATCACAGCTCTTGGCGCAATCGAGAGTTTGCTCTGCGGTGCAGTTGCCTCGAATATGACCGGTATCCGTTTGCAAGCTAATCAGGAATTGGTGGCGCAAGGTATCGGGAATATGCTCCTGCCCTTCTTTGGCGGTGTTCCGGCAACAGCGGCGATTGCGCGCTCTAGCGTGGGGATCAAATCGGGTGGACAAACGCGCCTGACTGGCATTACCCATGCGATTTTTATTTTGCTCTCAATGTTTATTTTGGCACCTGTGATGAGCCGTATCCCTTTGGCAGCTTTGGCGGGCGTTTTGATGGTGACTGCCTGGCGCATGAATGAATGGGCAAATATTCGCTTTCTCTTTGGCAAGCGATTTAAAACCGACATCGTTGCCTTTAGTCTTACGCTCCTGGCAACCATTGCCCTTGATCTGACACAAGCGATCCTTGTTGGGTCGTTTTTTGCAGGGGCTTTGTTTTTAAATAAAATTGCAAATATTGAGATCAATGTCCAAAAAGTGGATTCGGAAAGATTGCGCCAAAAAGGTGTTGAAGTTAAGGAAGGTTGCTCGCATGTGCAGGTAGCTTATTTAACAGGGCCTCTTTTCTTTGCCGCAAGCGGTGTATTTAATGAAAGTTTCGCTTCGTTGGAGAATACACGCGTGTTGATCTTGTCCATGCGAGGTGTCCCCTTGATTGACACAGCTGGCTTGGAAGTGGTGCATCGTTTGCACGAAAAACTCAAGGCGCAGGGAGGTGTGTTGATGCTTTCCGGGGTTCACGACAAGGTACGTCAGATGTTAGTGCGCGCTGGTTTGGAAGAAAGCATTGGCGCAGAAAATTTCTTTTGGTCTTCCGATCAGGCAATTGTAGAAATTCAGCGTCGCGGAGATTGCTCTGATCAACATTAAGTCCCTGCTCTTTTGAGGAGATGGGCAGATTGAGGGCATGAGCAGACTATTTTGACAAGGTGTTCAAAATCTTTTCGCTCCCGTATAATCCACCCCATGCTTGATCGTTTCTTGCAGGGCCTAAATTCCCTTTTTCTTATTCTTACTCTTTCAGTTGTGCTGGGTGGCGGCGCAGTGCGTTACGATGTCGAAATCGACTATTATGACGATTATACGCGCGGCATCCGCTTTGATTACGTCAAGTGGGTTGCAGATGCGTCTTGGATAAAGCTCCAGCAAGTAGCTGTTGGCAGTCCCTATTATCTTGACCGTGTCGACCGCAAGGTCGTTGTGATGGATTACCTGCGCAATATGGATCGCGTGCTCAATACTGAGTGGCAGCTGAGTCAGATTTATGCCGACCCTCATATTGACGACCCTGAGCTGGCTTCGCTTGAGTTGCGCGCTTATCTTGATGAACTTTATGCGGAACAACGCCAATTGGCACCCTTTGCCGAATCTGTGCTTGAGGAGCAGGTCAGCGCTGTTTTGGCGGAAGCAGGTCTCACATCCGTGGGACAGCCGCTGCCGCGCCCACTTTATCACGTCTCGCCGCTGCCGATGGCCTTGATCGTTTCGCCGCGCGATGCCATCTATCAGGAAGAAAATATTTCTCTGCTTGCCGATTTGCCCGTCGATGAGCAGGCGGCCCTCGAAGAGCAGATCGCCAGAGAACAGAATAAATCCGCGCTGGTGGTTGCGATTGGCGGCGTGGGGATTTATCCAACGATGGGCATGCGTTCAACCAATCTGCCCTGGATCGTGGATACGCTCGCGCACGAATGGTCGCATAATTATCTCAGCCTGCACCCGCTGGGGATCAATTATGGGACAACGCCTGAACTGCGTACAATTAATGAGACGGTGGCCTCAATCGTCGGCGCGGAGATCGGACAGAGGGTTATCGAGCGTTATTATCCTGAAATGCTCGCGGCGGAACGCCCGCCTGTTGACTTGCTCTCGTCTGTCGACGGGATGCCCGACCCTGAGGACACTCCCTTTGACTACCGCGCCGAGATGCGTGAAACGCGCCTGCAAGTGGACGCGCTCCTCGCTGATGGAAAGATCGAAGAAGCCGAAGCCTATATGGAAGCACGTCGGCAGGTCTTCTGGGAGAATGGCTACGCCATCCGTAAACTGAATCAGGCGTACTTCGCCTTTTACGGCGCCTATGCGGACAGCCCCGGTGGCGCAGCGGGTGAAGACCCGGTCGGGCCTGCCGTGCGTGCCCTGCGTGAGCAAAGCACCTCGTTGGAAGAGTTCGTTGAGCGCATCCGCTGGGTGGATTCGTTTGACGAGTTATTGGGGATGATCGAAGAATAGATGATTGAGAAACCTATGATGCTGAAAAGAATATTTTTTTTGCTTTTGGCGGCGCTTTTCACAAGTGCTTGTGCGTCCACGACCAACCCAACTCCGACGCCTGTCCCAACGAATACACCACTCCCACTGCCGACGGCAACGCAGCAGCCTTTGAGCGAGTGCTTTGCGATGAACAGCATGCCAACCCCCTCAGCGCAGGAAGATTCGCTCTTTCCTCCTGTAGGGGCAGATGATCGCATTTTGGGTGAAGAAGATGCCGCTGTAACTTTTATCGAATACAGCGACTTTCAATGCCTCGGCTGTGCAGCTTTCGCGCCGAACTTGATGGCGCTGTACGAAGAATTCCCGCAGGATGTACGCATTGTTTATCGCGACTTTCCACTGGTCACCAACGCTGGACATGAGTTGGCGGGCTTGGCGGCACAGGCTGTCCATGCAGCGGCGTTGCAGGGCGGTGATTGGGCCTTACAGGAGCTTCTTTTTGCCGACCAAGCTGCTTGGGGCGAGTTAACAGAATCCGCTTTTGAGACGTGGGTGGCCGACCAAGCCTCCACGCTCGGTATGGATGGGACACAACTCGTCGCTGATCTGCGATCCGATGCGCTTGCGGAGCAAGTATCACAATCCTTCACAGAAGGTATTGAGATTGGCATCCCTGGAATCCCCTTTTTGCTCATCAATGGGCAGATTTATTCAGGCCCGCTTGATTTGGCGAGTTTGCGCCAGATCACAGCGCTGATCGTTTTGGGCGAAAAACAGTTCACATCCTGCCCGCCGATGGTGATCGACTTGAGTAAGGAGTATCTGGCGCATTTGGAGACTGAGTACGGCGAAGTGGTGATCCAGTTTTACACGCAGCAGGCACCCGTGGCGGTGAATAATTTTGTCTTTTTGGCGCAGCAGGCTTGGTACGACGGGATCACTTTTCACCGTGTAATCCCCGGTTTTGTGGCACAGGCGGGCGACCCGAGCGGAACCGGGCAGGGGACCCCGGGCTATTTCTTTGCCGACGAGATCGATGAAACGTTGACCTTTGATCGCGCCGGTGTGGTGGGGATGGCGAACCTGGGCGAGAATACAAATGGCAGCCAATTTTTTATTACCTATGATGCTCAATCGGATTTGAACGGAATCTATACGGTCTTTGGGCAGGTCATTAGCGGTATGGATGTGCTTGAGCAGCTTGCGCCGCGCGACCAGCAGATTGGCGAGATTCTGCCGCCGGGTGATCTTTTGTTGCATGTGTGGATTGAAGAACGCTAATATGGTGTATAATCGCCCGCTGTTACCTTAATCAACAGAAAAGTGAGTAAAAAATGGATCTTCTAACACAATTTGTCGATATTTTTATCCATCTGGATGTTTACCTAAGCGACATCATTACCCAATACGGTACGTGGACTTACGCAATCCTTTTTGTGGTGATCTTTATCGAGACGGGCTTGGTTGTGATGCCTTTCCTCCCCGGTGATTCCTTGCTCTTTGCGGCGGGGACTTTCGCTGCGCTCGGCGCCCTTAACATTTACACGTTGGTTGGTCTTTTGATGGTTGCCGCCATTTTAGGGGATACCGCCAACTATTGGATCGGTCATTCTCTTGGCGAGAGAGCCTACGATAGCAAATGGGTCAAGAAGGAATATCTCGATAAAACCCATGAGTTTTTTGAAAAGCACGGCGGCAAGACGATCTTCCTCGCTCGTTTCGTGCCGATCATTCGCACCTTTGCGCCTTTCGTGGCTGGCGTAGGGCAGATGTCTTATAAATATTTCTTCTCCTACAATGTTTTCGGTGGCTTGATCTGGGTCCCGCTTTTTGCCTTTGCCGGCTATTTCTTCGGCAATATTGACTTTGTGAAGCATAACTTCTCGATTGTGATTTTGGCGATCATTATGATCTCCTTGGTGCCGGTTTTCATTGAAGCCTGGAAGGCGCGCAAAGAGAGCAACGCAAAAACGGAAGCTGCATAAAGCTCATAAAATGTCCTTTTGAAGACCTTGTAAAAGACAAGGTCTTCTTTTTTTATCCGCTTTCTGATAATCTTAGGGCTGTCTAAGGTTCTATCCAAAAGATCTTTTGTAGTATCTTCTGTCTAAATAAAACGAGGAAAAGATGACCATTGAAAACTTTGAAGAGAAGCTGAAGAAATATGCAGAACTGATCGTTAAGGTCGGTTTGAATGTGCAAGAAGGGCAAAAAGTTGTTGTGCGTGCCGGACATAATACCGCGCCGCTCGTGCGTGAAATTGTTACCGCTGCCTATCAGGTTGGCAGCCCATTGGTGACAGTGGTCTGGCTGGATGAACAACTCAACAAGATTCGTCACCAGTACGCGCCGCGCGATTCTTTTGATCGTGCTGCCGAATGGATGTACGCGGGCGTCGCCCAGGAAATTCAAGAGGGTGCCGCTTATTTGCAGGTTTCCGGCGCCGATCCTGAACTGCTCAAAGGCATGGATCCTGAATCGGTTTCCACCAGTCGGCAGACTGCTGCGAAAAACTATCGCCCGATCGGTGAGTTGCAGGGACAAAGCATCACACAGTGGAATCTGGTCTGTCCGCCTACGCCAGATTGGGCGAAGCGCGTTTTCCCTGATCTGAGTGTTGAAGAAGCCGAAGAAAAGCTCTGGAATAAAGTTTTCACCCTTTGCCGCCTTGATACCGATGATCCTGTTGCTGTTTGGCAACAGCATCTCGCTGAACTCAAACTTCGCCGCGAAGCACTGACTGCCAGGCAGTACGCATCCTTGCATTTGCGTGCCCCCGGTACCGATCTCAAAGTCGGTTTGCCCCAGGGGCATATTTGGATGGGTGGTGGCAGTGCTTCTGCTGACAAAACACCTTATGTTGCCAATATCCCCACAGAAGAAGTCTTCACGCTTCCGCACAAAGATATGACCGAAGGCACGGTCGCGTCCACCAAGCCGCTCAGTTATTATGGCAGCATGATCGAGAATTTCAGCCTGACCTTTGAAAAAGGTAAAGTTGTTGCGCTCTCTGCTGAAAAAGGCGAAGATGCCCTGCGTGAAATGATCAACACTGATGAACAGGCTGGCGCTCTTGGTGAAGTCGCGCTTGTTCCCTTTATGTCGCCGATCTCACAGTCAAATGTTGTTTTCCTGAACACACTCTATGACGAGAACGCATCCTGTCATCTTGCGCTTGGTCGCGCCTATAAGTTCAATCTCGAAGGCGGTCCCGCCATGTCGAATGATGAGTTCTTTGCGGCGGGCGGCAATAACAGCAATATTCACGTCGATTTCATGTTTGGCTCAGGCGAGCTTGATGTGGACGGTATCAAAGCCGATGGCAGCATAGAGCCTGTTATGCGCGGCGGCGAATGGGCGTTTGACGTTTAATCCGTCCTTTTACTTTGAGTGCCCCTCGTCATCGCTGACGAGGGGTATTTTTTATGAAACCAAATT
>JBNKMO010000268.1:0-18913 GCA_050293165.1 Anaerolineales bacterium | reverse complement strand
CTTGAAAATCTCAAGTTCTTACTTCTTTACGACCCAATGTACGGCTTTGGCCGTGGCGAGTTTTTCTCCGTCCGGGCTGCGCACTTCCGCGTTGATGTAGAGGCGATGTTCGTCTTGATTGATGAGCTTGGCGGTGATGATGATCTCGCTCATCTCCATGGTGACAGGGCGGCTGTATTTCATTTCTAAGGTGCGGGTCACGTTGGGTGGGGCGACGAGTACGCTCAAGGGCCCAATCGTATTGTCGACGGCGGTGGCGAGCATTCCGCCCTGCATGATGTGGTAGGGGTTTTGGTAACTCTCCAGCACGGGAAAACGTGCTTTGAGCAAGGCTTTGTCGAGATCAATTTCAAGCAGCTCGCCTTGCATTAGATCAAAGATCGGTGGTGGAAAGAGAGAATCGTCCACGCGCTCGCCGTAACGTTCGCGCAAAACTTCCATCATTTTTTCGAGTAGGGCTTCGTGTTTGGTCATGTTTAGTTCCTTGAAAGCCAGTTAAGTACGCCTTCTCCTGCGGCTTTGCCGGTTGCGAAACAGGCAGTCAGCAGGTAGCCGCCGGTTGGAGCTTCCCAATCGAGCATTTCGCCTGCGCAGAAGGTGCCGGGGATATTGTTGAGCATCAGGTTAGCGTCCAGCGCTGCAAAGGGGACGCCGCCTGCGCTGCTGATCGCCTCGTCGAGGGGGCGGGAGGAGAGTAATGTTAGCGGGAGAGATTTTAGGGTCGCGCCAAGCAAGCCTAAGTCTGGGGGCGTGCCGTGCGGCAGCACTTCCCAGATTAGGTTGGTTTTTGCCCTGCTCAATCCTGTTTCTTTCTTTAAGTGGCTTGAAAAGCTGCGTTTCCCGCGTGGATGTTTGAAAAGTTGAGTTAATTCCTTTTCGGGTAGCAAATCCAAATGGATGGTGACGCTGCCGCTTTTTTCGATGGCATCACGCAAGTCTGCCGAAAATTTGTAGACGAGATTGCCCTCGATGCCGTGCTCAGTGATGACGAATTCGCCACGTTCGGTGCGCCCGTTGAAGGATAGCGCGACGGATTTAATCGGCTCGCCTGCGAAACGGGTTTTGAAATGCTCGCTCCATTGGATATTGAAACCGCAATTGGCGGGTTTGAGCGGCTGGATGGGGATGCCGCGCTCTTGCAGGATGGAGACCCAAGCGCCGGTCGAGCCTGTTTTGGGCCAGCTTCCGCCGCCGAGCGCCAGAATGCCCCCATCAGCTTCCGTTAAAATCTCGCCATCAGCAGTCTCGAAACGAAGGGCGTGATTCTCGTCCCAGCCCAGCCAGCAATGTTGAAAGTGGAAGGTTACATCTTGTGCGATGAGCCGTTCGCGCCAGGCTTTTAGCAGCGGTGCGGCTTGCATCCCTTCTGGGAAGACTTTGCCTGAAGAGCCAATGAATGTCTCAAAACCGAGTTCTTTTGCCCATTGGCGGAGTGCGTCGGGGGGGAAGGCATCAAGATAGGGGCGCAGGTTTGCGGCATCGCGATAGCGCGTGACGAAGGTCTCGTAAGGCTCGGCGTGGGTTAGGTTCAGTCCGCCTTTGCCTGCGATGAGAAACTTGCGTCCCGCCGAAGGCATGGCATCGTAGATGTCAACGTGAATGCCGTTTTTGGCGAGGGTTTCGGCTGCCATAAGACCGGCTGGCCCGGCGCCGATGATGATCGTTTTTTTCATTCTTGGAGATGTACCATTAGAAGAATTGTAGGACAGATTTTAAGACAGCCGTCTTTTTTAGACGTATGTAGCCGATACAGAGTGGGTAGAGAATAACCAAGCCGAGCAGCCAGTATGGGAACATGGCTACGATGCTCGTCCCGTTGGGGATGAACCAAGTTCCCAATGCGGCATACAGATAAAGATGGACAATGTAGAAGAAGAGGGGCGTTTTCCCGAAAACGGTCAGGGGAGCGAGCACTTTTTCCATCTTTGAGAATCCCCATAAAAGCAGCAGGTTGATCCCCATCGTCATGAAGATGAAGGTTAGGCTGGGTGGGTATTTGACCACATTGAGGAAGTCGATCCAGTTTTCGGTTGGCAGCGGGCGGATATTCCAGAAATTGCCGAGCGGGCGAGTAATGACAAAGGCGATCAGAAAGGTTGTGCCGATCCACAGGGCGCGCTGATAAGCTTTGTCTCTGTCGATGTTGAACCAATGCCCGAAGAGCATACCGAGCATGACCAGCGGCATCCAGGGTGAGATGGGGTAGTTGACCCAGAGGGCTAAGTCACCGCCGGGGGTGGTGAATAGGCGCTGGATGGTACTAACTGGCTCTCCCCAAGTGCTTGGATCAGGGAGGAAAAATCCGCTAGTAAAAAGAAACAGGATTGTAAGAGGGAGTAAACGATGTGTTTTATCCAATGGAAGAGAAGAGAGGACGATCATTGTTCCGCCGAGCGCAAAAAGCACGCCGACGTAATTTTCCAGGAACCAGCCTCCGGGGGAGAGTTCCCAGGCTCGGTTAACGATAAAAAATTGCAGGGCAATCAGTATCGCACCGCGTAAAATGAAATGACCGATGATTTGCCAGTTGCTCCAGCCTTTTTCGCGGCGGGACTGGGTGAAGAGCCACATCCCCATGCCCATCAGGAAGAAGAAGCCTGGTGCGGCGAGGTGGGTGACCCAGCGCGTTAGAAAAGAGAGTGCGTCGTGATAGTTTGGAAAAGGTCCACCCCAATACTCGCCGGGTGAGTGCTTTTGGGCGATGAATTGATTGGCATGGTCAAGCGCCATGAATATCATGATCAGTCCGCGCAGGGCGTCTGGGGCTTTGATGCGTTTGAATGGAGATGGCGTATTGTTGGTTTCATCATCCTTATTCATTGGTGCCACCGGCTGAATCTTTAGGTTGATATTCATCGAGCCTTTTTATCTCTTTTCTATGGCCGTACCACAAAAAAAGATTGCTAATTACACTAAGTGTGAGCCAAATGGTGAATATGGTATAGAAGGTTTGGCCCTTTTCTTCTTCTAGCGCAAATATAGATGCTGCTGCAGCGAAAATGATCACATAAGAAAACAAAGTAGTCGCAATTTGTGCTAGCTTATCGCGATGCTTGGACGAAAATCTTTCCCATGCTTTCTCTGCTTTGGTGGTGCCTGCTTCAGGATCGTTTCGTAAAAAGGCTCCGATTTTCTTGATGCTCAAATCGGCAGCGCGAATGTATAAGTCGTACCCAATAGCAATGACGGGGATAAAGTAGAGGAGTATACTGAAGTTCATTTCGCCAATGCGTAATGCCCCTAAGCCGAATAAACCAGTAATAAATGCGAACTTACTTGTGGTGTAAGTAGCACGTTCGCCTTGCGTCTTGATCTTCTCGTCGTGCAGTGTTTTTAGGAATTCAAGATGCATCTCGTTTTTTAAATCCTTATTTTCTTTTCCCATACTGCCTCCGAAGTGAATGTAAGCAAGGTTTTACTACTTAAAAAATTATACATGAGAACAAATGAATAAGGTTTCGTGCATAAGTGAGTTAATTATGTGCTAGGGGCATTCCGCTCTATACTCATCAAGATTGCGGTTTTTCAGAATGGCGTAGAATTGCAAATCTGCTGCTGGTGGGCAAATAATCGCTTGGAAATCTTCAGGGGTGATCTCGTCTGAGTATTCGACGGCGAAAACGGGTTTGCCTGCCTCGATGAAAGGGATCATTTCCTGGCACCATTCGCCGACAAAGCAATCTTCAGTTAGCGCCCAATCGAAATGGGGTAGCAAATCTTTCACCTGCTCCTCGTTATTCTTTAGCCCAATTGAGAGCCCGCGTGCGTGCGCTTCTTCAGAAAGCCAAATATTGTAGGCAAGCTGATCATCGTACCCGATCTCAAAGCCTGTATCGGCCCAGTGCAAATCCATATTGTCTGGTTCAACCCCATCGAAGCCTTTGCTAGCGCATAGATCCAGGCGGGCGCGCATGATCGGCGCGAGCAAATCGATCTGGCGGATGTCGAGCCATTTTTCGCCATCCCAGCCCTCGTAGTCGTTGCCGATTATTTCGGATGGAAAATCCGCTGCGTCAGGCCGCCAATCTTCCCAGCTCCCAACAGAGATATAGCAAAAAGCTTTTTTGCCCTGTGCGTGCAAAGCGGATATTAGGCTTGCTTCCGTTTCAAAGGCATCCAGGTCGTAAATATCTGCGTCGAATGCCGTGTTGATTTCGTCATTTACGCCAAGCTGCCATGAAAAAGAGCTGCCAAGGGGCGGATACCAAATTTCTTTAGGCATTGGGGTTTCGGTCGGAGCCTCGGGTGGGGTGGGTGTGGCTGGGGATGTTTCGGGCGAGGCAGATTCTTCTGTCGCGGTGGCAGGTGCAGGAAGGGGCGTATCCGTAGGGGAAGGTGCTGGGGATGTGCATCCACTGATGATGAGGGCAAAAGCTAAAAACAAGAAAACTGTTCGTTTCATATGTATCGTCCTTAAATAAAAAAATAGCGCATCATTTGATGCGCTATTTTACTTTAGTTTAGGCGGTTGCTTTTTTCTTGAACCAGGTTTTCCACTCCTGCTTTTCCCAGACCACAAGGACGGGAGCGGCGATGAAAATGGATGAGTAGGTTCCGCTCATGAGACCAACCAAGAGCACGACGACGAATTGACGCAGGGTGACGCCGCCAAAGAAGGCGAGTGCCAGCAGCAGGAATTCGACGGTCATCAACTGGGTGTTGATGGAGCGCTGCAAGGTTTGGACGATGGAGTGATTGACGAGAGTTTCATATTCCAAACGACGCAGGGTGCTGGAGTTTTCACGGATGCGGTCGAAGACGACGATGGAGTCTTGCATCGAGAAGCCGATCACAGTCAGGAGGGCGGTTAGGAAGAGCGAGTCGATCTCCCAGCCGAAGAGAAGACCGCCGACTGCCGAAATACTGAAGATCAGCGCTACGTCGTGAATCATAGCAAGAACAGCGGAGATACCGTAGCGATAGGCGCCTTTGACACCGCGGAATGACCACGCGATGTAGAGCACGACGAGCAGCGAAGAGACAGTGATTGCCATTGCCGCGCGCGATGTGACTTGTTCGCCGATGCTGGGGCCAACGCTGTCGAAGCGCTGAATGGTAGTTTCACCGAAGGTATCGCTCATTGTAGAGAGTAGAGCATCGCGCTTGTCGTTGTCCAGGAATTCTGAGCGAATAATGATGCCGCCTGTTTCCGTTGTCTGGACTTGTGCGTCTCTGATATTGGCCTCTTCGTAGACGGCAAGAACTTCAGCGGGTTGCGGTGCTGTGCCAGCGAAGGTGACTTCAAGCAAGCTGCCACCGGTGAAGTCGATGGAGAGGGGTAATCCGCCGGTGGCAAGAATGATCAAGCCAGGCAGGATGACGATCGCGGAAATCGCGAAGAAAAGGTAGCGTTTACCAAGTAAGTTCATAATCTGCTCCTTTTAAATTCCGAACCAGCGCTCGTAGTTTTCGATCTTGATCTTGTCAAGCGCAACTGCGAGGAGCGTTTTTGTGATATAGAGGGCGGAGAAGAGGGAGATAATCACACCCAATGCCAAGGTGATGGCGAAGCCTTTTACGATGGTTGCGCCGAAGGCACTTCCGAACCAGAAAAGGATCGCGGATGTGATCAGTACGGCGGCGTTCGAGTCACGGATGGATGGGAGTGCGCGTGACCATGCCATATCGAAGGCTTGTTTAAGGGTGCGCCCCTTGCGAAGCTCTTCTTTGAGACGTTCAAAGACGAGAATATTCGCATCGAGCGCGGAGCCAGTACTCAACATGAAACCGGCGATGCCCGGCAATGTCATGGTTACGCCGATGCCTTTGAAGATGGCAAAAGCGATGGCCGCGTAAAAGAGAATTGAGATGTCTGCCGTGGCACCGGGTAAGCGGTAGTAGATCGCCATGAAGAGGATGACAATGATGATACCAACCAAACCAGCTTTCAAACTTCGTTGAAGGGAATCTTCACCGAGGGTCGGTCCAATGATGCGACTTTCAACGATCTTAAGCGGGACGGGGAGCGAACCATAGCGCAACTGGACGGCAAGGTTGTTGGCGCTCTCATAGTCAAATTGTCCAGTGATGACGCCGCTGCCGCCAGTGATGGCGCTATCAATACGCGGAGCGGAGATCACTTCTTTATCGAGCACGATAGCAAGATATTTACCGACGTTTGCAGCTGTATAGGTTCCAAAGATGTCGCTACCGGAGTCTGTCAACGAAAAGGCAATTTGGAACTGGCTAACATTGTTTTGGGAAACACCAACTTCAGAAAGAGCTTCTCCGGTCATCACGGTGTGATAAACGGTCGGCGCAGCGTCTGTTGTGGTGGGATCGGTTGCGTTAGGATCAGTTTCTGCCGGAGTTGCGGAAGGGGAGAGACCGTAATCCGTTTCGATGATCGTGCCGGCGGGCAGGGGTGTATCACCCATATCAACAAATTCGAGCAAGCCCGTTTGTTGAATGGTGTTGATGACGCCCTCGGTGTCTTTCAGTCCCGGGAACTCACCAACGATGCGGCGGTCACCAGCGATTTGAACGACATTTTCGGCAACACCGAGCGCGTTGGTACGATTTTCAATGACGCGGCGAGCCACTTCCATTGAATCGGTGGAGACTTCTACGTCAGCGGGGAGGTCTGCTTCAAGCAAAACCTGTAAGCCGCCGCGCAGATCAAGACCCAGTTGCGGACTTACATCGCGGTCGTAGATCACATTCCCGTTGAAGGGATTCGTGATGAAGAGTGTATCGCTTAGGTCAATCCAGAGCGCAAGCGCAATAACAATGGCGATGACGGCCAAGCGAGTGTTTTGGCGTTTTATCATATACTCTACTCCAATCATAAAAATACCACCATGCTTGGGTGGCGGCACGATTATACACCCTTTTGGTGATTTGAATTGATAGAATAGGCAGATTTTATGCAAATCTGCCTATGAAACAGCAATGAAAGGATGTTGTTGGTGGTTCTTAGTAAATCCACTCGTTGAACAAATTTTCAAGGTCACAATTACAATCTTTTTCAGCCAATGCGCGTAAGCTTTCTGCAGAGGCAATATCCCATTCCTGACTTTGTGTGTACTCCGCAAGAAAAGCGTCAAATCTTTCTGTGCCCATTTCGTTTTTAAGCGCCTCGAAAAAGAATGCGCCGCGCCCATAAACAATGCCGCTGTACTCTTTATCGCTGTAGGCCGTGACAGGTTTGCCGATTGCGACTTCAGCGTAATCAATGCGCCCCCAACGGTCGTTCAGCGCGTTGCTGAAGCCAGTTCCTGCGCTCTCACCATAACGGGCGTTGTAATATTGCCAGGTGATGTACTGGGCGAGCGACTCATCCAGCCAGGGTTCGTCAAGCTGATCGTTGCCGACCAGATTGTAAAACCACTGGTGCCCGACCTCATGGGCTACAGTTGATTCGAGATAGATGCTGGCCGGGGTTCCGTTAAAGTCGGCGGAAAGGTCATAGATATTTACATTCAGAGCTGTCATGCCGGGATATTCAATCCCCAGTGCATAGGTAGGGATGCTGGCAATATCAAATTCGGTATATGGATAGGGTGCGTAGGCTTCGCCAAATATCTCTAATGCTTCTGCCGCGACATTCAGCGCCATCTCTGCTCCGTCCTTCATTTCTGCCGGGGCACAGCTTTTGATCGTGTATGTAGCGAAAGCTTCTTTGATGCAGTTGTAATCCGCGCTGACGGCGAGATAAAAATCTCGCGCGGGCCCTATTGCAAAGAGTCTAGTCAGTCGGTCACCCTCGACTTTTCCTGTGATTTCGTTTCCGGACGATACGAGCACGAGTTCTTTTGGTGCGTTAACTCGCACGATATAGAAGCTCGCATCCCCGTAAGTAACATCGCCTTGTGCTGCGGGGAGGGCGGTGTTCCAGCCTTCATCGTCATAGACGGAAAGCATTGGGTACGCATGTGCCAGTGCAAGTACGCCTTCGGTTGAAGCAAGGACACCGTAATTGTTTTCCAACTCAGTTGGGACAATGGTGGTGAAGTCAATGGCGATGGCGATATTCTCTTTTGGCTGTAACGGAGCAGGGAGCAATACTGACATGGTGCTGTTTTGGATGCCGTACTCAACAGAAACATCATCTTCGTTGACACTGACATGCCCAATACTCATCTCGCCGCCTAAAATGTTGGGGAAGAGATGAAAAACAATTTTGTCAAGCGGAACATTTTCCTGATTGGTATAAGAAATCTCCTCGTGCCCGCGGATTGTAACGAGGTCAGCGTCAATCTCGTAGTCGAGGTGGTAGATGGGGGCATCCGCTAACTCTTCGAGATAATGCTGTTGAGACGGAATCAAGCCGCTCTTAAAAATGTCGCGTTCATCCCATCCGGGGAAGCTTTCTGTCGAGTACTCATCAGATTCGATTATCTCCGGCGTTGAAACTTTTTCTTCTTCAGCAGTCGCAGAATCTGGCAGGGGGGTGGCGGCCTGCGTTTGGCAGCCTGCCAGAAGCAGAAGCACAGATAAAAGGGCGGGGAGCAGTTTACGCATAGTCAATTTCCTTTAGGAAGTCCAGAACTTTTTTAAGCACATCTTCGGGACTTATTCCGTCTGTGATGATGAAAAAATCGGCGTGCTCACGAGCGTGGCGTAGACGGTGAACCTGTGTTTCGTATTCCGACTCTGTCCACGCGAGTTGGCGTCGCTCTTGTGCAACGGGATAGGACACATCCAGAAAGATGAGTAGATCGGGGTTGGATAATCTGCGCCACATATCCTTGACGTAAGAATGCTCCTGCGCGATATGCCGCGTTCTGACCCCATACTTTTTTAAATCTGCAACCAATGTCGACTTTCCGGCCGAACAAGGTCCTACAATGCCAATAAGCGGTTTTTCTTTAGCGGTTGTCATGGACAAGTAAACTGATCTTGTCAGGGTTGCCGAGAATGGCGATGGTGTCTTCCGTTTCAAGAATACGTTTGCCAGCCGGGTGCATATCAGCTTCCTCGCCACGCCGCAAAAGCACAACGCTGACATCGTAATGTTCTTCGATAAACTCGACGGTTTTACTTTTGAGCTTGGATGTTTTTGGGATGCAGGCACGCGCAAGGCTTAGCGGCTCACCCTCAACTGTGATGGGGTGGGTGATCTCCATCCCCGCTGCTGCTGCGGCGAAGGCTGGCGCGGACATGCTGGTGGCACTTAAGGCGATGAAACCAAACTGCTCCTGGATGGATCGGGCAAAATCCTCGTCAAAAATACGAATGACGATCTCGACATCGGGGTTGAGTTGGCGTGCCTTGACTGCGATCTGCAAATTGAGCGCATCAGACTGGATGCAGAGCGTCACAGCGCGTGCTTTATCGATGCCCGCCTTTTCAAGCGTTGATTCGCGTGAAGCATCATCCTGAATAACGGGAATGCCCATCTCGCGTACGGCGTCAATAAGATGGTCTTTGGGGTCCATCTCGATGACGGCGACTTTTTCCCCAAGTGCGGTCATGTGTTGGGCAACGCGAAAGCCTAAATGACCTAGGCCGACCAGAATAGTATGTCCTTGAAAGGTGGAGGCGATTGCCATTTCCCACTCCTTGCTACGTGTTCTACGCTTAAAAAGCATGATGCCGAAGTCGGCAAGTCCCTGCGCGAGGATGCCGAGCCCGATTAACGGCATGATGAAGTAAAAAGCTTCCAATAAGGGATGGTTTGGGAAATCCCCGCTGGGTTGCAGGAAAGAGAGCGTCAGCACCAAGTAGATGGCTTCTGACAAATCATGTACTGGCTCGCCGACAACTGCGCCGATCCGCTGGTAGAGGATGCCACCTCCCACCATGGCGACCCCAAAAATGAGCAGCGGTGCACGAAACTCCCGTAGTAATAGTTTCGTGTCGCGCCAGCTCGCCTGCCAGCGTCGTTGTCGTTTCTTCATCGGCAGAGAATTACCCCGGCCCGATTGGGAGGGAGACATTCATGCGGCGTACAGGATCGTTCTCTGCGGCAGTAACATGCAAGACGACAACGCTGATGTCATCGGCGGGGCGATTTTCATCCAGACGAACAGCATGGGCAAGCAACGCATCAGCGATTTCTTGTGGATCAACTTGTAATTCGTCATCCAGCATGGCCTGGATAGCAGTTTGAATATCCATCGGATGACCACGGCGTTTTCCCGCGTGGGTTAAACCGTCGGTGTAGATTACGATGGTTAGGCCCGGCTCAAGATTGATCTCGCTGATGGCGGGACGAATATCGCGCGCGATGCCGATGGGAGAGCTGTCGGAATGCAGAATTTCCATCCTGTTGCCATAACAGACATAGGTTGGGGATGGGTTATTGCGCGAGAGCACGACTGTTTTGGTACGTAAATCCACAGAAGCGATGTTGAGTGTCGCAGAGACTTTGCCCATTTTGTCCACATAAAGGTAGTCAGAGGCTGCACGTGCGGCAGCGCCATCACGAACACCTTCTGCCAACAGGCTAATCACTTTGCGAACCACCATCATTGAGATCGCTTTTGCTCCACGCCCGGAAGTTTGACCATCCGCTAAAACGACCGAAAGCCCCCCATTTGGGCGTTCTATGATTTCAAGCGTGTCGCCGCTTTTTGAAACGGCGTATTTTTTCACTTTTGATGCTGCTATTTTGATTTCCATGAGTCGAATTGTACAACGAATTAGTCTTGACGTCACTAGTCAACGCCGCTATAATCAGCGCGCTTGTTCAGAAAATGACATCGGGCACTGCCCGATGCTTGTATTAAGGAGAAAGACACATGACCCCGTTGCCAAAACGTAAAGTTTCCAAAGGCCGCCGTGATCGTCGTCGCGCCCACGACTTCCTCAAACCTCGCAATCTGACCACCTGCAGCAATTGCGGTTCCATGCGCTTGCCGCATACCGTTTGCCCCGAATGTGGTTTCTACAAAGGACGCGAAGTAATCGAAGTCGCAAAAGAGAAATAAAACCCTGAATTGACAAACAGAGCCGTGACCATCACGGCTCGTTTGTGTTTAAAGGGGGGACAGGAGAATTATATGAACTTAAACCCGCAAGCAACAGCCTTTATTTTCCCCGGTCAGGGATCGCAGGCCCTCGGCATGGGTAAAGAGCTCGCGACGGCATACGCCACTGCACGCGAGACTTTCGAAGAAGCTAACAATATCCTCGGATTTTCACTCTCAGCATTGATGTGGGGGGAAGATGCGGATGCGCTCAATGATACGGCTAACACCCAGCCGGCGCTTTTCGTTCACTCAATTGCCGCGTGGAGAGTTTTCTCCGAAATCGCCCCCGAATTTCAACCTGTTTCCGTTGCCGGGCATTCTCTCGGCGAGTTGAGCGCGCTGGCAGCTGCTGGCGCATTCTCGTTTGAAGCGGGCTTGCGTCTCGTGCGTCGCCGTGGTGAGCTAATGCAGCGCGCGGGCGAAATCGCCCCCGGCGGGATGGCTGCCATTCTCGGACTCGATATTCCAACCCTTGAGCAGGTTTGTAACGAAGCCAGCGATGGCGACGACGTCGTCGAGGTGGCGAATGATAATTGCCCGGGACAAGTCGTTATTTCGGGAGCGCAGCCTGCGCTTGAACGTGCGCTTGATCTGGCAAAGGCTGCAGGCGCGCGCAGAGCTGTCCCTTTGGCGGTGAGTATTGCAGCGCATTCCCCGCTGATGAGCGCGGTGCAAACGGAATTTGATCTGGCTCTGGCAGACACCGAGATAAGGGAAGCAAGTTTGCCCGTCGTCGGTAACGTGACGGCGTCGTTGCTGAAATCAGTCGCTGAGATTGAATCCGATCTGCGCCTGCAACTGACATCCCGCGTTCGCTGGACAGAGAGCGTTCAGGCAATGATCGCTAGCGGTGTTACCACTTTTGTGGAGGTCGGTAGTGGCAACGTCCTTTCAAGCCTGCTGCGTCGGATTGATCGGTCTGTTAAAGGTGTCCCGCTGGGTGAATCAAAGGATTTTGAAGCTTTATAGGATTGGAATTAGGGGTATTCAGCTTCACAGGTGATAAAAGTGTCGTTGTCGGGACCGCCTATGCAAATGTCAACATCTGCGCCGCCCGTGATCGTATCGTCCCCGCCACCGCCTAGAATGCAGTCGTCTCCGCCCTGACCATCAATTGTGTCTGCGTTTGGTCCCCCTAGGATGAGATCGTTGCCCGCTGTGCCTGTGATGGTGCCGCTCCCTGTAATGAGATTGCTCAAGATAAGCCCGGCACATGCGGAAGGTTTAAATGTGTCGGCATTTGCTGGCAAGGATTGTATGCCAGCGTTTGCCGGAGGAACGGATACGCCCGCCGCAAATGCTGAGAAAATGCTGGCTGTAACAAGCAGGAATAAACCGCCTGCGAAAATTTGAATGCGTCGCCACATGGCTACCAGTATCCTTTCTTAGGATTGTTTGGCTCTTGTTGTGGTGTTGCAACAGGTTGCTGCGGATATGCGTTCTGTTGGGGAGTAGTGGGATAGGAAAATATTTGTTTTTCGGAGGACGGTGCTTCTACAGGGGGGCGTCCGCTGCGGTTTAATGAATAGCGATATGTAGATTGTGATATCTGGACAAGATAATCATGCAGCATGGGGTGCGCGACATGCAGGATCATGGTGCCGTGACGTTCCGCCAGTTTGGCTAACGTTTCTATTGAATCAACGTCAACAACAGGGAGCAGAGGCTTAAAGGTTGTTCCCTGCACATCGACCAATAGGCTGCTGTATTTGAGCCGTAGCAAAAACTCAGGGTCTTCCTGCGCGATGAGGTAAATATAAGTGGCAATGATGGCAAGGGTTCCGAGCGAAAAGAGTAAGCCAGTGGCTGCGAGAATACGCATACTTTGGAGATCAACTTCTAGGCGGAATATATTAACGTAATTTGCTTGCTCGCTGATAACCCCGTTGTTTTCTCCGATTTTCGTGAAGGTGAAGGCAGCATCGCTTTTGTCGCTGCTTTCCAGATAAACGTGCACTTTATCAAAGCGGAAGGCGAGAACGGGAGAGAAGAAGTCGGTAATATTTTTCCCTGACACAGAGCCGGAGATGAGAACGGGGGCGATGATCTCAAGTTTGTAATTGCTGTTTTTTAATCCGGTTTGTTCTTCCAGTGATGCGACTAGAAGCTCAATCTGGCAGATGTCAATTGTCCCTGTAGATGCAAAGGAGTTCCCGCTGAAGGGATTTTTTTGATTCATTGGGATGGTGCGTTGCCAGCCGCTTTTTTCATCCGACACACGAGCATACATTTGATGGCTACCGGTGATGCCTTGCAGTTGTGCATTTGAAAGATAGTATGAGAAGTTAACGTTCATCAGACAGGTATGGCTCGGGAAAATGGGTTCTCCTGAACGAATCGTTGCTTCGTCATAAATACCGGGAATGCTGGCTGCGGTATAGGAAAAATGCCCTTCCTGCTGGTAGAGAGTTGCGCTCGCAGGGACGAAGGCGGGCTTGCTGAAGGCGTAAACGGATAAGCCAAAAAAAATCAGGAAGATGGCTCCGGCAATATAAAGGCCAGCTTCAAGATAATGTGGCGCAGCCGAAGTAGTTGTTTTTCCCTGAGTGTTGCGGGGCTTTGAAAATAAAGTGGCCATAAGAATGCCTCCGAATAGTGCAATAATGAATGCAAAGTGAAGCGGAACTCGCATCCATTCTATCTGTTTTCCCAGGCGTGGAATGTGAAGCCATAATTTACCGACGATGTCGGAGAAAGCAGGGCGTGTGATGTCGATCCAGCCGTTGTTATCACCTTTGAGCAGGAAGCGATCCTGTTCGATGCCAACGATGCGATGGATGACGTGAGCGGGGAGCGTGTTATCCCAATAAGTGACAATATCGCCGACTGAATAGTCAGTTGCTTTACGAATAATAACAAGATCACCGCGCGAAAAGCGCGGCTCCATGCTGTTGCCTTGTACGATCACATAAGATGCACCCCCACCGATTTTGGTAGGGGCGAATGCGAACCACATTCCTGCCAGTGCTGCGACGAGGAATATATTTGAGAAAAAGGAGACAGAGCGGGCTGGAGAGCGCATAAGTGAATGTGTAGTAGGTATTGGCGCGATGATGAAGGTACAGAAGAACGCCCCCAAAGTAGAAGCCATTGACGCGGCTTGTACTTTGGGGGTGCTAGATGCTACCGCGTTTACGGGTTCGGATCAACTGTGCCGTTGGCGACGACGTTCACAGCGTCCACGTCTGCGAGGGCCAAGGCCCCAAAGGTGCAGGTTACATCAACTGCTGGAAGCGTACCGTCAGCCAGGGTGCAGGAAGTCCAGGTCCCGGCGGCCTCGGTTTGAATGAATACGGCCAGCGCTTTGTCTGAGCCTGTGTCAGGGGAGATGGAGAATGTGATGGCGTCAACAATCGTTGGGTCAGTGGCATCAAGATCGTAGACGAGGCCGCTGACAGTGTATCCACTCACAGAGCTGGTACCGGAGCCAGCGGTGCTGGCGGGGACGGTATTGGCTGCGGCAAAAGCATACGCTGACCCGGCAACCATAAAGATAACCAGTGCAATCAATAGGACTTTCGAGTTTCGTAACATGGTAATTCTCCTTATTAGTTATGCACCCCGTTTTTGCGGGTATGCGTTTGAGTGGTGCGTCTCCGATAAGAAAACACCTGATTTAAGTTGCTATGGGTAAGCATCACAAATCAGGTGTTTTCTTTGCAACCTGGCAGTCATGACCACTTATCGTGATTGTAGACCCATAGCTTTGCGTCGCCGACTTTCGTCGGGTTTGCCAATCGGATATATGTATGTATTCAGTATACGCATTCGTTGGTCACAAAAACATTACAGAAGCCTTACAGGAGTAGCGTATGCTGTGGGAAAGGGCGCCTTGAGATAAAGTTTGAATCTACAAAAAAATCCCCTCTCACGAGGGGATTTTTTTTGTTTATGTGGATTTCTTCTAGCGTTTGAGCGCGCCCCAACCAGCGTAGGTTGCGCTGTCGCCGAGTTCGGCTTCGATGCGCAGGAGCTGGTTGTACTTCGCCACGCGGTCGGAGCGGGCGGGAGCGCCGGTCTTGATCTGGCCTGTGTTGAGAGCAACGGCCAGGTCGGCGATGGTGGCGTCTTCGGTTTCACCGGAGCGGTGAGAGGCAACTGCTGTCCAGCCAGCGCGTTGGCACATCTGAACAGCTTCGATGGTTTCGGTCAGGGAGCCGATCTGGTTGACTTTGACGAGCAGTGAGTTGGCAGCTTTTTCTTTGATGCCGCGTGCAACACGAGCGGGGTTGGTGACGAGCAGGTCATCACCAACGATCTGGAGTTTGTCGCCGAGTTGGGCAACCATCATCTTGAAGCCGTCCCAGTCATCTTCAGCAAGGCCATCTTCGATGGAAACGATGGGGTATTGTTCGACCCAATTCTTCCAGAAGGCAACCATTTCTTCGCTGTTGAGTTTTTTGCCTTCAGTGCGTAAGTTATAAAGACCGTCTTCGTAGAATTCGGAGGCCGCCGGATCAAGCGCGATCCCGATTTCTTCACCGGGTTTGTAACCGGCTTTGGTGATGGCTTCGAGAATAACTTCAACGGCTTCGGCGTTGGCTTTCAACGCGGGGGCGTAACCGCCTTCATCACCGACGAGGGTAGCGTAGCCTTTGGCTTTGAGTACCGATTTGAGCGCGTGGTAAATTTCAGCGCCCCAGCGCAGTCCTTCTGCGAAAGTCGGGGCACCCAGCGGCATGACCATGAACTCCTGTGCGTCGGTGGACTGCCAACCGGTGTGTGCGCCGCCGTTGAGAATGTTCATCATCGGGGTGGGCAGCACATGAGCGTGTACCCCACCGAGATAGCGGTAGAGGGGCAGACCAAGTGAGTTTGCGGCAGCTTTTGCCACGGCGAGACTCACGCCAAGGATCGCGTTCGCGCCGAGTCGAGATTTATTCTCGGTGCCATCCAGTTCGATCAGGGCGGCGTCGATTTCACGTTGTTCGGTCGCATCCCAGCCAAAGAAGGCATCGGCGATCTCTTCGTTTACATTCGCAACGGCATTCGCAACGCCCTTGCCGAGATAGCGCTCTTTGTCGCCATCGCGCATTTCGAGCGCTTCGTGTACACCGGTCGATGCGCCAGAAGGCACGCCAGCGCGCCCCCAGGCACCGTCGGCGAGCACAACTTCCACTTCCACCGTGGGGTTGCCGCGTGAGTCGAGAATTTCTAATGCGTTAATATCTACAATTGTGGTATCCATTTTTTACTCCATATTTTATAGGGTTTTTTATTATCAAAGGCGCAATGCGCCGTATAATAGCCGCATCAAGTATACACCTTTTGGTGTGATTTTTTGAACAAATAAAGATTCTTTTGCAAGGAGTTTGCCTTGTCTTTATACCAAAATTCCCCCGCTGCCCCCCGTGAAAAAGAAAATTATGCCCTCAAAGCAACTCCTTTTCGGATCGGTCTGGTTGCTACGTTAACGTGGGCTTTTAAGCTTTTTATGAATTTGAAGGTTGAAGGGTTGGGGCATTTTCCGCGTGAGGGGGCGGTGATTGTGGCGGCTAATCACGTCACCAATTTCGATGTCTTCCCGATGCAGATTTCGCTGCCGCGCCCGATCTTTTATATGGCGAAGGAATCGCTTTTCAAGAATCCGATTGTCGGAATGGCGTTGCGCAGCGTGGGCGCTTTTCCTGTGGATCGAAAACTGGGAAGCAAGGATGATTGGGCCATGAATCACGCTCGAAAAGTGCTCGATCACGCTCTTACCCTCGGCATGTTTCCGGAAGGGACGCGTTCGCGCGGCAAGGGGCTTGGTCTCGCCAAAAGCGGAGCAGCGCGTTTTGCCATCGAAAAACAGGTTCCCGTGATCCCGATGGCGATCATCGGCAGCGATAAATTCTTTCGTGAATTCCCAAAACGTAATCCCGTCAAAGTGATTTTGTGCCCACCCCTGTTGCCGGATCCCGGCGAAACTTCTCTTGCCTTTACCGACCGAATTATGTTCTCTTTGGCAGCGAATCTCCCTGAAGAGATGCGCGGCGTTTATGCGGATGTGCCAAGAGGCTTTGAGTAAAGTCTGGTGATGGCAGATTTTTATCTCTGTTTACGAAGGCATCATAATATGCGCTGAGTGGAGGAGCAATTTCTGTTGTATGCTTTGGTGGCGATAAGTTTGCTCTGATCTTTCCCTGTATCGAGTGAACAGAAACGCTAATCCAGATTGCGCAGAAGACCATTGCCTCCCGTCAACTGGTTGTTACAACGAGAGTCGGTGTCGTTGTCTATCCCAATGCTGGAGTGGATCAAACGCTCTCCGTAAAAATGCCGATATCACCATATATCAAGTCAGGCAGGGGGGGCGAACGACATCAGTTTTCTAAAAAGGCATGGAAACGGTGAAGGATGGCTATGAGTAAAATGGGAGATTAAAGAATGAATAACCAGAAAAGAAGTTTCCTGCTAATTCTAATTATGACCCTGGTGGCGCTGGTGGTGGGTGGTATCTCGATTGCAATGTTATACCGGGCCGCATTTGCAGAAGAAAAGGCGCGTCTTACTGAAACAGCCCAAAGCCAGGCTCGTTTGATTGAAGCCATAGCCCGCTTTGAGGCTGCCCATGAAAACCAAATAAGTAATAGTGTCGATGCTTCTGTAGGGCGTGTCCTCGAGCAAATCCGTGATGCACATCAAAACTACATCGGCTTTGGCAAAACGGGTGAATTTACCCTGGCTCAACTGGAAGGCAATACGATGGTTTTTCTCCTCAATCACCGCCACACTGAGCAAGGGTTGCCTCAACCCATCGGCTTTAACTCAACCTTGGCAGAACCTATGCGGCGTTCGCTATCAGGCCAATCGGGAACCGTTATCGGCTTAGACTATCGGGGCGAAACCGTACTGGCTGCCTATGAGCCGGTATCGGAATTGAATTGGGGAATCGTAGCCAAGATTGACCTGGTCGAGGTTCAAGCCCCATTTATTAGAGCGGGAATTATGGCCGGATTATCAGCCATTGTGATAATCATTCTTGGAGCCCTGCTGTTTTTGCAGATAACCACCCCCTTATTCAAGCAGTTAGAAGAAAACGAACAACGGTTTCGGGGCACTTTTGAGCAAGCTGCAGTTGGTATGGCGCATGCCACCCCGGATGGACACCTGACGATGCTCAACCAACGCTTATGCGATATTCTTGGCTACGCCCAAAACGAGTTGTTGGGCTGTACCTTTCAAGAGATTACGCATCCCGACGATTTGACCCAAAGCCTGGAGTACAAAGAACAATTAGTGACCGGAGAAATTCAAAGTTTTGTCCTGGAAAAACGCTATCTGCGTAAAGACGGTTCACCGGTTTGGGTGGAGTCGACCGTGTCTTTGGTGCGTGAGCCTTCTGGAAAACCAAAATATTTACTCAGGGTTGTTGAAGATGTTACCGCGCGCAAGGAACTGGAAGAAAAAATCCAACATATGGCTTATCATGATTCCTTGACTGGTCTCCCTAACCGGATGCTCTTCTCTGATCGTTTAGACATTGCCCTGGCCCAGGCCAAAAGAAATACCCAAAAAGTAGGTGTTGTAATGCTTGATCTGGACAATTTCAAGCACGTGAATGACACACTTGGCCACGATGTGGGGGATAGCCTTCTCAAGGCAGCAGCCAAGCGGCTAAGTGAAATATTGCGGGAGAGCGATACCGTTGCGCGCTTCGGTGGCGATGAGTTTGTGCTGATTTTTTCCGATGTCGAGCAAATAGAAGTGTTAACTCAGGTTGGACAGAAGGTCGTTGAGAGTTTTCATAAGCCCTTCTTTATCAACACCCATCGACTCGTTGTTAGAACAAGTGTCGGTATCGCTGTCTATCCCAATGATGGGGATGATGAATTCACTCTCCTTAAAAATGCCGATATTGCCATGTATCAAGCCAAGTACGCTGGGGGAGGGCGATACCAGTTCTATAAAAAGGCATCGAATATCTAGGAAATAAAATCAATAAGGTAGAAAAAAACGCACTTGCAAAAGCAAGTGCGTTTTTTTGAGATCGTAACTTCCAGTTCAATATGAAT
>JBNKMO010000267.1:0-5030 GCA_050293165.1 Anaerolineales bacterium | reverse complement strand
ATCGCCATGATGCTGGTCTACGCCGTTGAAAAACGCCAAATGAAGCATGTCGCCGCACGCTACAAGATCGAATTTGACGAACGTGAAGTCCCGACCGAAGAAGAAGTTGCCGAAGTCGTGGCGGAACGTGCATTGGTCTTTCTCGAAGCCAGCCTGCGCGAGCGTGACAAATTACAAGCAGACCGAAGCAAACGCTTCCGCCCGCTTGCGCAACAGCTAATTGAGAACGAAGATGAACTTCCGATCATTACCATGCTGCTGGATGACTATTACCAAAAGGCGCAACATAAATTCGTTCCTAAATCTAGCGATAAACCCAAATCCAGGAAATCTTCGCCACCAAGAAAATCATCGTCGGGTGGGCGACGTAGAGGGCGTAGACCAAGGCGAAACAATAACTAGACACAGCAGTCACAAAGCTTTCTTTGTGCTCTTTATGTTTAAACGACCTTTTTCGCTATAATCTATTCATGCCACACAAACTCGCCATCGACTTTGGCACCACCAACTCGGTCATCGCCTGCTGGGATGAAGTGACCGCATCTGGGCGAACGCTTGATATCCCCCCCTTGAGTGTGGCGACCAGTTCCAAGTCATTTCTCATCCCAACCCTCTTATATGTTAAAGACGGAAAGACTGGCGAGATCGTGCTTGGTCAGGATGTTCGCCGCCAGGGACTCGATAACCAGACAGGTAATCGTCTTTTCCGCAACATCAAACGTACTATCGGCAACGAAGCGCTCATCGACGCACGCATCATCGATGGTGTGCCGTGGACAGATGAGAAAGTAGGAAAAGTTTTTTTGCAGAGCTTGCTCGCCTCCCTGCCCTACCCAGCCGAGGAGATCGAAGAACTGGTCATCACCGTGCCCGTTGTGGCATATGACAGCTATATTACCGGCTCAATCAGTCCATAGATAACTTGCCCGCAGAAAAAATCCGTATCGTGGACGAGGTCACTGCCGCCGCGCTGGGATACGCAGTGACCGATCCGGGTGCCGTTGTTCTTGTCGTTGATTTCGGCGGCGGGACTCTCGACCTGTCACTAGTACGTCTGTCTGATGGGCATGAAAAAACAGGCAGGGTCCTATTTGACAGTGCAAAAAAACAGGGCGGGGATAAGGCACAAGTAATTGCCAAAGCCGGAGTATCCCTGGGTGGTTCGGATATCGATCGGTGGATCGCACAGGAAATCCTGAGCCGCAGAAATATCTCATTCGAAACGCTAGGGACAGAATACCCAAGGCTACTCTCAAAATGCGAAAAGGCAAAAATCACCCTGTCGCACAGCCAAGAGACAGTAATCGACTTTCAAATCGAGGACAGCCAGTTTTTTTCAGAAACCATTACACGCAGTGAACTCGAAGCCCTAATAGCTGAAAAGGGCTTCTACACCGCCCTGAAACAGGCGTTGGAAAAAGTGATCGGATTGGCACATCAGAAAGGTGTTTACCGCGAGGATATTCGTCACGTATTGATGGTGGGCGGCACGTCACTGGTGCCCTCTGTTCAACAAAGCATTGACGAGTTTTTTCGCTCTATCACCCAACGCAAACGCAAAGCGATCACGCAAATGCCGGCCTGGCCCGCCGAAACCTGGAATGTTGAGAACACCTCCATCCGCGTGGACAAACCCTTCACTGCGGTGGTCGAAGGCGCATTGCTCGTCTCGGCTGGCTTTGGACTAGACGATCAGCTTGCACATGGTTACGGGCTGCGCGTCATCGACAAAAATGGGCAACACCATTTTGATGAAATCATCCCAATGGGCAGCGCCTATCCGAGTAAGAAACCTGTCAGCGTGATCTTAAGCGCCGCGCACAAAAAGCAGGCAGAGATCGAATTCGTCATCGGACAGATCAGCACCAATTCCGCATCGTCTCTCGACGTCAAGTACGAAGATGGTCAGACGGTTTTTGCTTCACAGGACGATGACACCCCCAACATCATCCCGCTGAATGCAGGTAAGCCGCTGGCAGTCAAACTCTCTCCGCCCGGCAAACCTGGCGCCAAACGCCTGCGCGCCGAGTTCTCGGTCGATGCCATGCGGAAACTGCATTTAACGGTCACCGACCTGAAAACCCGCAAAGTTTTGCAGGCGGATGTGGTAGTCACCAAGCCTGGGGATGATAAAAATGATCTCGGCAGCAACCAAGCCCAAAGCGGGCGTGAGCCTTCGCTGCTTGGTCAGAAGAAAACTGGCTTTCGTCTCTCTCTCAGAGGGCTGGCTTCCAGGCTTAATCTCCTGTCTCCTGAAAAAATCTCAACCGAAGTCTATGCCGCCGCGCTGCGCTCCGATGACTGCATGGTGCGCTTTAACGCCGCCGATACGCTCGCTCGCCGCGCAGATCGGGAGGCGCGCCTGGTCTTCAAGGACATTCTGCAAACGGGCACCCCACACCAGCGCGCCAGCGCCGCCAGACATCTCTATCGCTTTTCGTGGTTCAGCGCCGAGCCGCTCTATCGCCAGGCGCTGGCAGACGAGGACGAACGCGTGCATGAAGCAGCCATTTTTTCGCTTTGCCGCATGCGCCTGCCCGAAGCCTACGCGCTCGTGAGCGAGATTTTGGAAAACGGCAGCGAAGCCATGCGCATGGCAGCAGTTTGGGGACTTTACAGCCGCCCCGACCCCGCCGCCGTGCCTGTTTTGGAAGTTGTGCTGCGTGCTGAAAATCCTGAGACGCGCAAAGTAGGCTTGGAGATATTGGGAGCGACCGAAACGCCCCTTGCCCTGCCTGTGGTCAAAGCCGCCGTGCGGGATGCCCATCCCGAAGTACGTTACGCCGCCACCCTCTCGTGGATAGAACTGGCGCGCGAAAACTGCCTTGCCGAACTCGCCGAGGTGATCGAGGTAGTACCAAGTTCTGAGCGACAGGCGATTTTGCGGGGCTTTTTCCACGCCACGAATTATATGGGGGTGGAGATTGGCTCTGCGCCAGATGCAATTTCAGTTATCAATGCACTAAAGCTCGCCCTGGGCGATGAACGCCTCGAAGTTCGTCTTGCCGCGTTCATGCCCCTGTGCTGGATCCGTCACCCCGAAGCGGAAGCGACGCTGCTTACAAGGTTTAAGAGCGAAAAAGACAGCCAGGTCAAAGCACAGGTACTGCGAACTGCCGTAAATCTCACATCACCTGTTTCGAGCAAATTGCACAAAGAGGCATTGCAAGGTTCCGATCTACTCCTGCGCCAAACAGCAGAAATTTTATCGGAAGAAAAAGGCAATAAGATTTCAATCTCTTGAACAAAATTCTATGCCCGAAAACACACGTCACCGAAGTAAATTTCTACCCCTTCTTCAAACCGCCAGTGCCGCGCGGATGGATCTCTTCGACGAGAAGCATCAGTCCGCGTTTCGGCTCTTTAACGGCTTTCTGGAGGGCAACCCAAACATCGCAATCGACATCTACGCGCGAACAGCCGTCATCCACAACTACGCGGACTTACCCACCGAGGGCGAGATACTTGTTCAGGCAGCAAAAGAATTTCTACGGAGCGAGTTTGATTGGCTGCGCGCGATTATCGTCAAGACACGCAAAGGAAAGACTGCCGAACAGAAGAACGGCATCTTCATCTATGGAGAAAAAACGGATGACCGCATCCGTGAGCATGGGGTTTGGTATTCAATTGACTTGACGATGAATCGGGATGCGAGTCTTTGTTTGGATACGCGCAACTTACGAGCATGGTCAATTGCCAATTTAACGGGGAAAACGGTGCTCAACACCTTCGCCTACACCGGAAGTTTGGGCGTCGCCGCGCAAGCTGCGGGGGCGGAGCGGGTCGTACAAACGGATTTAAGCCGTAAATTTCTGAATATTGGCAAAACATCCTATACCCTGAACGGTTTCCCGATCCACAAAAAAGATTTTCAAACAGCTGATTTCTGGGCAAAGACCAATCAACTTAAACGCGCAGGCGAGCTTTTCGATTGCGTCTTCCTGGACCCACCCTTCTTCGCGGATACTAGCAAGGGGCGCGTAGACCTAAACCAAAACAGCGCCAAATTGATTAATAAAGTACGCCCACTCGTGGTAAATGGCGGCTATTTTATCACGATCAACAACGCCCTTTTCGTTAGCGGCGCGGAATATATGGCTACACTCGAAGAACTCTGCCAGGACGGCTATCTGGAGATCGAAGAATTAATTCCTGTCCCAGAAGACTTCACTGGTTATGAAAACACTCGCGTTGGCAATCCGCCTGTTGATCCGGCACCTTTTAACCACTCGACCAAAATCGCGGTGCTCAAAGTGCGCAGGAAAGAAAACTCCGCCAAACGTTAACCCCAATATCCCATTCAATTAACCAAGAAACGTAAACTTGTCTCATCAACCTTAAAAAAGGATTGACAAGTGACTAACTTTCTTTATACTGTAAGAGGTTGGACGTCCAATCTTTTTTAAAATTATCTAAAGAAAGAGTGAAGGCATGGTTATCAACACCAGCACCAGGCTTCAACAAGTGAAAGCACATTTGTTGAACTACATCACAAAAAATCAATTAAAGCGCAACGACCAACTCCCTTCTGAGGCTGCCATCGCAAAAACATTGGGCGTCAGTCGAAACACTTTGCGCGAAGCCTATATATCGCTGGAAAACGAAGGCATCATAGTTCGCAGACATGGCATAGGGACTTTTATTGCCCACTCCCCTCTAATTCGAGATTCGCTAAATGATTTTGCTCCTTTTGCACAGATCATCAAAGAGGGTGGCTATACCCCATCTTTTAAAACAATCGACGTGGAGAATATCAACGCCCCCAGTGAAGTAACCGAAACGCTTGGCATGATACCTTCTGATTCTGTTCGGCGAATCAAACGAATCGTTCTAGCCGATCAAAAACCTGTAATCTACATCGAGGACTATCTCTCACCGCTCGTGCAGGCGAAAATTCCTGACTGGAAAGAATTTGACGGAAAAATGGTCGAATTCCTTACTGGCGCACTGAACACTCGCCTGCAGCAGATCCAATCGAATATTCGCGCTGCGGCACTCCCCCATGAAATCTCACAATATCTTGATAAGGA
>JBNKMO010000266.1:0-28075 GCA_050293165.1 Anaerolineales bacterium | reverse complement strand
ATACCAGAACCAGGTCTCTTCTGACATATTCGTGATGCCACGTGCATAGTCGGTCAGCAGGAGCAATTCGTCGATACGATCTGCGTGGAAGTATGCCCAAAAGGGGCCGAACTGGTAGCGGAACATGCGCAAAGGCAGGCCAATCTCGCGGGCTTTGTCATAGGCAAGAGAAGCTTCCTGATACTCTTCGAAGTAGACCAGATCGCTGCCGAGATTGAACCACGCGAAGGCATCTTCAGGGTTGGATTCTGTTTGGGCGCGGGAGTTAGCGAGAGCACGCTGACGGTTGGCATCTACATCCCAATCGGTAGCAAGCAGAGTTGCAAGTTCGTTTTCGTCTTCAGGAAAATAGATGACGATATACAAGTTATTGAAAGGTTCCCATTCTTCTTCCAATTGTGCATATGAGATCGTCAGATCTGCCCCATGATAGGAATCCTGAATGGCGAAAGTCTCGGCGCTGTCATCGTATCCCGTTAAAAGGAGATAGTGCGCTGCCCACAAATCGTCATTGGGGCCGAGAGCATCATTGGGATCAAGACTGGTAACGCTCTCAACAATGACGGGATAGTTCGCCGCAAGTAGCTTTTTGAGCGTGGAAATATCTCCGCCAACTCGATAGCCGATATTGAGCCAGCCCGCAAAATTACGCACATAATACGCTAATTCTTCAGGGTTGACGTTGCGATCAGGAATGACAGGCTTAACCTGTTCAGCGATGTCGGCCTGACTGCCTTCCCAGCCATAGAGATGCAACGCCATCGAGAGCGTGGCGGGGCCGCAGTTATTTGGAGTCTGCTGTTCGTGGGGAGGACTGGGGAGCAAAGCTTGCGAGGGAAGAGGCAGGCTGGTAGCCGTCGGAGTGATGGGCTGCGTTGTCGCAGTGCTGGCAACCAGCGTTGCGACTGGTTGCGTCGCAGAGGGGACAGGTGTAAAAGGCCGCGCGGTTGGGACAGGCTCCGGCGGATTGACAATATTTTTAGTGTAGAGAACCAGCTTTTCAGCGCGCCAAGCAACGGCTGAACGAACACGCGGAATCAGCATAGTCAGCGCAGCCAGCAGTAGCAGGCCCAGAAAGGCAAGTAATATTTTCTTTTTCATGGCGTACTCGAGTAATGAGAACAGAGCGCGGAAATTTATCCGGCCTTAATATCGGCCAAAACTTGTTGATATTCCGCTACGTTGGGCGGGCCCATGCTCAAAATGCGAGTAACCACTTCAATAGCCGCTTCTTTATCAGCAACTTCAAGGAAGACTTCTGCCGCACGGTCAAACTTGGCAATCGCTTCATCATTTTTCCCCTGTTTGCGATACTCTTCGCCAAGCGCGCGGTGCAATTCGCCGACTGATGGATGATCCATCAACAGGTCAGCCAGCATCGCGTCAACATCGTTCTCATCGGATGGGTGCTCACCCAAATAATCGAGAAAATTATCCAACTCCTTGAACGCTTGCGCACGGTTCGCCATTTTCAGATTCAAGTCGATCAAACTCTTGCGCACACCGCTATCATCGGGACGCAAGGTGCGGATCTGCTCAAAGACGCGCAGTGCACGTCGCCAGTCAAGGCGTTGCATATCAATATCTGCCATACGCTGCAAAATATGTACATTCCACGAACGTTCAGCGGAACCTTGTTGGGCAGCCCGTAATGCGGTCGTGTAAGTTTTGCGCGCCATATCCAACTCGGCCAAACGGTAATAAAGATCAGCCAGGTTAATATATTCTCGAATGGCATCATCGATGTGCCCACGGGCAGTTAATTGATCAATTAATTTCGTACGCGATGAAAGGTCCATCGGTGCCAACTTAATGATCTTACGCAACATCACTGTCGATTGACTGGCTTCACCACGTACACTGTACGATTCAGCAACCACGCTGAACTTGGAAATCGCGTCTTCGGTATGCCCATCCTGGATAAGCAGGTCACCGATCAGCGAGTGGAGGGGCAGATAGGTGGGCGCATAGGTAATCGCCTGAAAAGCTTCATCCATCGCGGAACGCATGTGGCCTTGACGTGCCAGCTCGTGGACGCGCGCCATCGCCCCGAGCACTTGTCCGCTCTGCGCCTGAATCAATATCTCAGCCAAGGGCAGTGGCACATCCCCATCAGATTTTGGTAGTTCTTCACGCGCCTTGCGCAGATTTTCGCGCCAATCATTACGCATGAGCATCTCGTCAACATTATCGCATAAACGCAAATGCACTTTTTCGTCTTCTTCACCAGCCTGCGCTTCGATCAACGGTTCATACAACTGCCGCAAGGCACCTGCCTGTTCTTCTGAAACAAGCATCGTGTCCGCTAATTTCAGAGCTTCGAGATATTCGATTGCAGCTTCGGATAAACGCCCAAGCGCCTTGAGATTCCTGCCCAATAACAAACGAGCAGCAAGCCCAAAGTCCGCGTGTTTGACCGCGTGCTGCAGGTGACGAATTGCACTGTCCGAGCGATCCCCATGAGAGCGCAGCATCCCCAAAGTGAAATATAAGGCGGGATGTTCAAACCCGGCCAAAAGAGCGTGGCCTAATTCATCGGCAGCCAGATCTTCCTGTCCTTTGGATTGGGCATCAATCGCTTGCCCCAAATGCATGATAATCTTGGTCTGCGCTATCTTTTGCAGGGAAAGCTCGCCGGTGCCATGCATGATCGCCTGTAAGCCCTGACGAGTTTGTCCTGTATCGCTCTCATCAGAATATTCAAAGAGAATTTCGGCAAGAAGCATCAATGCTTTTTTACGCGCTTCCCCAACAGGATCAAGCCCACTCGAAACCTGCTCTTTGGGCTTGTTCAATTCCTTGACCTGTGCCATGCGCAACGGGCCTGTGGCACCTTTCGGGCGGAGCGGTTTGGGCAGAAGCTGTCCACTGCCAAGTAGCGCTTGCGCTTGTTCTGCCGCCTGATTTCCCGGCATGATCTTGAGCGCACGCGCAACCAACTCAGCAGCTTTATTCAGTTTTCCAGAACGTTGCATTAAGCTCGCAAGAGCGAGATATTCTGTTACAGCCTGCTCCTGATGTCCCATCCGCTCGTGTACCAATGCCAAACGCGAATGCGCCAGCACATGCTCAGGGTCTAGTTGAGAAACACGCGACCAGTTCTCAATCGCTTTCTCTACGTCTTTCTGCGCCAGATACAAATCAGCAGCTTTGATCGCTGCAACAACTGCATAATTCAAATTTCCCATTCGCTCGCAGAGTTGGGCTACTTTTTCAAAAGGGATCGGGTCATCCGGCGAAACCTGAGACAAACGCTGATAAGTTTGCAATGCTTCATCAAACTCCTGCATCTGATAAAGAGCCAAACCCAAGCTCGAAAGCGCTTTGGGATTATCAGGCATTTCGGTCAAGGCAGCACGATAAGAGACAGCGGCTTTAGCCCACAACTGATCCCAAGCTGCGGAATGTCCGTCACTCATCGCTTTCTGGAAAAGGTCTTCGCGTCCTGTCATGAAATCAATCTCACTTTTATCTACAACTCACCCCACGTCCGCCCTGAACGAGCTTCTGTGGATAATGGAATATCAAGCGGGTAGGCTTCTTCCATCGCTTTGGTGACAACCCTTACAGCATCGTCTAATTCGCTGAGTGGGCATTCAATGATTACTTCGTCATGTACTTGCAATAACATCTTACCACGCAGCCCTGCTTCTGGTAACGCTTTCGCTACCGCAAGCATTGCAATTTTCATAATATCCGCAGCCGTTCCCTGAATGGGCGCATTGATCGCTTCACGCTCTTCGCGGTTACGCAAATTTTGATTGGTCGCACTCTTCAAAGCGGGGAAATAACGCCGTCTTCCGAGCAACGTTTCGACATAACCCTGCTCAGTTGCCACTTTGCGGATATTATCTAAATAACGCTTCACACCGGGGAATTTTTCAAAATAGGCCGCCACAAAATCTTCTGATTCTGCAAGCGTCAGTTCTGTAGAACGTGTCAAGCCGAAGGCGGACATCCCGTAGATCAAACCAAAATTAATCGCCTTTGCATCCCGACGCATATCTTTGGTGACATCTTCGAGACGCACGTTGTGGACAGCTGCTGCCGTTGTGGCATGAATATCCTGCCCCGAACGGAATGCCGCCAACATCGTTTCATCCTGAGCCATGTGCGCCACGATACGCAACTCGATCTGCGAATAGTCGATTGCCAGCAGCACATTCCCCTCGTCGGCAATAAAGCCCTTGCGCACCTTACGCCCCAACTCCGAACGGATCGGGATATTCTGCAAATTCGGATTCGACGACGCCAAACGCCCCGTCACCGAGCCAGTCTGATTGAAAGAGGTATGCACCCGCCCCGTAGCCGGATTGATTGCCACAGGCAGCGCATCTACATAAGTTGACTTCAACTTTGACAACTCTCGGTTTTCAAGGATTAAATCCACAACGGGATGCACACCGCGCATATTTTCGAGCACGGCCGCCGACGTGGAATAATGTCCACTTTTGGTTTTCTTCGTGCGGTCAGGCGGCTGTAATCCCAAGCGTCCGAAAAGCACATCCGAAAGTTGTTGGGTCGAATTGAGATTGAATGCTTTGCCAACTAGCTCCGTAACCTGCTTTTCGATCTCAGTCAAACGTGTCTCTAATTGTACGGACATCTCGCTAAAGAACGGCACATCCAACTTAATGCCTTCCATCTCCATCGCAGCCAAGACACCAACCAACGGCATTTCCATCTCTTCGAGCAGCTTCATCCCGCCCACGCGCTCAAGGTCTTTCTTCAAAAGCGGGTAAAGCCGCAAACAAATCTCGGCGTCAGCAGCGGCATAAGGCGCAGCAGCGTCAATCGCTACATCCGCCATGCTGATCTGATTTTTGCCCTTGCCGATCAAGGCTTCGATCTCGGTCATCTGCTCGCCCAAGCGCACAAAGGACAGCTTTTTCAAACCCAAACTGCGCGAGGCCGGATCAACCAACCACTCGGCGATCATCGTATCGAACGAGAGCGGCGTCACCTGCAAACCATAACGCGCCAGCATAATGATGTCGTATTTCAGGTTATGCCCGATCTTTTGGATATTCGGATTGGTCAATGCAGGTCGCAACGCATCCAGTACTTCATCGAGCGGGAGCTGCTCGCCCTGGCTATGTCCGGTCGGGATGTAATAGCCTATCCCCTCTTCGACAGAGAGCGAGATACCAACCAGATCCGCCTGCATCTCATCGGTGGACGTGGTCTCAGTATCCAGGGCGATCATTTCGGCGCCTTCGAGCTTTTGGACAAGTTCCGCCAACGCTTCGCGCGTGACCACAACTTGCGTGGCGATGGAAACAGGTTGACTCGGCGAGACAATTTTCGGCGCTTCCCCCGCCCCAAAAAGGGATAGCTGCCCCGAGGCAGCTTGAACGGGATCAGGTGTGGTCTGCATCAACTTGAGAAGCCGATTGGTCAGCGAATGGAATTCGAGCTCGCGGAAAAGTTCGGTCACGCCAGCGACGTTGAGCTTGTCTGCGCGGGCGAGTTCCAAATCCAATTGCACAGGCAAATCAGTGCGGATGCGCGCCAAATCCTGGCTCATGTAGGCCGCTTCTTTATCGGTAACAAGTTTGGTCTGGAAGCGTTTCGGAATTTCATCCAAATGGGCATAGATGTTGTCGAGCGTATCGTATTCCTCAAGCAGCTTCTCAGCTGTCTTCTGTCCAATTCCATAAACACCGGGGATATTGTCGGAGCTATCGCCCATCAGGGCTTTCAGGTCCACAACCTGATCGGGGCGCACGCCCATCTTTTTGATGACGTCGGCATGATAATAATCACGCGCATCGCTCATTGAGCGGCCAGGCAAGTTGACAATAATACGCTCATCCACAAGCTGGAGCAAATCACGATCACCAGTGATGATCTTGACCCCCAACCCCTGCGCCGCCGCCTGCTTTGCCACGCTGCCGAGCACATCGTCGGCTTCGTAGCCTTCCATTTCAAGACGCGGGAGATGAAAAATATCAACCATCTCACGAATGCGTTCGATCTGCGAACGCAGGTCATCAGGCATCTTTTCGCGTGTGCCCTTGTAATCAGGGAAAATTTCATCGCGGAAGGTTTTACCAACATCAAAAGCAACCGCCATATAATCGGGTTTATCCACTTCAAGCAGACGTAATAAAACACTGGCGAAACCAAATATCCCGGCAGTCGGTTCACCGGAAGAAGTCTGCCAACGATCAGGGTTCGCTGCGCTCAAAGCAAAATAAGCACGATACGCTAACGCGTGACCATCAATTAAATAGAGAGATTCTGGCATAGAAATATTAATCTTTCAAAAAAACGGGAAAAGGAAGACTACGGCATTCCCTGACGTTCACGGGTACGCTGAATATAGTCTTGAACGAGCTTGGACGGGTGCGGCTGACTGCCCCCCATAATCAGATAGCCAGGTGCCCAGAAATCGCCCGAAGGATTTTCTTTGCCCAAACGCGGGAAGTTGTCAAAGATTTTTTGCGAAGTCTGCTTGCGGATAATGCGCATCAGATACCCGGGAGATGCTGTTGGAGGAACATTGATGACCCATTGCAAATAATCCGGGCGCACAGAGATATATTCCAGACGCCAACCAAAAGCAACGCTGATATTCGGCATCCATTCTGAGAGACGCTCTGCCAAATCACCCGTAAGATGGTGCGAGTTAAAGCGCGGCAAAAGCAAGCAGGCATAGGTCAATTCGTACAAGCCTTGCGAGGCAGGTTCCGACAAAACACGCCCTGCCACCTCAGTGATTGAGTGAGGACGGGTTGTTGCCACTTCATCAGGCTTGGGCGCTTGCGTTTCCGCTTCAGAACGCGATGTTGCTTTAGAAACACGCGTGGCGGCAAGATCGACATCGTTCACACGCATTGGCGTAACAGGGCGGGGCGAAGATTTCGAAACGCGCGTGGCGGCAAGATCAACATCGTTCACACGCACTGGCGTAGCAGGACGCGGCACAGCCTTTGAAACACGCGTAGCTGGCAAATCGGCGCCTTCACGGGGTTGTGGAATATTTGGACGGGTCTCTTCCACGACCACATTTGATTCCCTTGTATCACCAAAATGCAGCGCCGGAGAGGATTCTCGCGTGGAATTAACCGGAGGGCCTTCCTGTATGGGTGAGGGCTTCCGCGCAAAAGGCGTCGGCATCGGCTCATGCAAAAGCGAACTTTGCCGTTCCCCGCTTGGAGTAGAAATCGGGGGACTGTTTTTTACTTCCGATGCCGCCCTGATCGGATTTGGTGCGGGGATATTATCAAGTATCTCGGTAATCGGCGGGAAATCCCCCTCATCTTCGTCCCCAAAATCAAAAAGGGATTGAAGATCGTCATGCTCTTTTTGGCGCGCAGCCACTTCAGGATCAACCGCTTCAGGAAGTTCTTCTTGCTTTGTTTGCGGAGAAAATGCCAACGCATCGGCCAAATCCGTCGCCTGACTGCGAATCGTGCTAAAGGGTGTCTCGGCATCAAAGACCATCGCAAGGTTGATCTCATCGGCGAGTTGGGTGGCGTAAAGCATGTGCTCAGCCTGCGTGGTCTCAAGACGGATGAACTTGAGCAGATCGCCGGTCTTCTTATCGCTCGAAATAATGCCGACCAACTCTGTAGCCGCGTCTTGAGAAAGCTGCCCTGAATATGCCCAAAGCGCACGTCCACGAATAATCAACGCAGCTTGCGCGGATGACCCCAATGTTAGGCGTGTGAGATGCTGTGCCGCTTTACTGACATCCTCGAGCCAGTTGAGGTCATCACCAGCAGCAGGCGTTTCCTCATCAGAAGAGGCCAGTTCGGCGGCAGGAAGGTCGACGCTAAAATCGGCTTCTTCATCCAAGATACGCAATAATTCAGGGAGGTAAAAAGGTTTACGGAGCAATGTCCACGGACGCAGAGCCTGATAAGGGGGTGGGTTTACGGCACCGGAGATTAATGTGATCTGCAAACCGGGGTCTATTCGGCGCAGAGCAAGCCCAAGGTCCAGGACGATACCGTCATCCAGGTCCGTATCCAGAAAAGCGTGCGTAAAATTCTGTTGCTTAAATACATCTATCGCCTCGAAAATATTCTCCGCAATTACGATATGGGCAGGAGTTTTTTCTTCCAGACTTTGACGAATGTGCTCGCCAAGACTTACCTGGGGGGTGACAACTAGCACAGAAAGGGTCATTGCGGTAAAAGTTTATCATGCTGAGAACGGCTAAGCAAGTCACACTCTATACCCATATTGGCTTTCATCTATATAGATTTATAAAGGTTTCATAACTCAGCTTGACTTTTGGCCCTCATTTATGCTATCAATAGTAAAAAATTGCGAGGTTTTGAATGCATCGTGAGCGTGTTTCAGATAATGTTTATTGGTTTCAGAGTGATGTTTATGCACAAGTCACCGCCGGGGTTGTGGTTGGGCCGAAATGGTCTGTACTCATTGACACCTTAGCACTCCCCGAAGAGACCCTGGCCATCCGCGACTTTGTGGAACGCCAACTCCAGACCAAGATTCGATATATTATTAATACCCATTACCATGCCGATCATACATGGGGAAATTACTTCTTTTCCGACGCCATTGTGATCGCCCACAGCCGCTGCCGAGATTTGCTAATCGAACGCGGTATTCCCTCTTTGGAAGAAGCAAAAAAGCAAAACTCATCCTTGCGCCAAGTAGAGATCGTTCTCCCTGATATTACGCTGGATGACGGTGAAATGAATCTCCGCATCGGCAAAAAGATACTTCAGATCATGCCTGCGCCAGGGCATAGCGAAGATGGCATTGCCGTCCTCGTGACAGAAGATCGCGTCCTCTTTGCGGGGGACGCCTTCATGCCAGTCCCCTATTTGCCCGACGGCAACATCGAAGCCATGCGAAGCTTTTATGAAGGCCTGCGTGAAATGACTCTTGAAAATATCGTTCAGGGACACGGTGACATTATCCTACGTGGTGAGGTAGAGCCCTCAATCGAGAGCAATCTGGAATATATCGCGATGGTGACAAAAGCTGCAAAAACCGCCCTACGCAGAAGATCTCCGATGGAGTTTCTTGCCAAACAGGATGTTGAAAAATGTGGCAAAAGCCGCATATTACTGGGGGGCCTTGCATCCACCCTGCATGAACAAAATCTAAAATTCGCTTACGAAACAGCGCTAAAAGAAGCAGAACTGGAAAAAGCAGAATAACGCAAAAAAAATCCCGCGAGATACTCGCGGGATTTTTTCGTTTCAACTATTCCTGAATGACTTCATCTTCAGCCACAGTTTTATTTTTCACACGCCAACCGTGCATACGCTCATTCCCTTCCAACAAACGCTTGATATTTGGGCGTAGCGCCCATACCAAGAGAAACTCGGCGATTACTCCATAAAGAATGTACTGCCAGGGAGAAAGCCCCATAATTGCACGCACAATAAAAATCACCATCGCGATCAAAGCAACGCTCATTGTTGTGATCGAAGCATAACCCACTGCAAAAAAAATAAAAAAACCAACCGGAAAAACTATCAAAACAGAAGGGGCCCATAATCCCAGTGCGCCGCCAACACTGGCCGCGCCACCCGCACCGCCACGTAAACGCAGCTTACCGTCTTTTCGTTCAGCCAAAAAGATCGAGTAGTTATGCCCCAAAATCGCCGCCAGTGGCGCAAAAACCTGCACCCAGACCCCTAAACCAAACGCCCGCGCAATCCAAACCGTGCAGGCAGCCTTCAAAATGTCCAAAATCGCGGTTACAAAACCCGCCCAAAAACCGGCAGCGCGCATGGCATTCGTGCCACCTGTGCGCCCGCTCTCGACCTGACGGACATCTTTACCTGTGCGCGCCTTTACGATCAACAAACCAAAAGGAATTGAACCAATTAAATACGACAGAAAAATTGTCGCAATTCCCTGAAAAATTTGCATTTTTACCTCCAGTAATAGTGTGCCTGTGGAAACACATTTTTTCGTGAAGCGTTACTAAATATTCTGAAAAAGACGGAATGACCGCCACGCGCGCCTTTGAGCCTGTTTCCCCTTAACAAAATATATCTTCGCGTCAGTATTTTTCCGTTAATTCAGCCAGATTCCGAGTACCAGCAACAAGACCAACATAATTACCGGCTCTGTCGCCGCACTGCGTAAAGGAATTCCTTCCAGCAAACTGGCAACCAGACTCGTCAAACCATACAAAATGCCCAAGAGAAACATCCCATAATAAATCGGCGAGATCGGTAGGTAATGTAATCCTGCTGCAAGTTGTACGCCAACCAAAGCAATCCCGATTGCCCAGGCAATCTCCCAGCGTCCGCCGAGACGCAGGTGTAATGTTCGCAAACTCACAAGGAAGGTTGCCAAAAAGAGCACGGGGGTCATAAAGAAAAGCCGAGCACCCACATAGCGCAGCGCCAACGCCAAGATCAAATAAAGTGCAAAAGATAAAACCGTCAGAACGACCATTGCTGCGGGGTAATTCGTATCTCCCGGGCTGACAACAACATACTCAGCCCAAAAGACCAGTACCAACAGGAGACCGCCGATCCCAAAACCGACCCACCAGAGGACATCTGTTCGGAGCAAATACAGCGGCATTCCCAAGACCAAGGCCATTAACATGGGAACAAGCCAATGGTCCAGCGTGCGTTTCTTTTTGTCGATCAGGGGGTGACTCTTCAGGAGCCAATCCATGCCCGTAGCGGTTAATCCGGATGCCAGCACAACCACAATGATGCGCAGATCCACGTCAAAGCGAATAATGCGCCCAAAGACCTGAAAACCAACCAGATAGGCTGTCGTTGTGAGCAGGCGCGTTAAAGCAAAGGCAAGCAAAACGGTTGCGGTAAGAATACTAATGCGGTTGGTATTGGGGAAGTATCGGTTTGTTTTCATGGTATTTCATAAGGGAAGCAGGACTGATGTATCCATTGTAACCCGCCCCCATAGAGATGCCAAGAGCAAGTCTGTATGGTAAAATTGGCAGGTTATGAGATTCGTACAAGATGAAACTATTACACCTCCACCAGGCGTCATTTCTTCCCTGCGAGCCGGGTTAGATATCACAGCAGGACACATCAGTTTGATCACTTTGCCGGTGTTGCTGGATTTATTCCTATGGTTCGGGCCGCGCCTAAGTGCTAACCGTCTTTTGAGCATTCTACGTGAGCAATTCACCTTACTTTCCCGTGAAAATATCGCGTCCGCAGCCGAAATCGAACGTATTCAGTCGTCGTTGAAAGCGCTCATGGAATTGGACGTTAACCTTTTCAGTCTTCTGCGCACCTTCCCAATCGGCATTAGCAGCCTGATGGGGCAAGCTCTGCCTGGAAAAACGCCACTAGGGGTGTCAACAGTTCACTATTTGGAAAACGGTCTTTTGTTCTTCTTTTACTTTTTTGCGCTTACACTTGCTGGCTGGTTTCTGGGTAGCATTTACTACACCTGGGTTGCCAAAGTCAGCTTTCAGAAGGAAGAGCAAAACCTGCTATGGGCAGGCAAGACTATTTTGCAATCTTTTCTCTTTTCAATTGTGTGGACGATAGCAATATTCATGCTCGGAATGCCGCTGCTGCTTATGTTCTCGATCCTTTCACAAATCAACCCAACGCTGGCGCAAATCGCTCTGATCTTTTTTGCGATCTTTGCCATGTGGGTCATCGTTCCGCTCTTTTTCTCGGGACATGGAATATTCACGAGACAGGAAAACTTGCTCCGTTCTATCATGGGCAGTTTCCGCCTTTCTCGTTACACAATGCCAACCAGCAGTTTCTTTGTTTTTGGCGTCCTGTTGCTTAGCCAAGGGTTCAATACACTCTGGCTAACGCCACAATCATCTTCGTGGATGATGTTGGTAGGCATCGTTGGACATGCCTTTATCACAACATCGCTGCTGGCGGCTAGTTTTGTTTATTATCACGACATGTATATTTGGCTAGAAACACTTCTTGAGAAGATTGACTCAAAAGTGACTTCAGCACAAGCATAAAGCCTTTTGGAGGTTGTGTGGCAAAAGAAAATTCATCTTATAAAGCAGAAAATATTCAAGTCCTCGAGGGCTTGGAAGCCGTTCGTCGCCGCCCTGGTATGTACGTCGGCGGTACGGACGTCAAGGCCTTGCACCATCTTGTTTATGAGGTTGTTGACAATGCGATTGACGAAGCGTTAGCAGGCTCTTGTGATGAGATCAATGTAACCATCCACGCTGACGAAAGTGTTAGCGTACGCGATAACGGACGTGGTATCCCTGTAGATATTCACCCCCAAATGAAAAAATCCGCGCTGGAAGTCGTACTGACCAAACTCCATGCAGGCGGCAAATTCGGCGGCGGCGGATACAAAGTCTCTGGCGGTTTGCATGGTGTTGGTGTTAGTGCGGTTAATGCACTTTCAGAATGGTGCGAAGTAGAGGTACATCTCGGCGGTAAAATCCACTTCCAACGCTATGAGCGCGGATACCCGCAAGAAGACGTTAAAGTCATCGGCAAAACAAATGCTGATGACACGGGAACAACTGTAACGTTCAGGTATGACCCGACAATCTTCGTTGGGGATTTCACTTATCGCTTCGAGACTCTGGTTCATCGTTTCCGCGAGATGGCTTTCGTCACACGTGGCGTCAAGATTCGCTTTGTGGACGAACGTGACGACAAAGAACTGACCTTCTATTTTGAAGGTGGCATCACATCTTTCGTACGTTATATGAACCGCAACCGTGTTGCACTCCATCGTGCTGTCTACGTTGAAAAAGAGATCGAAAACATCAGCATCGAAGCTGCAATTCAATATACGGATGCCTTCACAGAATCGGTTTATGCCTTTGCGAATACGATCAATACCATTGACGGCGGAACGCATCTGACCGGTTTACGCTCTGCCCTAACGCGCGTTATTAATGACTATGCGCGCAAGAATAACATCCTTAAGGGCAACGACGCAAACTTCTCCGGAGATGACACCCGTGAAGGGCTGACCGCGATCGTTTCAATCAAGCATCCCAACCCTCAGTTTGAGAGCCAGACCAAAGTGAAACTGATGAATCCTGAAGTGCAGACTCATGCACAACAGATCATTGGCGAAGCCTTCAGCACCTTTCTGGACGAAAACCCATCTGCCGCCAAAGCGATCGTGCAAAAGTGCCTTACATCTGCACGTGCTCGCAGTGCGGCCCGCAAAGCGCGTGATCTTGTCATCCGCAAGTCGGCACTGGAAAGCCTAACCCTACCCGGGAAATTGGCAGATTGCTCCGAACGCGACTCGAATAAAACTGAACTCTACATTGTCGAGGGTGATTCGGCAGGTGGCTCCGCCAAACAAGGCCGTGATCGCCACTTCCAAGCAATTTTGCCCTTGCGCGGCAAGATTTTAAATACCGAACGCGCTCGCTTGGATAAAATTCTCGGCAACAAGGAAGTAAAGGCGCTCATCTCCGCGCTCGGCACGGGCATCGGCGATGGGTTTAACGTAGAAGGCCTGCGCTATGGACGTATCATTATCATGACCGATGCCGACGTCGATGGCAGTCATATCCGCACGTTGTTGCTAACCTTCTTCTTCCGCTATATGCAGCCGCTGATTGACGAGGGACATCTTTATGTCGCACAACCACCGCTCTATCTCATTACCCACAAACGTAAATCACATTACGTTTATACTGAGGATGAGAAAGAACGATTTATGAAGAACATGGGCGAAGGAGAAAAGATCGGCTTGCAACGCTACAAAGGTCTTGGTGAAATGAACCCTACACAACTATGGGACACCACCATGGATCCAGAGCACCGCACACTGCTCCTCGTCACCATCGACGACGCTGCAGAAGCTGACCGTACCTTTGATATGCTCATGGGCGCAGCCGTCCCGCCGCGTCGCCGCTTTATCCAAACACACGCACGTGACGTCCGTAATCTGGACATTTAGTGCGTCGCAAAACTTGCAACAGGTTAACAGTTTTGGAAATCGGTCTCTTTGAGGCCGATTTTGTTATGAAACAACCATCTTATCATCCTATAATTTAGTGTAAAATCCCTATGAGACTTTCAAAAAAGCATAAGGCCTAACTATGAGCACTTCTCAAATCACTGAAAAAGAGTTCAGTTTCGACAAATTACTTGAATACGCTGTAATTGGCTATCAAGCAATCGCGGTGATCGCATTTATATTGATACCGTTCTTCGCAACGTCTTGGTGGAAGGCTCCTTTTATCGGCGCATTTGTCGAACAAACAATGGGCTTCAATGGTGTTGGCCCAAGCCGTACCGATAACGCGCCCTGGGAACTTTTCCTTGAACCAGTCACGCTTGGAGATCGCCTCGTCGCAATTGACGGGCAACAGGTTACATCCAGCCGCGATATGCTTCAAATTCTCTCAAACCATCAATTTGGTGACAAAACTCTGATTGCCTACTTCGATCAAAACGGAGAAAAGGTCAGCAAAACCGTTGAACTCTTTAATTTCCCAACAACAGATCGAATCAAATATTTCTATTTCCCCTATGTCATAGGGGTCATATACCTTATCCTCGGTTTGTGGATGGCACGTTTGCGTGTATCAGAAAGCGCTGGGCGTGCATTTATTATTTTTTCGTCATCTCTCGCCTTGGGAGCAGGGGCTCTGTTTGATCTTTACACAACCCACTATCTCAGCCTCCTCTGGACATTTGCCATCGCAATGGCTGGGGCCGCTTTATTTGACTTAGCACTAAGCTTTCCACAAGAATTCCCATTTCTTACCAAACAGCCACATTACCATCGCGCCTCATACGGCCTCGCGCTCATATTATTCTTGAGTGCCTTCCCAAGCATCTATGACCTTCGAGACCCGTTCAATTACGTTTCCAAATGGCAATATATCTATGGGTTTACCGGCCTATCCATCCTAACCTTTATCGGAATCCTGATCTACCGTAGTTATACTGAAAAATCACCTATCGCCAAACAGCAGATCACCATGGCGCGCTGGGGCATTATCGTTTCCTTCGCCCCGGTCGGAATCTGGATGTTTATCAAGTCTTTGCCTTTCTTCCGCTCGATGAACTTCAGTCCTTACCTATTGGGCTCTACTTTCATCTTCCCGCTTATCACTGGGTATGCACTTCTACGTTTCCGCCTATTCAAAGTCGACTATATTGTTAGCCGCGGCATTCTTATCGGCGCGCTGACAGCAATAACTTCGTTCAGCTATGGGATGATTTTATGGGGCATTGCATTTATTACGGGTAAAGCAATCCCCGCTAATAACCCTTGGGCACTTGCTCTCCTAATAGCACTCATCGGCATATTTACCACACGTCGCTTTCAAGATCGTCTGAAAGCGCTAATCGATTCAATTGCCTTCAAAGGACAATATGCTTATCAGGAGCAACTTCAGGATTTCGGGCAAAAAATGACCAATGCCCGTAATCTGACCGAGATCATCGAGACCTTGCGAACTGCAATCACCTCGACCATGATTCCAAACATCACCCATATTTATATCCTTGACGCATCCAGTAACCAATACGTTGCAATGGAGCACCAAGGCAGACCAACCAGTGATATCCGCTTCACTGACAATAGCGCCCTGACTACTCTCATTGCTCAAAACAACTACCCCTTCTATCTTGATCCCGAAAATTTACCTGAGGAGTTAAAAACCGAACAGACTCGCCTGGCTCTGCTTGATAGCGCACTCTTTACCCCACTAAAAAGTCTTAATAAACTCATGGGCTGGATTGCTATGGGTCTGCGTCGTTCTGGCGAGATTTACAGCAGCCAAGAGATTGACTATCTTGAAAATCTCAGTAATCAGGCAGGGATCGCCATTGAACGCGCTCAAGTTGTCGTCAGCATGGAAAAACAGGTTGAAGAGATGAACGCGCTCACCCGCATCTCTCAAGGGGTAAGTATTACGCTTTCTTTCAATGATGTTCTCGAATTGATCTTCGCACAGACCACACAGATCATCCCTGCAACAGACTTCCATATCACACTCCACAATCAGACCAGTGATTATTTCTACTACGCCTTCTGTATCGAAGATCGGCAACGCCTTGAAGAAAAAGAAAATCTGCCACTCCCTCTCAATCAGGGAATTGCGCAGTGGGTCGCCCGCAACGGTCGCACAATTCTTTCACAAGACTACAATCAGGAAGCCCAACGTCTGAATCTCGTACCATCCTTACAAAAGCTCTTTGCATGGGCAGGCGTTCCGCTCAACGCAGGTTCTGCAACCATTGGTGCACTCAGCGTTGGCAGCCGCGACCCCAATACTACCTTCACGAACAAGCAACTTGACCTCTTGCACGCTATCGCCGATCAAACCGCAGGCGCTATCGTCAAAGCTCGTCTACTTCAGGAAACTGAACGACGCGCGAAACAGCTTTCTACGCTAAACCAAATCACCCAGCAGCTCACATCCACATTGGAGCACGAGCCGCTCATGCAAAACATTCTCGACAGCGCTGTTCAAATTTTAGATTGTGAAGCTGGCAGTCTCTTCATGGTCGATGAGGATACTCAAGAGTTGGTCTTCACTGTCACCGTTGGACCATCCTCCGTCGACCTGGTTGGGCAACGCCTCCCAGCAGGCGCAGGGATCGTCGGCAAAGCTGTTGAAACCCGTGCTCCCGTGATCGAGAATAACGCCCGAAAATCTGAAAGGTGGTCAGAAGACACAGACGAACAAACTGGTTTCTCCACAGAAGCACTTATCGCCGTTCCGCTACAGGTCAAAGAGCGTGTTCTCGGTGTTATCGAAATGATCAACAAGCGAAACGGTCTTCCATTCAGCAAAGAAGACAAAGAGTTGTTGACTGCCTTCGCAGGTCAGGCATCGGTCGCGGTAGAAAATGCCCGCCTCTACACCCTCACAGACCAGGAACTTAACTCCCGCGTGGAAGAGCTTTCCATCATGCAGCGCATTGATCGTGAACTCAATGCCAGCCTCGAAACAGGTCGTGCCATGCGCACCACACTTGAATGGTCAATGCGTCGCGTCGAAGCTGATGCAGGCATTATCGGTATGCTTGGAGAAGATGGGCTTGAAATTACAGCACAGGAAGGCTATGGAGAACAACTCAGTCTTTACGAAGACAAGCCCCTCCCGCTTGAACTGCCATCGCTGCAACAAACCATCGAAAGCGGACAACCTGAAGAATTTCATCTTGACCCAATCAGAGAAGGCGGGCTATTGCCCGGCACGCGCACGCAAGTCGTTGTCCCTATTCGCCGCGAAAGTACGATTGTCGGTTTGATCCTGCTCGAATGCCTGAAAGACACCAACGCTGATCTAGGCTTTCTCGGACGTCTCAGTGACCATGCCGCCATTGCCATCTCCAATGCCCGCCTCTATGCCGAAGTTGAAGCAGCCAATATCGCCAAGAGCGACTTTGTCTCCTTTGTTGCACACGAACTCAAAAACCCGATGACCTCCATCAAAGGTTACACAGAACTTCTCGCTGCAGGCGCTGTCGGCGCAATCAACGATAACCAGAGCAACTTCCTGCAAACCATTCGCTCAAACGTCATCCGCATGTCCACCCTTGTATCCGACTTAAACGACAACTCCAAGATCGAAGTTGGGCGTTTGCGCATGGAATTCCGCTCAGTCAACATGCACGATGTTGCTCACAACGCCATCCGCTCGCTTGACAAACAGATTACAGATAAAAAGCAAAACATACAAACAGAACTCCCCGAAGAACTACCGGAGGTTTGGGCAGACCAAACTCGTGTAGAGCAGGTGCTCATTAACTTTCTCAGCAACTCTTACAAATACACACAAGAGGAAGGAACCATCATCATTGGTGCAGAAGCCACAAAGAACACTTGGGATCCCGATGGCAGCCCTCAGGTCGTTCATATCTGGGTCAAAGACAATGGTATCGGTATGACCGAAGAAGACCAAAAGAAAGTCTTCACAAAATTCTTCCGCTCAGAAGATCAAAAAGCGCGTGAAGCACCCGGCACGGGGCTTGGTCTGAACATCACCAAAAGCCTGATCGAAATGCAAGGTGGGCGCACTTGGTTCGAAAGTAAATTCCGCGAAGGAACAACATTCCATTTCACAGTCCCTGTCGCAGAAAAATAAGGCAAACTTATGACTTTAATAGCATCCGTAGGAATAGCCCAAGCCCTCAATGGGCACGAAGCTGGCTTACAAGCCACCCATCAGGCACTCAAAAAAATTGGTATGGGCGCACCATCCCTTGCCATCGTGATTGCCTCGCGCTATTACGATGCCAAAGAAGTCGCCAATAGCGTCTCCAGCCTACTTGGCAAAACCCCCACAATCGGATTTTCATCTGCATCCACCCTTTCAAATGACGGTCAAACAAAAAACTCTGTTGCAGTAGCCCTGCTTAGTTCACCAGATATAAAAGTCAGCGAACATTGGTTGCCGGGCTACGCCCAAAGTGGACGTGAAACCGCCTCGCGCCTGATTGAAATTGCTTCCGCTACCCAGGCAAAGGATAAGAATATCCTCTTCTTCGCCGATGGATTCAACGGCGATGCCGAACAGATGTGCCTCGCCCTGACGGGTGTGCCTCTCTCAATCGTTGGCGGCCTCTCAAGCGGTAATCCACACACAGGCGCCACATCCCAAATTGCCGGAACCCAAGCAGGGTCCGGGAGCTTATCGGCAGCGCTGATCGAAGGCGATATCAAGATAGGGATCGGCTCCGATCATGGCTGGCGCCCCATTGGCAGTCAATTCCGTATTACACGTTCTCGTGGTTTCTGGATCCGCACCCTCGATGGGCGTCCTGCTTCCGAAGCCTACTCACAGCTTTTCGGCTACCCAGCCAATGAATGGGGTTTCCCACCACTTAACTATCTGGTGCGTCTTTATCCGCTCGGCATCGATCAGGGGCAGGAATTGCTCGTGCGTTCCCCCTTACGCGTCGAAGCGGATGGCAGTTTTCGCATGAACGCCCTCGTCCGTGATGGGCTGGATGCCTACCTGCTAACAGGCAGCCCGGCTACGTGCGCCGACGCGGCCCAGCGCGCTGCTCAAAAAGCACGCCTTGCCATTGGCAGCGCAAAGCCTGCCTTTGCCTTGGTACTTGCCGATATTTCCTGGCAAATGATCTTCAAAGCCCGTCCGGGCGCTGAGATCACTGCCGTACAGGCTGTCCTCGGGGATGATATTCCCATCATCGGCGGCTATACGCTTGGACAAGTTACTCCGGGCAAAGACGGCTCCCCGCCCGACTTCCTAAATCAGCATCTTACTGTGATAGTCTTTGGGGCAGAAGAAAAAGATGAAGACATTACCACTGTCAACCTGAGCCGTTCAGCGGTTCAAAGAGAGTTACGCGAGCGTCAACAGAAATTAGAGTTAGACTAAATCTCGCTCTCTTCCCACTCTTCGACTATAATTCCCCAAGAAGCCGAGTTTTGAATAAAACTCGGCTTCTTATCAGCCCCAAAGAAAGCACTCTATGATTGAGATTACGATCCCCGGGCGCGGCACACTGCGCATTGAACATCTTGTCACCGACGTCAACGGCACCCTCGCTGTAGATGGACAACTCATCGAAGGCGTTGCGCGCCAAATTTCCATTCTGCGCGATCGGCTTCAAATCCACATGCTGACGGCAAACACACATGGCAAACAAGCGGATATTGATCGTCAACTTAATCTCAAGGCACACATCATCCAAAAGGGAAACGAGGCCCAACAAAAAGCAGATTTTGTCAAAAGCCTCGGGGCAGAAAGCGTGATCGCTCTCGGTCAAGGCGCAAACGATGCCGCTATGCTACGCGCAGCCGAGATCGGCATTGCAGTCATGTCCATTGAAGGTCTCGCCATTGAAACCCTCAATGCTGCTGACCTGCTTATGCCAGATACAGCTTCTGCCCTTGCCTTATTGGAAAAACCGGTTCGAATCATCGCCAGTTTACGCAAATAATAAATTTAAATTATCGCCAAATGCCAGATACCCACCCCACTCCACCCATAGCGCGAACGCGCCCATCCCGTGCGCAGCGTCGTCGCGCCCAGCGACAACGTAACGCCATACCTACCAGCGTAGAAGGACGTTCTGCTTTATTGCAAACCCTCGTTACGCGGGCATATCCTTCCTACGAGTTCTTCCTCTTCGCCGCTTTCTGTGGCGCGATTCTGGGGTTGGGCTACCTGCTGGATGCGCAAGCTGTGCTGGTCTTTGGCATCCTGATGGCGCCGCTCATGTCACCCTTTGTTGGGATGACCCTCGCAGTTGTCAGCGGTTCGGCGAGCTATTTCATCAAATCCTTCGGCGCCTTCTTCGTGGGCAGCCTGCTGGTTTTCATCACCGGTGCCTTAGCAGGGCTGGCAGCACGCATTTGGCTGCCGCTGACCCTCACGCAAACCTTTGTCCACACACGCTTGTGGTGGCCCGACCTTGTCGTGCTTGCATTGGGCGCGATCTTATTAGCCGCCTCCTTCGTCCGTTCGGAGAAGAAACCTTTCCTGCCCAGCGTAATGGTTGCTTACGAACTCTTCCTGCCACTCAACGCGGCCGCTTTCGGGCTGGCAAGTCGGGTAGACCATCTCTTTCTCGAAGGCGTTCTGGTCTTTGTCGTCCATTTGGGCTGGGCATTGCTTTTCGGGGCGCTGACCCTCTTCTTTTTAGGATTTCGCCCGCCCAAACTATCAGGCTGGATTTTCAGCCTGCTGATGATCGGCATCCTGATCGTAGCGCTAGGTGGCTTGATGTTGACCGGGACGAGCGAAACAATGACAAACGGAGACATGCCTCCATCCACGCTCGTCGCGGATATGGCAAATACCCAAGCCGGAAATTCAGCAGCGGATGCATCCGTCCCAACGCAGACTGCCGCACCACTTCCATCCAAAACGACCCTGCCGGAAGCGACCGCAACCTTAACCTTGACTCCGTCTCCGGGCATAACGCTTGATCCCACAGCGACTCCCACCAAAACCCTAACCCCCGAACCGACTCCGCTCTATGCGCGGATATTCTCCAGCATTGGCGGCGGCGCCTACATGCGCCGTGAGCCGAATGGCCCTGTGATCTTGACGCTCGCCAACGACGAGTTGGTGCAAGCCTTGAACGATCCGGTTGACTACGACGGTACGGATTGGGTGCAGATTCGCGTAGTGCGTGGCGACCAAACCTTTGAAGGCTGGATCATCCAAGAAGTTTTGCAAACAGCAACCCCCGCTCCGGCGTGGTAAAAAACGTGAAACGTGACAAGTAAAACGTGAATTTTTCACGCATCACTCGTCACGTTTCACTCTTTAAAGGAGTATTCAAATGCCCATTCATTTTGGCACTGACGGCTGGCGCGCCGTCATCTCAGATTCATTCACTTTCAACAATTTGCGTATGGTCACACAGGCCATCGCTGACGCAGTTGCTTCATCCCACTGGGATAAACGCGCCAATGGAAACGGCGGCCCCAAACCCGACCCGAAAACTTTTGTCGTTGGCTTCGACACACGCTTTCTCTCTGATCGTTACGCAGGAGAGATTACACGCGTTTTGGCAGCAAACGGCTATACCGTTCATCTCACACAGGCTGACGCCCCCACACCTGCGATCTCTTATGCCGTCAAAAATCTAAATGCGATCGCTGGCATCGTGGTGACAGCTTCTCATAATGCGCCGCGCTATAATGGCGTCAAGCTAAAAGCGTCCTACGGCGGCTCGGCACTGCCTGAACAATCCCGTCGCGTGGAAGTTTATATCAACGACAATGAAGAGCGCGCCCGTGGGCCGAACTTGATGGATTTCTCGAAGGCGCGAGAATTGGGTTTGATCAAAAAGTTCAATCCACTACCCGCCTACTATGATCATCTGCGCACCCTAATTGATTCAGATTTGATCGCCGACAATCCCCAAAAGATCGTCGTTGATTCGATGTTCGGCTCTGGACGTGGGGCGATCAAAGGCTTTTTGAACGGCACGGGTTGCGAGGTCTTCGAGATTCGCAACAAGATGAATCCGGGATTTGACGGTGTCCACCCCGAACCCATCGGTAAAAATCTGGATGCGCTTGCAAGTGCGATCAGTACCGGCATGGGACGTTTCGGTCTTGCCACCGACGGCGATGCTGACCGTATCGGCGCGATGGATGAGCGTGGCCAATTTGTTGATCCGCACAAGATCATGGCGCTCTCGCTCAAACATCTGGTTGAGAAACGCGGCATGAGCGGCGCAGTCGTTCGCACAGTCTCGACCACACGTATGATGGATCGTCTCGCAAAACGCTATGGCTTGAAAATCTACGAAACCCCGGTTGGCTTCAACCATATCGCCGACTATATGATGAGCGAAGATGTACTCATCGGTGGCGAAGAATCTGGCGGCATTTCCTTCAAGGGACATATCCCCGAAGGTGATGGCGTGCTGATGGGCTTGCTGATCGTCGAGATGGTTGCGGCAGCGAAAAAACCGCTCTATGAAATGGTCAATGACCTGCTCGATGATGTTGGCCCTGCGCATTACAAACGTACTGATATACGCTTGAAACGCCCAGTCCCCAAAACGGAGATGGTCGAGTTCCTGACCCAAAAAGCCCCTGCCGAGATCGCCGGTCACAAGATCGCCGAGATTAGCACCAGCGACGGCGTCAAATATATCCTTGCAGACGATTCGTGGCTGCTCATCCGCCCCTCGGGCACCGAGCCAGTTTTGCGTGTCTACGCCGAAGGGCGCAGCGAAGAGACCGTCAAAGGTTTGCTGGAGTACGGCGAGACCGTTGCCGAGTCTGTCGTTTAATATCTCACCACAGAGAACACGGAGCACACAGAGTTTTTAAGCTTTTCTCCGTAATCTCTGTGCTCTCCGTGGTGAAATCATGAAGAAACCCTCTTACCCCATCGCTATCGCCGAAGCTGTCCTCGTCAATATGATCTGGGCAACATCCTTCATCATCGTCAAACTCGTCCTCGACGAAATCAGCCCGCTGACCATCAGCGGGCTGCGTTATTTTGTCGGAGCATTGATTTTGTTGCCCTTCATCCTGCGTGAGAAAAACGCCAAAATCCCGACAAAGATGTGGGGCACGCTGCTCATACTTGGCATCGCCCAATACGCCATCGGCAACGGCGCGATCTTCTGGTCGCTTGAATATCTACCTGCCACAACCGTCTCCTTCTTGATGGGCACCATCACCATCGCCACACTCATCGGCGGGATATTCTGGCTCAAGGAAATCCCCACCACCATGCAGATCATCGGCATATTCGTTACGCTGCTTGGCGGAACATTATTTTTCGCCAATGGGATGGAAGCGGGCGAGAAATTGGGCTTGGCGATTTTCTTTGTGGGGATGCTCGGCATCACTTACTTCACCCTGGCAGGCAGAAAAATCGCCCGCGAGGAAACGGTCAGCACGCTCCAGTTGACGGGCGTTCCGCTCCTGCTAGGCGGGATCGTAACTCTGCTGATCGCCATTCCCATCGAAGGAATTCCATCCGCTTCGCCCTCGACTTGGGGCTTGGTGCTCGTTCTAGCGGCAGTCAACACGGCTCTGGGCTACTTCCTGTATAATCACGCCCTGCAAGTGTTGACCGCCATCCAAATGAACGTCATCCTGAACCTGACCCCGGTCTGGACCGCCATCTTCGGCTTCTTCCTGCTCGATGAACGCCTCAGCTGGATACAAATGCTCGCCATTGCAGTTGTCATTAGCGGCGTGATGCTGGTGCAGATCAAGAAAAAAGAAACTGCGCTGATTGAGTAGCCTGCATGCTTTTGCAGGCGTATCGAAATCGAGCAAGGAAGCAATGTGGTTTCGATACGGTGAAAAGCATCACCTACTCAACCACCGTTAGTAAAAAAAGGACAAACATGGAAAAACAAAACTACCCCCACCCCACCGTTGGTGCGTTGATCTTCAACCCCGAGGGGAAACTACTGCTCGTGCGCTCGCATAAATTTCACGACAAGTACGTCGTGCCGGGCGGACATATCGAAGTCGGCGAGAAGATGACCGATGCCCTCATTCGCGAAGCCAAAGAAGAGACGGGGCTGGATATTTACGATCCGCAGTTGATCTTCTTTCAGGAATTCATCCAGGACGAATCCTTTTGGAAGAAAATGCACTTCATCTTCTTCGACTTCGCCTGCAAAACAGATTCAACTGATGTGGTACTCAACGACGAAGCCGAAGCCTATAAATGGGTCACGCTCGAAGAAGCCCTGACTATGAATATTGATACTTATACAGGGAATGCGATTCGTGAGTTAATAAGGCAGAGAGAACAGATTTAGCCACAGTTTATCCGCTTCACTTTTCATGGACAGATGCAATAAGGCTTGTCTATATCAGGCCACAGTCCCCCAGCTGCTTTACATGCTTCACGCCCTAAATCCTTATTACAAACTAAAGCGGCTGGAGGAACTGGTGTTGCTGTAGGCAAAGGAGGGGCAACCTGCACAGGCAAATTATCCAAGATGCCAAATGTCTGCACAAAGGGTTTGGACAGCCAACAAGTTCCTCTTCCTGTTGGGTTTTCAACAACAAGCCAAGTTCCTATAGCATTCTGTGCAACAACGGCAGCCGATTGTCCCTCCATAAGGTTACTAACAATATCATAGGCTGTGCCTGGCCCAAAACGACAATTTAAGTTTAACAATGCCATGGCTCTGGGCGCAGGGAGCGGACACGTCCCAAGTTCGTTGATAAAAAACGAACGTGTTTCTGAGAAAGGTCCCTGAATCCCGCCAAAAATCTGCGCCACTCGCCAATAATAAACTGTGCAATCATCCAAGTTGTCAGTTATCAAAGTCGTAGCAGGGAGATTATATTCCCCGTAATCTGTTGTTCCTGAAAAACTGGGATCTGTTTGCAAATCAATATAATAACCTTCCGGGATACAGGCTGGATCGTCAGGTATATAGTGCAATTCTGCGAATAACGTATCAAGCGCAGCATTGTTTTCTGGGTAGATTAATAGAGGCGCGTTCAATTCTGTAGCGGATGTACACAAGGGTCCTGTAAAGAAAGCTCGCGGAGAAGAAAACGGTCCGATATCATTGTTCACCACCCCTGTGACATGCCACCAATATTCCATCCCGGGATCCAAAGATTGCACAGGTAAATCCGGGGGCCAAGAAGTATCCTCTGTTTCAGCAGATGTCGAATTGTCAAAGTTATGGTCTTTCGAGAGTTCAACACGATACCCTCCTGGCCTGCAACTCCCTGTGTAATTCCACTCGAGAAGTCTTGGATAACTCGAATCCAAAGGATCGTCGCCAACAAAGGAGCGAGATGCTGGTGCTACCAATTCAGGAGCAATTAATTCACTCGCTGACGTACAAGGCAAATAGAGTGAAGGCATCGCCGTCATGGGCAAAGCAGAATCCATACAAGATATATTAACCCTGAAAGAGCGTGTCTCAGAGAATGGACCCTGGTAGCCATCATATACGGGAGCTACTCGCCAATAATACGTTATGCAGTCATCAAGCTCTTCGGTAAACACAAAAGTTCCCGGCATGTCATAAGTGGTTAGTAGACTTCCGCCACTAAAATCGGAAACTGTTTGCAGGTCGATGAAATAGCCCTGTGGAACACAGCCACCATCAGCAACATGGTAATGTAATTGGGCAATATACTCGCCCACTTCGGCCCCATCAGCAGGGCTTAATAACTCAGGAGCAGTCATATCGGCAGCTGACGAACAAGACGGCTCGGTGAAAAACACTCTTACTGAAGACCAAGGCCCTTTATGGGCATATCCACTCCCTGAAGTAGCTCGAACGCGCCAAAAATATTCTTCGGCTGTCTCCAATGCCAATTGGGGATATTCATCATCAGGATCGGGCCAACCGCTCTCATCCCCGCTTGTTTCTCCAATCCGCACATTAGCAAAATCTGGTTTAAGAGATAATGAGACTTCAAATCCCGTTGGCTCACAATCTCCGGGGTACGTCCATTGCACTATATGGGGCGTAAGAGGAAACTCCCCGTCAATAAAAGAGTAGGGTACAGGGGATGTGAGCACAGGCGCTTCCAACTCTTCTTGCGTACAAGGTTCCGATGTTGGAAAATCGCAAGCTCCCAACAAAATCCCCCCTCCAATAATTAGTAAAAAAGCAACAAATCGGCTGGACATGTGGAACTCCTCGTTGCGTACACTGCGCACGTAAAAAAGATTAACTATTAATTACAGTATTGCAAAACACGAGATAGCCTGTCAACTATATGGTACAAAAGGAGTATACTTTTCGCAAAACAATGCCAATCATATCTTTGGGTAACGCTCGATGAAGCCCCGACGATGGATGTGGATGCTTGCCCATCAACGCTATCTGTGAGTTCATTAGATAAAGAAAAAAAACTCCCCTCTGTGCTAAAATACCCCACATGAAATCCCGCCACATTCTCTTATACTTTCTCGCCTTCCTGCTCGCGCTGGGACTGCGCTTTATCGGTCTCGGCGCTGTGCCGCTGACCGATAAAGAAGCCGAATTCGCTCTGCAAGCCCTCGCCCTTGCGAAAGGGCAACATCCCCTGCTCGGTGCACAGCCCGGCTACATCCTGCTGACGAGCATCCCCTTTTATTTATTTGAGGGTACCAACTTCCTCGCCCGCCTGATTCCTGCTATGGCGGGCAGCTTGTTGGTTTTTGCGCCTTATTTCTTTTTTGACAACCGCCTCCTCTCTCCGCTCTCCCCCGAAGGGGGAGAGAACAGTCCCTTCCCCCTTCGGGGGAAGGCTAGGATGGGGGTTATCGCCGCATTCTTAATCGCCATCGCGCCGGGCTTGGTTGCCGTATCCCGCCAGGCAAATGGGACAATGCTCGCGGTCACCTTCGGTGTCTTTGCGTGGATCGCGTGGCAGGAAACCCACTCGCAACTGGCGGGCATCTTCGCGGGGATCGCGCTACTCGGTGGGGCATCGGTTTGGATGGGGCTGCTGATCGCATCCCTAACGTGGGCGTTGGCGCAAAACCTGCTCCCCACAGATGAAAGCGAAACAGAAACCGACATAACGGAAGCTAGTGAACCCCAGGAGCGTTCCCGCGCGGAGGACGCCAAAGTCGCCGCAAAGTTCACAGGCGGAACACTGCTGCTCGTGGGTAGCCTCTTCTTCCTTTCCCCAAATGGTTTGAGCGCTTTTGCGGCCTCCTTCGCTGTATTTCTGCAAGGTTGGCGCTATCCTTCTGGCGTGCCATTCTTCCATATGCTTGTCGGGCTGCTTACTTACTACCCCCTCGCGCTGCTTTTCGGCATGATTGCCAGTGTGCGCGGCATCATCCAACGCGAGCGCACCAGCCTGACACTCAGTTTATGGGCGCTGGTTGCGCTGCTTCTGGTCATTTTTTACCCGTCCCGTCAAATCAGCGATCTGCTTTGGGCAGCCCTGCCGCTCTGGATTTTGAGCGCGCATGAGATCAGCAAGCACTTACGTCTGCCCAATTTTGACCGCAACGAAACCTTCGGCGTTTTTGCGCTCACCGTCCTGCTGCTGTCCTTTGCATGGCTGAATATGGCAGGCGCAGGCAGCCCCGGTGCGCTGCTCTCCAACCGACTAGCGCTACTCGGCGGCGCGCTGCTTTTACTTATCATTAGTTTGGTCCTGATCGCCATCGGCTGGTCACTTGAGACCGCCACTCTCGGCAGCGTTTGGGGCAGCGTCTTCATGCTTGGACTGTACACCCTTAGCATGGCTTGGGGAGCAAGCGGATTGCGCACCCCGAAAGGCAGCGAACTCTGGGATAACGCCTCGCGCGTGACCCAAACAGGTTTGCTGCAAGATACAGTTGATTCGATCCTGACTTGGTCGCAGCAAATCGCCAAAACCCCGACCATTACCGTCTACGGCGTGGATTCGCCCGCCCTGCTTTGGGCGCTACGCAACCACAACGTGGACGTGGTCACTGCCCTCAATCTGGATACCACATCCGAACTGGTCATCACGCCACAAGCTGAGCAAGTTGAGCTCGTCTCCGCCTATCGCGGCCAGGATTTCGTTTGGCGTCAAGTCCCCAACTGGCAAACAACCGTCTGGCCACGCTGGATAGCCATCCGCGAAGTACCCACGCAAAGTGAACAGATCATCCTGTGGGCACGCAATGATCTCTTTTTTGATAGCCAGAATCAGTAGGGGCGGGGTAATCCCGCCCCTACTGTAATATAAATAACAGGAGCCCCACGACTAGTGACCAACACCCCAAAAACCATTGCTCTCGACGGCCCTG
>JBNKMO010000265.1:0-8240 GCA_050293165.1 Anaerolineales bacterium | reverse complement strand
AGAGCTTTTGTAAAACTTCTTCGAGCCGTTCGGCGAGCAAACTAGGCGTATCGGTGGTGACGTCATCTTCGTTTTCAAAGACGACATAGGGCACGTCAATGCCGCGTACGCTGACGAACTCGGGATTTGCCTTGCTAAATTCCGCCCAATCGTCTTCTTTGTAGAGACGCTCGAGCTTCTCATCCGGCAAACCGTGTTCGAGGATGCTATCGGGACGGTCAGGATTGAAGCGGCGGCGGTTCTTGCGCAGCGACTCTTCAAAAGGCACATTGACGTAGACAATAGCGGCACGCTTGAGAATATTCTCGTCGAGATGCGGGAAGGCTGCTGTGTAACCGCCATGTTCGCTACCGCGCGAAAACTCGATGATGAGGGTCTTCTTGTCGTGATAATTCTCTTCGCGCAGGCGTTTGGGGTACTCTATATTGAAGCGCTCGATCAGCAGATGCCAGAGATGCTCATACTTGAAGTAGCCATCTGAATCGGAGTGCAGACGCGGCTTATCGAGGATTTTCTCAAGGATGTAGTCTTCTTCAAACCACGCCCAGAGCATTGGGAAATCATCCAGAAAGTCGAGTTTTCCAATGTGAAAAAGATCGTGGCGTTTCTCGTCGTTGCTGTTTTTAAGATAGTTGATGATCTCGCTTTTGCCTGACGCTGGTCGTCCAATCAAGATAATGATGTCGAAGGTGTTTTTTGTCATCGTTTTGTTAGTCGTATTCATCTCCGGCAAGCGGGGAAGAACTTAAAGAACGAACGAAAGTACGATCAGGATCGCCAGAAACATACCAGCCAAAAGACCGATGCGTTTCAGGTCATTTTTGATCTCAGTATAATCAGGATTGAACTCCTGTTCAGTGCGTGAAACGCGCGCTGCTTTGACAGGTTTACTGCTGTTGGGACGTCTGCTTTTCTTAGCCATTTCTTACTCCTACTAATTTTTTAGATTTGCAAATACAACAATCCGCTGATTATCCTTCAGGTAAGGATAACAGGAGATCAAAGTTGCTGTTGGGTTGTTGGTCGCCGCCATCACCTCGACTTGGGTTGGTTCGACGACCTGTGTTCCGCTAATGACATAAACATATTGGCGTTGTTGCGTAAAGATCAAAATCTCATCGCCGGGTTGCAATTGGTCGAGATAACGGAAAATCTCGCCATAGACATCATTATGCGCCGAAAAGACCATGTTGCCAACTTTGCCCGGGTTCGGTGTTCCCAGATGCTGCCCAACACCCTTTTTCAATTGCTCCCAGCCGTCTCCTTGCACAATGGGCGCATCCACATTGAGCGCCGGAATCTGGATGCGGATGGCTTGTTCCGGGCTGGCTGGCGGGATGGGCAAATCCTTGATGGATTGCACCATTGGGCGAAGATGCTCCGGTATCTCTGCTTCGTTGGGACGCGTGTTTCCGGCTGTGTCCGGCGGGGTGTGCCCCGAAGGGAGTACCACTGCCGTGACGAGCGGCGTCGGTGCGATAGTCGGTTGTTCGAGGGCGGTCGCAAACTCGGCATTCAGATCACGCAAGATGCCAAATCCGCTCAAGAGGACGCCGACCAAACCGATTACGGCGATAATCTCAACACCAAGCAGGAAGCGGTCTGTCCAACTTTTTCGGGCAGGTCTTTCTTTAACGGGAGCAAGTTCCTCTTCTGCGGGCGTCTCAATGACGGGGTTGAGTTCCAACTTGGTCGGCTGGTTCGCCGCAAGTTGAATGACACGTCCCGTACGGCGGTAATGATCCAGTCGATCCTGACGCACCGTACGCCGCTTTTCCATCAGCAGACGGCGCAACTCGCCGATGCTGAGGTCTTCAGGGGATTTTGCTTTTCGTCTCATAATATCGGCTTGGGATTATACCGCTTTTTGGCGAGATGTTATGTGTCGCACCGGACTTAAACGGAATCAAGCTGGATGGCTGCGCAACGTATCCTTTACTCGCAATTCCCATAATCGAACTCGGCTATATTCCAAAGCGGGCTTAGGGCGGTTGGGTCGAGGTCGAAGCCGCACATGTCGGCTCGCGCAGCGGCGACACGCAGGTAAGGATAAAGCGGAATAGCAGGCAAATCTTCGGCGTAGATTGCGAGCGTTTGCTGATAATTTATCGTGAAGGCGGTTTCGCCTTGCAGGCTGTGTTGGGCGCTTTGGCAGGCGGTATCAAAATCGGGGTTGCTGTAACCGCTTAAGTTAGCGCCGAACCAGTCGTTTTCGGCGGTGGAGATGGCGTCGCTCGTGAACCAATCGCATTGCGGCAACAGGCTTTCGTTGCCCATCGCGAATTGGGCGAGGTCGAAATTGCGTCCAAGAAGGGGGCCATCGGGTGCGAGAGCGTAGAAGGCCTGAGGGTCAAGATATTCAACATTTACGCCAATTCCGCAACGGTTGAGCGATGCGGCGAGTATCTCGCTGACCTGCCGCCGCTGGATAGCCGTGGTAGTGATGTAATTCAAAACCAGTTCTGTTTCGGGGGGCACACCCGCAACACCATAGGCCCTGCGCGGGGTGCTTTCATCGTTATCAAGATCCTTCCAGCCGACATCTTCGAGCAGGGCTGCGCCTTCGGTTGGGTCGAAGGCGTAGAGATCAAGCAGCGGTGTGTAGAGCGGATGCTCGTTAGGAATGTAGCTATCGGGGACGCTGACCAGACCGTGCAGGACATTGTCGACGACTTTCTGACGGTCGAGGCACATGGCGATGGCTTGACGGGTGCGCGGATCGCTCAGAAATTCGGCGCGGTCGTTGCCCGAGACAGTTCCATCGTCGTAAGATGCAGGGGCGATGCCCAGATAGAGACTCTCAACCGACATCTGCTCGCTATAGAGAAGTTTTGCCTGTCCCGATGAATCTAAATCTTGTAGGAGTTCTGTTTGCTCATCGAGCGGGATGGTGGGATCAAGTAGATCGCATTCACCGTCCAGCAGGGAGGCGATGGCGGTATTTGGATCGGGGACGAAAAGGACGTTCAGCACATCGAGATAGGGCAAGCCTTTATCTGCACGATGGTAAAGCGGATTTTTAACGAGGCGCATGCTGTCGCCGGGGAACCACTCGTCCACGACGAAGGGGCCCCAACCGAGCGGGTAACGCGAGGCGACGTCCGAGCCACTCAATTCGCTGGCTTCAAACTCGCTCCATATATGGTAGGGCATCGGCTGCCAGAAGTTGGTCATGTAGGTGTTGTCACGGAAGCCGGGTACGCCCTGCCAACTCACGCTGAGGGGATCGACGGCTTCGTAGGCTTCAGTACGCTCAAGGATGTAGCTTTGGGATGGGTCTTTGCTGGCGATGGCAAGGTCGAAGGCGTAAACCGAATCGTCGGATGTGACCGGTTCACCATCGGCCCATTGCAGATCAATCATGCGGAAGGTGACGTTCATCTGCTCCATGCTCAGTTCCATATCCGTTTTATGGGTCAGGATACAGTCAGGTTCGTGGCAGCCGCTGGGGTAGACGCGCACGCCCTGAATGAGTTCTTTGAGGTTGCCTTCTGCGTCCACAACCCAATCGCCTTCTTCGACGGGAACAGAGATGAAGCTGGCATCACCATCTTTGATGGATGGCACTTTTTGGAGAATACCCGCCTGATAGCCATAGCTGCGACGGGTAAGCGGGGCTTCGTAGATGGCGGAAAGGATGCTTTTCGCCGCAGGGTTGGGGCTGTCGTACGGGTATAGGGTATTCGGCTCATAGCCGAGACAGATGGTTAGCTCACGTTTTGGTGCGGGCGTGGCAGTTGCCTCTTGCACGGAAGCAGCTTCCGGGACCGCGAGCGAAGCGGTGGCGGATGGGGTCGCATCCGCTTCTTCAGACAGGGCAAAACAGCCCGTCAGTAGCAATCCGGTTGTGAGTGTCAAAAAAGTCAGTTTTTTTATAAGGCGAGACATGAGCCCTCCTATGAACGGTTTCTCATGATTGTAATCGGTTTTCGATTTGAATTGTTCTCCCGGAGTGGTAGAATCAAAATAGATTTTTTCGTATTTGGAGGTTCTGAAATGGAAGAACAAACTGGTTCATTTGCTGTAAAAAAGGGGCTGGCTCAGATGTTGAAGGGCGGCGTGATTATGGACGTGGTCACCCCTGAACAAGCCAAAATTGCTGAAGAAGCGGGTGCGTGCGCTGTGATGGCGTTGGAACGCGTTCCGGCTGATATTCGAGCGCAGGGCGGCGTCGCTCGCATGAGTGATCCCGATATGATCCTTGGCATTATGGATGCCGTTAGCATTCCCGTGATGGCGAAGGCGCGGATTGGTCACTTTGTGGAAGCGCAGCTTCTTGAAGCGCTTGGGATTGATTATATCGACGAATCAGAGGTGCTGACACCTGCTGATAAAGATTATCACATCTGGAAACACGATTTCAAGGTGCCTTTTGTTTGCGGCTGCCGTAATCTTGGTGAAGCCATGCGCCGCGTCGGCGAAGGCGCTGCCATGATGCGTACCAAAGGTGAGGCCGGTACTGGCGACGTGGTCGAGGCTGTGTATCACGCCCGCACCGTGCATGCCGATATTCGTCGCTTGCAGAGTATGCCCGTTGAAGAGGTGATGACTTTCGCCAAAGAGCTGGGCGCTCCCTTTGAAATTTTGATGGAAACCCGTGAACTCGGCCGTATGCCCGTGGTTAATTTTGCAGCTGGCGGTATCGCCACCCCCGCAGACGCGGCGCTGATGATGCAGCTTGGTGTCGACGGCGTTTTCGTTGGCTCCGGTATTTTCAAGTCCGGCAATCCTGCCAAGCGTGCGGAAGCCATCGTCAAAGCTGTCACACACTATCAGGATGCCAGCATCCTCGTGGATGTGAGCAAGAATCTTGGCGAAGCGATGGTCGGCATCAACGTTTCCTCGATGCCCGAAGAAGATAAACTCGCTGGGCGGGGTTGGTAAATTTCATGTAAGGGCGGGTCTCAGACCCGCCCCTACGATAAACGTAATGAAAATTGGTGTACTCGCCCTGCAGGGCGACTTTGCAGAGCATATTGTGATGCTCAAAAAACTCGGTGCAGAGACAGCGGAAGTCCGTTTACCTGCGCATTTGGATGATCTGGATGGATTGATCATTCCCGGCGGCGAATCAACCACGATCGGCAAGCTGATGGTCGCATACGGCCTGCTCGAAGCCATCCGCGACTTTGGGCTGGGTCACGCTATCTGGGGAACCTGCGCCGGTGCAATTCTGCTCTCCAAAGACGCCCGACGAGAGCAACCGCTGCTCGGACTGATGGACATCACCGTCGAACGAAATGCCTTTGGCAGGCAGGTCGATTCTTTTGAAGCGGCTCTCGATGTGGACGCGGTTAAAAAAGCCACCGAAACAGATTCTCCCTTCCACGCAGTTTTCATCCGTGCGCCGATCATCGAATCGGTTAACGCCGATACCGCAGTGATCTGTGCCCTCGAAGATGGTCGGATTGTCGCCGCCCAGCAAGGCCATTTACTGGCGACGTCCTTTCACCCTGAATTGACGGGGGACACCAGATTTCATCAATACTTTCTGTCTCTGATTCAGAAATAGTGCGTATTGCGTATCTCGTAATGTCCTAATGCGCAGTACGCAATACGCTTTATGCACTTCTTATGACCCCTCGCCCGCTCGAATTCTTCGATCTGCCCAAACTGTCGCACTTCCGCAATGAGATCATCTCGCTCGATTGTGCACGGATATTGACGCGCGGCAATCCGTTGCGGGTGGCAAACTTTTTGGCGCATTTCAATCCGACGCGGCGTATCTACACGGCGATCCACGAGCGCAAGGGTGGCGAGGCGTTGCTCGGCAGCATCCGCCAGCAGGAAGGGGAAACTTTTGCGCGCCTGACTTATCTTGCGCCAGCCAGTGCAATCGAAGCGGATGTGCTTCCCTTAATAGAGCATTTGATTAAGCAAGCAAAGCATTGGCGTGCTTATTTGGTTGTCGCTGATATCGAAGAAGATAGCCCCCTTTTTCAGCCATTGCGCCAAAGCGGATTTTCGGTCTATGGACGCCAACGCGTTTGGGATTTGAGTGCAGTCGACCTGCCAAGCGAAAGCCCAATCTATTGGCGGCGTGTCAAAGCGACCGATAGCATTGCTGTCCAAAGCTTGCAACGTCAACTCGTCCCGCCACTTTTGCAACAGGTCGAGAATTTTGATCGCCCGAAGCGAGGCCTGGTCTGCATGAACGACGAATTGCTCGCCTACGTGGACGCGCTTTACGGCGCACGCGGTATTTTCCTGCGCCCGTTAATTCATCCCAATGCGGATATTGTCAAAGAGAAGTTGCTCAGCTTGCTTGCGCAGAATCTTGTTAATCGGAGGCAGCGTCCCGTTTATTTTTGCGTTCGGGCGTATCAGGCCTGGGTCGAACCGATCCTTGAAGAAATGGAAGCAAGCGCTGGTCCACGTATGGTCGTCATGGTCAAGCATCTTGTGAATATCCAGCGTGCGGAGAAGACTTTGCCAGCTGCGGCGGACACAGCTTGGGCTAATCCAGCCGTGAATATTTCTGGTAAGAAAATATCGCATTGGAAGTCTAAGTAGTTTGTGTGTGGGGGGGATGGGAAAGACACGATTTCTTTCTAAAAAACATAAGTTAGATAGATGAACAAACATCCTTTGCCCTGTTCAATACAGGTCCTTCAAGAGAGGCGTTTGCTCAGCTCTTTTTGTTTTGCAAACTAACCAACAAATGACCTTTGTTAGAAATGTTGACAAAGCTCTTTGGTTTTGCTAATATAGGGCGACCTTATTCCCGTATGTTATATAGGTAGATCAAATCGTGAATCTCTATTTCACTCACAACCCGCAACAGAATGTAAAAAATATTAACAGACACACTGTTTTGGATTTGATTCGTTTTACCCCTGGGGGCATTTCGCGCGCTGGCATTGCCAAAAGAATTGGTCTTAGCCGCGCGGCAGTAAGCACGATTGTCAATGATCTAATTGAAACAGGCATTATCCGGGATGCGAAACAACGCGCAAAAACCAGTGGGCGTCCGCGTACCTTGCTTGAGATTGATCCCGATGCTGGCTATATTGCTGGTATCGACTTGGGTGCTTCCCACCTGCGTGTGGTCGTAACCAACTTCGGCGCCAATGCGATTGCTGAAAAAGAAATCAGCATTGATATTGCCAGGGGACCTGATCTTTGTATTGCCGAAGCCAATAGCTTGCTCGAAAGTCTGCTGGCTGAAAAAGGGTTAAGCACCGCCTCGTTATCAGCGATTGGGATCGGCGTGCCTGGCCCAATCGACAGCGAGGCGGGCATGGTCATCGCACCGCCAATTATGCCGGGCTGGGATCGCTTCCCCATCCGCGATACGCTCGAAAAGCTCTGGAAGCGACCTGTCTCGGTCAATAATGATGCCGAACTGGGTGCTTTGGGTGAATGGGCTTATGGCGCTGGACGTGGCACACGCGACCTTGCCTATATCAAAGTTGGTACCGGTATTGGTGCTGGATTGCTGATCGGTGGACGGATCTATCGTGGTTCAACCGGGTCGGCGGGCGAGATCGGACATCTGACGATGGACAACAACGGGCCACTTTGCGCCTGCGGCAATCGTGGCTGTCTGGAAGCTTTCTCGGGGGGACACGCAATCGCCAAACGTGCGCAGGAAGCTATGAAGCTTGGAAAGCGCACACAAATTTCCCAAATCCCGTCAAGCGATATTACAGCCAAAGATGTCGTTTCTGCCGCACGACGCGGCGATCTGGTTGCACAGCAGATCATGGAAGAGGCCGGTGAGCATCTTGGCGTGGCGATTGCAGGTTTGGTCAACATCTTCAACCCCGATATTATTGTGGTGGGTGGTGGTGTTGCCCAAATTGGCGATCTTTTTCTCGAACCGATCCGCAAGACGGTTGCGCAGCGCAGTCTGCCTGCTGCGGCTGATAATGTTCGCATCACGGCGGCTCTTTTGCGCAGACGCTCATCCAGTTTGGGTGCGGTGGTGCAGGCGTTGAGTCTGGCTGTGCATGATGTTGCTGAGGGAAAGCATAGATTGACACCTTCGACAACGCTGGAGGCGAAGGCGTAATGGATAAAAAAAATATCTTCGCATCTATTGTTTTGGGCACGAAAACAAGCCTGGACCAAGAGCGAAGCGTTATTCCCCAAATCTCAGATAAAGGAGGTGGTGTCTTTCCCAAGACATAGACCAATCCATCTTTATCAAAATAAAAACCCAAATTCTATACTTTTACGAAGGAGTAAAAAGAGAATGAAGAAATCACTATTTGTTTTGCTCAGCCTTGTGCTGATTG
>JBNKMO010000264.1:0-5843 GCA_050293165.1 Anaerolineales bacterium | reverse complement strand
AAAAACAAAGGTACTGCCGGTCTCAAAGATCGTTAGGACGTGGTCACCGATGCCGCGCTCAGCTTGGCGAAGTTCGGTTAGCGGTAACTCTGCGGAACGGCGGTCGGCGTTGATGATGATCGGGGCAAAGCGCAACTTTTCTAATGCACCTTGCAAGTTCGGGTCGAGTTTGTTGCGTAGTTTAGGGAGGGCTGCACGCCGGATCGTCGCAATCTCACGCAAGGATGAGGGCGTCCCAGCGGGCATATCCCACAAAGCGGCAATCTGTGCCCGAACATTTTCGGCATTGAGAGGCTGGTCAGTTTCCGGGGCGTAGATGGGCAAGATGTAGTATTGGCCGCGCAAGATCAGCCCAATTTGGGCCTGCTCGTACGTGTAGGGAATATGCGTTTCGCCATAAGGGCCCGGCTCAAGATAGGAAAAAATGGACATCTGGCGCTGGTATTCTGGCAAGTCTTTCTCGGCGTCCTGAAGACGATGTCTCCACTCGCTATGCAAGCTGCCAGGCAGGTCTCGCATGGCTTCTTGCAGGAAATGATGGAACTTGATGCGTCGGTAATCAGGATAATCATAGCTGGCGGCTTCAGCGCCTCGTCGATAAGGACGTTGAAGTTCCCATTCACGATATAAGCCGGCATATTCGTGAGAATCCGGCAGGGATGCCGTTAATTGGGCCAACAGGGCAATAGAAGTACGTTCGCGCCATTCAACCTCGAGCAAGGCATCGTACTGATGAAGGGAAGATATGGCAGCCATCACCCATGCGGTTAGGCGGTCAATTGGGTTGAGAGAAATATCATGTTGCGCCAGAAGGGTATCGAAACCATAGGTTTCATTGGCATGGCGAGCTGTGTCTTCCCGCAAAGCATAATCGACATAAAATTGCCAAACACCATCCGGAAAAGCAGAATCAGGATCTTTGCCCGCCAATTTGAGTAGATTTTGATAACCCCAGATCACCGCTGCAGGCCCCGCGAAGACAGTGCTAAAGGTAACCTGATCGAGAATTTGTTCCACGCCACTATACAGTGCGTTGACATGTTGCTGAAGCGTTTGACGGGGGATACGCTGGGCAGGCAAACGCGCCAAACCACTTAGGATCATGCCCGGCACATTTCCCGCCGGAACGATTTGCGACACCAGTGCTACGGCGGCATCAATTTCAGGGAGAGAGAGACGCGAAAGTTTACGCAGTGGCTCAGATTGAGCAACCGTGCGTAAACTTTTGGCTGTCTTTGTGGTAGCTTGCTGAAAGGAACGAGATGAGTTCATAAGTTATAGGCAAAAATAAGAATTGTGGTTTATTATACATTCCAACTCGCTCATCCACATCCCTGATAGGTCATGTTCCGGGATTTCGTGGAAAAACGGGTTGAATAGAGTCTGTTATTTACTAAAAAGCTTTTTCAATGAGGCTGTAATAGTAATTACAAAAACAAATAAAGTAAAAAACGGAGGTCAAAAATGGACCAAGTGAGTCAATATCTTAACCTAGTTCCTTTTTCTTTAATTTATATCCTCTTATTCTGGGTAATCATTCCCAAGCTCTCAGGCAGATGGCTCAAAGTCGTTATCGCCATCATCTTGATCCCTGTCTCGTTTGTACTGGCAGGCTATGTGGATATGTATCTACCGAGATTGGTTTACAACATTTCGCATTGGTTCAATAACGCCTTCTAATGCCAACGCGTATTCTGCGCAACCCAAACGACCTGAACCATGCCGACATCCACGCGTTGTATGCAGGTTTTGACCTGCCCATCACGGCGCTGGATTGCGGACAAAAGTGTGCACCGCACAACCCTTCAGGCAAACCCTTCTGCTGCGATATTTGCGAGGCTGTCCCAGCCGCGTATGAGAGCGAGTGGGCTGCATTACAGAACACAACCCAATTTTGGCATCGCTATCGCGGGGATGAGTGCCGCGCGCTGGGCGAAATTCTCGATGAAGACGAAATGCCGGAAGGTATGCTTCCGCTGGCCTGTTTGGGGCCGCAGGCCTGCGAACGTGAAAATCGCCTGTTGAGTTGCCGACAATTTCCCTTCTTTCCCTATGTCAGCTCCGATTACGAATTTCTCGGTCTCGCCTACGATTGGGAATTTGAGCAGAAATGCTGGGTGATCAGTAATCTGGATCAAGTGACGGATGCCTATCGGATACAGTTCGTACGTACTTTTGACCGGATCTTTGCCCTCTTTCAGGATGAATTCGACAGTTACGCGCTCCGCTCAGAGGAACTGCGCGACGCTTTCGCGAAAAAGCAGTTCGGGTTCGTGATCGTGCTGCGGGATGGAGGCTTGGGGATAGTCGATCCGCTCGAGGAGGGCATCACGCCGCTCGAAGCAGAGCAAGCTCCGGCTTTTGGAGCGTACCGCTGATCCACATCTGCCTGAAAAAATCAAAAAAGGGCTTCGAGATTTCGAAGCCCTTTTGCTATCTATGGTACTGTTGTAGCTGTTGGTACAGGCGTATCCGTTGGGATAGGCGTCTCAGTTGGCGTGGATGTGATGGTGGGCTCTGCCACAACAATTTTGACGAAGATGGCATTGCCAAATTTCTTCCCTGTATTGTCTGTGAGTTGCCAGTAGCTGGTATAGGAACCTGCTGTAAGGGGGGCGGTCATGGAGACAGAGACCTGGGCTTGCCCATTGGCGGGAATACTTGTCCCCAATGTAGTCGGGACACCACTCATTTCTTCACCACTGGTGAAGCTAAGGGCGTAATTCGCTTCCCAGGCACATGAGCCGCCATTGAAGATTTGCCATGTTTTCACAAAGGTTTCACCGGGCGCGAAAATCGTATTATCCGGGATGGTGATGTCGCTCATGTAGATCGCATCCTGACAAGGGACTTCTGTCACCACCAGCATGGTAGCAGTTGGCTGTGCCTGTGTAGCAGGCTGTGCTGGCACAGTCGAAATCAAAGTCGCGGTTGCAAGCGGGGCAAAGGTAGCCGTCGATGTTTGGCTAGGCTTTGCAGCAAGGGTCTCGGCAACCGAGGTATAGACCTGCGCAACAGCTTCTTCGGCAGGGTCAGGGGTTGGTGTTGTTTTGCAAGCAGCGAGCAGGAGCGTTAATCCCAGCAGCACCAGAAGAAGGTGCTTGGGGGCTTTTTTCATTTTCAAGGGTATCCTCCATACATATTTAAATCAAGCTTATCATACTCTTACCGGAGAACATTTTACTGAGAATTTACCAAGAATCTGATGAGAAAATAGGGGCATTGCAGAATATAAGACTATATCCTTTTTTCTGTCGTGGTTCTGAGTACATATCCTATCGAGCATTTTATCGTTCTTTTGTGTGCCCTCGTCAAATCAGACGCTTTATGCTAAAATCCGACCCGTTGTATAAAAAGTATATCCCGTGCGGTATGCTTCTTTCCGCTCCCTGCTCGCTGACGGCGTAGATGGGGGGCAATCCCAGGGAAAGGAGGTTTCCCCCTCATGCGTAAATATGAATTGGTTTGCATTCTCCATCCCGATTTGGATGAGACCGCATTTAACGATGCAGTCGACAAAGTCAAAGGTTGGATCAGCGAATCCGAAGGTAGCGTTGAGAGCGTAGACAATTGGGGTCGTCGCAAGATGGCTTACATGATCCGCAAACAGCTTGAAGGACAATATGTCATGCTGAACGCTAATATCCTGCCCAGCGCAACCGCAGAATTGGAGCGCAAATTGCGTCTTCTTGAACCTGTAATGCGTCATATGCTTGTTCTCGTCAATTAATTATCGGGTTTTCAGAATATAGGAGAAGTTTCTTATGAGCAGAGGCTTGAACAAAGTCATGATCATCGGCCACCTTGGCCGCGACCCTGAAATGCGCTACACCCCTTCCGGACGACCGGTAACAACCTTTTCAGTCGCCGTTAGTCGATCCTGGAATAGCTCTGATGGCGAACGCCGTTCAGAAACAGAATGGTTCAAGGTCGTTGCTTGGGGCAACCTCGCAGAGATTTGCAAAAAATACCTTACCAAAGGTCAGCAGGTCTACATTGAAGGACGTTTGCAAACCCGCCGCTGGGAAGATAAAGAAGGCCAGCGACGCACTTCTGTGGAAGTGGTTGCCAACGAAATGACAATGCTCGGCGAGCGGCGCGAAAAAGGTGCGAACGACGACAACTCTTTCGACGAAATACCTCCCGATATTGACGAAGACGAATTTCCATTCTAATTTTATCTACACTTGGAGTAAGTGATGGCTCAAGAACAAAGACGTCCGTTTCGACGGCGTCCCAGCAGTAACTATTATTCGCGCCCCAAAGTCTGTCAGTTTTGTACCGACAAAAATGTCGTGATCGATTACAAAAACACAGAATTGTTGCGCCGCTATGTCACCGACGAAGGCAAAATTCGCCCGCGTCGTCAAACCGGCACCTGCGCCCTGCATCAGCGCGCTCTCGCCGGCGAGATCAAACGTGCCCGCCACATCGCATTATTGCCTTACACAGGCACATACTGGGAAGAGGGCCGCTAAGCCACTATCGAAAACGGGGCATGGTTGATCCCATGCCCCGTCATTTTTTTTGAAGGTTAATCATGGCAAAACGCAAAAACTCCAATAAGGTCGTCAGCAAAAAACACGTCGCACGTCAGGAACGGGAACGCCAACAATCTGCGCTGATCCGCAATATTGCGATTGGCGTTGTTGTGGTAGTCGTCTTGCTGATCGGCTACGGCTATCTCGACCAGACCGTGTTCAAGGCGAACCGTAGTGTTGCTGTTGTCAACGGCGAAAAGATCACCGTTGGGCAGTTTCAAGCTAGGGTCCGGCTCGAACGCGATAGTCTCATCAATCAATATGTCCAATATGCACAGCTAGCCCAAAGCTTCGGGATGGATTTCAACACTCAGTTAAGCAGCATCGAAACGCAACTTTCCAATCCCATGACTGTCGGACAAAACGTGCTCGACACGATGATCTACGAATTGATCTATCGGCAGGAAGCGCAAAAAGAAGGCATCTCCTTTAGCGCAGATGATATCGAAAAAGAAGTGCAAAGCTTCCTTGGATATTATCCCAACGGCACCCCCACACCGGAAGCACAGCCCACCCAGGCGGTTGTGGAAGCCTCTACGCTTTCGCCCGAACAACTTGAACTGGTTACCGCTACTCCGGAAGCAACTGAAGCCCCTGAATCTACACCTGAACCGACGGCAACCCCGGCAGAAGACGCAGCCCCGACTGCTGTCCCCGTCCCGACAATGACAGCAACCGCCTACACTTTTGAAGGTTACCAGCAGGCATATGAAGAGACATTGCCCCTCTACGCCGACTATGGTCTGGACGAAGCCAACTTCCGCTTCTTGTTCGAATCCAATCTTTATTACACGGCACTTTACGATCAGGTTACTGCCGATGTACAGAACGAAGGCCAGGAATATATCTGGGCGCGTCACATCCTTGTTGATGATCCGCTTGTTGCTGAAGTGATCCACGAGAAGGTGCTCGCTGGCGAAGATTTCAGCAAAATCGCAGCAGAATCATCCATCGACCCCAGCGCAGCCACCAACTACGGTGACTTGGGCTGGTTCACCCGTGGTGCGATGGTTCCTGCCTTTGAAGATGCTGCCTTTGGTCTCGAAAATATTGGTGACGTAAGCGAAGTTGTTCAAACCGATTTTGGTTATCACATCATCCAATTATTGGGACGCGAAACACGCCCGATGGACGACAATGCAATCCGGTCAACGAAAGATGTAGTCTTCACAGAGTGGGTTGCCGCCAAACGCGAAGAAGGCACTATCGAAATCAACGATATCTGGCAAAGCAACGTCCCCACTGATCCTGATTTGCAAGAAGTTCTTACCGCAATGTACGGTGCTCAATAAAAAATCTTGC
>JBNKMO010000263.1:0-25454 GCA_050293165.1 Anaerolineales bacterium | reverse complement strand
GACCTGTTCAGCGGAGATGCCCAATTTACCCAATTCATAATCAAGCAAGACGCGCGTCCCCGCGCCGCGTTGTCGGTTTACAAAGCTGATGTCGGGACGAATGAGATCATCCAGACCTTTGACTTGCTTCGGATTCGCTCGTGGGACAATCAAACCTTGCTCCCGTTTAACCAGCATCACCTGCTGGACGGGTGTTTCCGCCAAATACTTGGCGATGTAGCTATCGTTATAAATGCCTGTTTCAGGATCGAGCAAATGCGATCCCGCCAAATGCGCCTCGCCACGCTTCAAGGCGACCAAGCCACCCAACGAGCCAACATTCGACGAGACAAAACGCCGACCCCGCTGCGCGATATATTGCGCCAGCAGGTCAAGCGTCATATCGTGCGAGCCGATACACAAGATCGTCTTTTCGAGTTCATCGCGTGTACGGTAGAGATGGATGTTGATACTCTCGCCTGCTTCCATACCCTGCACGCCACTCGGCATCAATGCCAGCCCGTCAGCGCGCACAAGGGATGAAATCACGCCCGCGCCGCGATTTAACGGTGCCGCCAGCATCTTCTCACCCACACGCCCAACCGCCATGCGGATGTAGTCGTCGTCTCCGGCGGGAGATGTCGTTTTGCGGGTCAATGTCGCTGTGACGGTATCCAGCTCACGCGGTGGGCGTCCCGTCCATTTCGCAATTAATTCTTCTATAAAGATTTCGCCAGTCAAAGCAGCTGAAACCGGGTAGCCAGGTATGCCAATGATGGGGATTTCACGTTTCACGTTTCCCGTTTCACGCCCAACCATCCCGATGATGACAGGGTGTCCGGGACGAACAGCAATGCCATGCACAAGCAGCGTGCCCAATCGCTCAACAACGCTTGAAGAGAAATCTTCCGCGCCTGCGGACGAACCCGCGTTGAGCAGCACCAGATCGTGCTCTTTGGCGGCTTCGGCGACGCGCTCGGTGATCAGATCGAAATCGTCGACGGTGATGGGATAGCGCGTGGCGACACCGCCCCAACCTTTGATCTGCGCGGCAAGGACAAGCGAGTTATATTCGAGAATATCACCGCGCTTGAGTTCGCTGCCGATCTCGACCAGTTCGGTGCCGGTCGGTAGAATGGCAACCCGCGGCCTGCGGGCAACAGGAATTTCGACATGCCCCGACGCAGCGATGGCGCCCAGATCAGCGGGACGCAGGGGGTGCCCCGCAGGCAGAACGAGCTGCGTGGCGACAATATCCTCGCCCAGCGGACGGACGTGCTTCCACGGCGCAACCGCCGCACGGATGCGGATGGTCTGCGGCTCGCGAATGGCGGGAGTGATCTCACCATCCGCATCGAGGGCTTCGGTCTCTTCGATCATGATGACCGCGTTAAAACCTTCGGGCAGCGGATCACCAGTATCAACATATTGCGCCTGCTCGCCGATTTGGAGCGTGATCGGCGCAGTCAGGGTCGCACCGGCTGTCTCGTTGGCGTGGACGGCAAACCCGTCCATCGCCGAGGCGTGATAATGCGGCGAGGAGACTTTCGCCCAGATCGGCTCGGAGAGTACACGCCCGAGGGCGTTCTCGTCGAGGGGGATGATTTCAGTAGCCAGCACACGCCAGAGATCGGCATCTTGTAGCGCAGATCGCAGTGCGGCTTTGGCTTTGTCGAGGGGGATATCGTGGAGGTATACGGACATAAGTTAGAGAGTAGAAAGTAGAAACTAGATAGTAGAGGAATTAGATGGCTATTCTACCGCATCACTGCCACCTATATATTCAATTGGAAAAGGCAATGCGGTTGTTTTCATGATTGCTGCCAACTCCGCAGCTTTTTCGTAAGTGAACTGTCCCGTAACAACTCCTTGCCCTCCTGTAATCTTCGACTGAATACGCGGCGCTGAAATGACCTCTTTCTCTAACACAATGCCCAGATATGTACCAACATTTTCACTTGTGTGTTTGGCAAAAATCTCACTTCCCTCACCTGTCAAGGAAAAGGCAATTTGATAGTTCCCGACTTGATCCTGTGTCACACTTGCATTTTCAACAGAGCCATTTGTCATTACGGTATGCCACACTTCAGTTCCATCTCCCGAACTTCTAAAATCAGTAACAATTTCACTCCCTGACGCCATAGGGTTTTCTCGAAAATCAACGAATTCCAACAATCCGATCGGAGATATTTTCTCTGCCATAGCATTCACATCAACGGAAGCAGGAACTTTGCCAATAATTTGTTCATCTTCAACAGAAAAAATAACACTTGCGTACCCCAGAGCCTTAGCGCGTTCAGTTAATGTCTGCGCTGCACTTTCGAAGTCTTCTAAAGTAGCGTTATCAATTTGAGCATAATCGGGCTGAAAGACAATCGTTTGTTTGGGGAGAAGAAAGTCGCGCCCAAAGTTCTGATATAAGCGGTACAACCCCCAAATACTTAAGGATAATACACCTATAAACAAGGCAACTCTCAAAAAACCGGAGCCAATCCAAGTGTCATAATTCGAATAAAGTTCGGCACTTTTTACTTTTCTTACAGGCTCTTCATACTCTATTTCTGGCAAGTTTTCAATTTCATCCAAATAATACGGGTTCCTGCGAACAGCTTCTTGCCCCTCCAAAATCACAGCATCCTTGTCTTCATCTTCCACCAATCCATCATGGACAGGATTCGGTAAATCATCAATTACATCCCGATAATTGGAGCCAACAAGTTCCTGCAAATTCTCGATTGCATCCGAATTATGAGGGTCAAGGCGAATCGCCTCCTTATACGCAGAAATTGCAGACTGTTTTCTATTCATCAAATCCAAAATAATCCCGCATAGATTATGGGCTTCAGAATATTCGGGATTAAACTGAATCGCAAGATCAATATTTTCCAAAGCACGCTCCAGGCTTTTGCCAGAGTTGCAAATTGCCATAGCTTTATCAAAATATTCTTCTGCCATTACTTCTCGTTCATCAAAATCTAAGGAGCTCTCAAGGTCTACCCCACAAGAAGGGCAAAACTCATCGTCCTCTGAAATTTTTCCGCCGCAATCAGGACATTGTAAACTAAAGAATTTGTCTAACATCACAAACCTCCCAAACACTGGTACGTCACATCAAGGCATAAGACAGTATAGTTTAAATTATACCCCCCTCGCTTGTCCACAAAATCGCCTATTCCAAATATGAATCCGCGAGGAGCGTGCTTTTGCGACGAAGCGGTCTCGTACTCCCTGAGATTGCTTCGGCGATAAAACTGCCTCGCAAATTCATCCAAAATTGGAATTGTCCACAAAACTCAACAATGATATACTCATCGAGTGAGTATACTGTCCCCTGAATACGCCCTGCTTGGCTTCCTGCTCGAAAAACCCTGTCATGGCTATGACCTGCACCAAAAGTTCCAGACCGAACTCGGTCACGTTTGGCGCATCAGCCAGAGTCAGGCATATAACATTCTCAAACGGCTTGAAAAGAATGGCGAAATATCGTCCACGCTCGTGGAGCAGGACAAACTTCCGGCGCGGCAGATGCTCCACATAACGGAAACAGGCAAAATCAAGTTTGAGACGTGGCTGGGCGGCGCCAGTCGCAACGCGCGTGCCATTCGTCTCGAGTTTCTCACCCGCCTTTACTTCTGTCAGAAATATTACCCTCAAAAAACGGCTCAAATCTACGCCGCCCAGTGCGCCATGATCCGCGCCAACATCGCCCAGGTCGAAAATCTGCAACCAGCTGGACGCTACAATCAACTCAGCATTGACCTGCGCCTGCGCCAACTGCGCCTCACGCAAAGCTGGATGAATGAGATTAAAGCTGAATTTCACATCCCGGAGATCAACCTGCCATGAAAAAACTTGCCACCTTCATCATTATCGCCCTGATCGGCTTCGGAACGCTCGCCTGTCAACCTGCTCCCGTTGACCAAACATCGACACAATCCCTAACTGTGTTTGCCGCCGCCTCGCTGACCGAGTCTTTTAGCGAACTCGCGGCACTTTTTGAAGCATCCCACCCCAACGTGGACGTAATTCTCAACTTTGCAGGCTCCAACACCCTGCGCGCGCAGATCGAAAACGGTGCCCCTGCGGACGTTTTCGCCTCCGCCAACACCAAAGAAATGGACGCCCTCGTCGCCAGCGGATTAATCCCTGCCGACGCCCCGCAAACCTTCCTGCATAACCGATTGGTCATCATCGCCCCCGCCGATAATCCCACCAACTTGACCACCTTCGATGACCTCGCCCGCCCTAATCTGAAACTCGTCTTTGCCGCCGAAGAAGTGCCCGTCGGTAGATACACGCGCCAAATGCTGACGAATGTGGGCAGCGAGTTTAGCGAGAACGTGCTGGCAAACGTCGTCTCGAACGAAAGCGATGTCAAACAAGTTGTCGCAAAAATCCAACTCGGCGAAGCGGATGCGGGCATCGTCTATGCCTCGGACGCCGTCGCCGCCCCTGAACTGGTCGAAATCGAAATCCCTGCCGAGTACAATGTGCTCGCAACCTATCCCATCTCCCCATTGACGACGGATTCTCCCCTCGCTGAAGAGTTTGTCCACTTCGTGCTCTCGCCCGAAGGACAAGCTGTACTCGAAAAATGGGGCTTCACGCCGATTGGCTAAAGTGCCCTCATCTTCAAATGATTCAACAGAAAAAGAAAATCAGTTCCTGAGCAGAGCGACCGATAGGGAGCGCAGTCGAAGGACGGAGTTCTCTGGTGACACCGCCCTTCGACGACGATTTCGCTCCGCTACATCTCCGTTCAGGAGCTGAACTCTATTATAAAAATTCGTCTCATGCCCACCCTGCGCCTTTACTTCAAACACCTGACTTCTGACACCCAAACCAACTGGATTTTCATCATTCCCAGCCTCTTCCTATTGGCGCTCTTCGGCATTCCTTTGCTGGCACTCATCCTGGAAGCGGCGAACACATCCTTCCTTGAGCACGCCTTCGCCAAAGAAGCCATCAGCGCGCTCCGCTTGAGCCTGATGACCAGCCTGCTCAGTGTCGGGATTACGCTCATCTTCGGCACGCCGCTCGCTTACGCGCTCGCCCGCTGGAAATTTTCGGGGAAAAAGTTCGTCGAGATGCTTGTTGACCTGCCCGTTGTGTTGCCGCCCGCCGTCGCAGGTCTCGCGTTGTTGATCGCGTTTGGTAGACAAGGTTTGGTTGGGCAATTTTTTATCCATATCGGAATCCAGCTTCCATTCACGAGCGCTGCGGTTGTCATTGCGCAAACTTTTGTCGCCGCGCCGCTCTATATCCGCTCAGCACGGATCGGCTTTGCGGGCATCGATTCCCAACTGGAGGAAGCCGCGTATGTCGAAGGCGCGAATCAATGGCAGCTTTTCTCCGAAGTCATGTTCCCAATGGCGGGACGTGCACTGACCAGCGGAGCGATCCTGACCTGGACACGGGCTCTCGGCGAGTTCGGCGCGACGATCCTGTTTGCAGGCAATCTCGAAGGTGTGACGCAGACCATGCCGCTCGCCATCTACCTCGGCTTTGAACGCAATATGGGCGTGGCAATTGCTTTGTCGGTGGTTTTGGTGGGGTTCTCGGTGATCTTGCTTTCGCTGGCAAGGTCGCTGGAGAAAGAATAATGCTTTCCTCAATGCCCCTCCTGGCCTTTCTCGTTGCAATCATTGCTTTTTTATACTCCAGCATCGGCTTTGGCGGATCAACAGGCTATTTGGCGGTGATGAGTTTCTTTGACATCGAGCCAAATCTAATTGCAACAACCGCCTTATTGCTGAACGTCGTGGCGTCAGGGATCGCGTTCGTCAACTACATGCACGCAGGACATATCGAAAAGCGCCTGCTATTTTTATTTCCGCTTGCCTCGATCCCCGCAGCGTTTATCGGTGGTTACTTCAAACTCAACAAAGAACTATATTTTGTGCTACTGTACATCATCCTGACCTATGTCATGTTACGAATGCTATTCTCGAACAAGGAAAATGAAGAAGGATCACATCCCCAGTTACCACCGGTCTGGTTAGCCCTGCTTAGTGGCGCAATAATCGGCTTTCTTTCAGGCATGGTCGGGATGGGTGGCGGTGTTATTCTCTCCCCGTTGATCATTTTGATGCACTGGGGCACATCAAAACAAGCCGCATCAACAGCGGCTGGTTTTATCTTCTTAAATTCATTAAGTGGATTATTGGGGCGCTATGTAGGTGGCAATTTCGCTTTCGGGGAAATTGGTTTCATACTGCTCCCGATCGGCATTGTCGCTGCGCTGGCTGGCTCCTATTTTGGAGCACGCAAACTCTCAACCTTGTGGACACAGCGCATCCTTGGCATCGTTCTGCTGATCGCTGTAATCAAATTTTGGGCGGGATATTTCTAAATCAAAATCACATCCACCATCTCGCCAGCGCTCAAGCCCGTCGCATCGGGAGCAATTTTCAGCAGACCATCCGCGCCAACGAGCGTAAAGATCAAATTCGACTTTCCAAAGATAGGTTCTGCAAGAAACCCGCTCTTCGACTGCGCTCCGCTCCGTTCAGAGACTAGCTTTACAGGTATCCAATCTTCGCGCCCGGCCTGTGAGTTTATGTTCACCGTCAGCTTTGCCAAGACGCTCGGACGCACTACATCCGCGCTTTGCCCCAGCAAACGCCGCACAAGCGGTACGACAAAAACATAGCCATTCACCAGCGCACTAACAGGGTTGCCCGGCAGCCCGATGACGGCTTTGCCGTCGCAGACGCCCAAAATGGTCGGCTTGCCCGGACGGGTATTGACTCCATGCACCAGCACACCCGGCTCGCCCAATTGATCGATCGCCGCAGCAGTCATATCGCGCGCGCTCGCCGACGAGCCCGCCGTGATGAGCACCATCTCGCACTCGTCCAGCGCCTTCGCAATCGCCGCCAGCATCGCATCCATGTTGTCGGCGACGATGCCATAGCGCAGCGCCTCCCCGCCCGTCTTCTCGACCAGGCTCGCCAGCGTGTACGAGTTGATGTCACGCACCTGCCCGGGTTGCGGACGTTCTTGGGGATGAACGACTTCGTCGCCGCTGGAGATGATGCCGACTTTAGGGCATGCCGCTACTTCGACTTGCGTGAAGCCTAAAGCCATGAAACCGCCAACTTCAGCGGGACGGATCACGCTCCCTTTGGGCTTGATGAGGGCACCCTCGGCAACATCCTCGCCGATACGGATGACGTTCTCCCCGTCCGCGACTGCACGCAGGATTTCCATTTCATCATCGACCGTTTGTTGAGTGTATTCCAACATGACGACCGCATCCGCACCTTTGGGCAGCATCCCGCCCGTGTGGATGATGGCGGTCGTCGTCGGGGTGATTTCAAGAGTGGGAGCAGCGCCCATCGGGCACTCGCCGATCAGATTCAGGTAGGCAGGAAGCGAGTCAGATGCGCCGTAGGTATCGGCAGCTTGGACAGCGAATCCGTCCACCGTGGAACGCGGGAATTCCGGTAAAGCGTGCGGGGCGAGCAGGTCGGTTGCAATGACCCTGCCAATTGCCGAGATAGTGTCAATTATCTCGGTAGCAGGCTGCGGGTCAGGGACGTTGCGGAGCAATTTATCCAGTGATTCTTGGGGCGGAAGGAGAGTCAAAAATTCAGGCATATTAGCGTATCCAAAAAGTGATCGTGAGAAGATAAGTGGTCAATCCCAGCACGGTGACGGCAAGGATGTTGACAAATTTCCAGTTTGGCGGAGCACCCTGCGAAATCCGTTGCAGCCAAAAGACTTGGAAGAGGGCGAAGGGCATGATCAGAAAAACGGGCGCGATGACCGCCCACGGGATGCCGAACTGCGGCATGGCGGCGAAAAGCAGATAAGCGCTGAAGACGAGAATGTGGTGAAGCGGAACAGCGCGCTGCCAGCCCATCAGGGTCAGGAGCGTGCGGCGTTCGTAGCGGGTATCTTCGGCAAAAGAGGGAAAGGTGAAAACAAGCAAAGCAGCAAGCGTGAGCGCCGTCAGCGGGAAAGCGACAGAAGCCAGCAGGCGATGCATCTCGCCGACTTGGAGGATGAATGCAAAAGCAGGGACGAGCGCAGCGACGAGGATAGCGAGGGTCAGTTCACCAAATCCGCTGGTGACGAGGCGCAGAGGTGGGAGGGCATAAGCAAGGGCGGCGAGCAGAATGAGCACGGCAAAAAAGGTCGTCGAGGAAGAAATGCCTTGCTGCAAGATAAAAACTGTCAGCACAGCCGCCACGCCAAGGGCCGCAATCGAAAGTTGAAAAGCAGCCGCGCGCAGCCAGTTGCGCTCCGGGATGGTTTCACCGACAACAAGAAACTCGTTATGCGGACGGAAGTAGGCCGCCAGTAAATTCATTGCCATAACAACAAGGATGATCCAGCCAAAACCAAGCCCAAAAGCGAGCGGGCTATCAGCACGCCCGAGGTAGCGGGCGATACCTGTGCCGAGGGTGTAGGTCATCCCTGCGAGGACGAGTAGGAGTGGGCGGGTGAAGGTGAGTATGTGTTTTATTCGAGGCATATTATTTGATGCTTTTAAGGGAAAATGCTTGATCTGTTATTTGTGCAAAAAAGGTATTCATAAAAGTGGTTGAAAATATCCACCCCACACTAACACCAAAGAACATCACGGCTGAAAGCGCGAAACCAAGAAAGTTATTTTCAGTATATAAACGCAACGCCATAGTCAGATCAGGATTAGATATATAGGGTAAAAAGCCAGCAAGAGAGATGAGTGTAACAAAGAACATGGTCACAAAGCCCACTAAAAAATACGTCAAAAGAGATTTTAGAGATGCTTTTAAGTTTTGACGGATGAGTTTAAAGGCATATTTCACAGCATAGTTTGATGGCAAATCATGAAAAATTACAGCCCGCATTCCCACTTCATATAACAGAACCGTTAGCAAGAGAAATAATGGACAGGCAAGAAACCCAGAGATTAATGCGAAAATTCCTAGACTAGTTATCGAAGCAACAATAAAAACAAGTATCAAAGGAAGACTGAAAATAATTGAATATAAGATTGCAAAAATCACAACAAGCACCCAGTCCAGAAAATGCCTTTGTGCTACTTGAAAACCATTACGCAGAGATAGGTTCTGTCCTTTAGAAAGAAGATAAAGCTGTCCAATCAAACCAAGGTGAATTACAGCAAAAAACAGCAAGTAAAGTGTATTGCTCACAAAGAGCGGCGCATTAATTTGCGATGAAATTAGCAGTACAGTCCAAATAGCCGCAAACCAAATTCCAAGGTAAACAAAAACTGTTCGTCGCTCAAAAAAGAAAGCCTTAACACGTATCATAGTAGAAGTTTACAAGTTACCGTCTTATCCACTTTGGCTTTTCTGCGGTTGCTTCCTGTATTTCTTGAAAATACAGTGTTAACGTCGCAGACCACCATGATAAGAAGAAACTGAATATTGGGACCCCAACAATCATCCCAAAAGGGCTGGCAATTATTGATACAGACAAACTTAATAGATCACCTAACAAAACATCTGTAGCATCTATCCAAGAAAATCTTAAAAACGCTATCGTGAGCGGTAGCGAGAGTTGAGCAAGAGCTGTAAGAGCAACAAACAGCAATAATATAACCGTGTCAACAAATCTTATTATCAGTATTTTTACCCCTTCTACAGTTGATTGCCAATATGTACCACTACGCAACACAAAATATCGAGTGGTCATTGGAGCCAAGAACAAAAACAATGTCGTCAAAAAGAGACCTATATTGATACTCATCGCACTGCCTATGCTCGTAACAACCAACCCGTTTTCTAAACGTACCGGAACAATAATCGGTGCAAAAAAAACAGAAAAGACACTCAATATAATGAGCAAGAAAATATAGATAAATGGTAAATGCTTCCCTGATAACTTTAATGCCTGAATCACGCCTGAGAATTGAAACCTTTTTCCCAAACGCAGATTGTTAACCCCTTCAATCAATCCTGTTTCAATAATGGTCATAAAGAGCAGCACCAAGAACAAAACCCAAAAATTTAAAGGGCTGTTACGAACGTCAAATAACTTGTCGGCGCTGATTACAAACTGAACAATTACACCAAACACAGTTACTGTGATAATAGTAAAAAACCAGAGTGCGTTTTCTTTCCTAACCATTTCAAATGCTTCTTTGATTACCCCTAAAGCTATCATTCATTCCCCTTACGCATATCCCGATAGTGGATTTGATTGTGGCGATAGACCAGCTTGACCATTTCAGCGACGGTGTTCTCGCCCAAATAAGGATGGCGGCCAACTTTAGCCAGTTCTTCTTCGGTCAAACCCTCGACCCATGCAGCCATCTTCTCGCGCACATCTTGAAATTGGACGAGCAATTCCTGCGGGCTGAGAGTCTCGGCTTTTTCCTGTTGGCGAGCGTTGTAGCGGTCGATGTCAAAATCATCTGCCGCGCCTTTGCCGCCAGCCACAATATCGGCGAAGAGTTTTATAAAACCCTGCTCAGCAGTCACGAAGTGGGCGAGGACGTTGCGCACGGTCCAGGTTGTGCCTTCGGTGTAGACTTCTTTCTCCCAATCGGCATCGTCGAGGGCGGCGAAGTAGGCGGTCATCTTTTCGCCTTCAGAACGCAGGCGTTTGGCGAGGAATTGCGGGGTATCGGGCATGAGGTTCTCCAATAAATGCACCACAGAGACACAGAGCGCACAAAGGTCTTTTTTTACAGACACTAAGAAAAACTTTGTGTCCTTTGTGCCTTCGTGGTGAAACTAAATCAACGAATAACCACCATCCACGGTGATGGTCTGCCCTGTAATATACTCGTTTTTGAGTAAAAATTCGAGCGCGGACGCGATCTCAGCCACGTCGGCGGGGCGTTGGAGCGGCAGACGCTTGACGAGGCGTTCCCACTCTTCAGTGGGCATATCGTCAGCGGGCAGAACAAGCCCAGGGGCAATCGCATTAACACGTACATCTGGTGCGAAGCTACGCGCCAGCACTTGAGTAAGAGACTGCAGGGAGGCTTTGCTGACGGTATAAGCGGGGAATCCTGACCAAGCTTTTTCGGCGGCGATATCGGTCACGTTGACGATCAGCCCGCCACCTGCGGATCGCATCCGACTTTCGGCTTGCTGGGCGAGAATGAACGGGGCACGCAGGTTGAGATTAAACGTCGCATCCCAATCGGATACCGATAAAGTGCGGGCGTCGGCACGCATCATCGTCGCAGCGGAGTTGACGAGCACTTTCAGGGGGTGGGCAGATTCGTCCACAACGCTGAACAAACCCTGGGCTGCGAGCGGATCGGTTAAGTCGGCTTGAGCGAGGAAGACGGGCATGTCCAGCGCACGAATTTCTGCCGCCGTGGACTCTGCGTCATCCCGTGCATGGTTGTAGTGCAACAGGATGGCATATCCCTGACGGGCGAGAGAAAGGGCGAAAGCGCATCCAAGACGGTGCGCTGCGCCGGTGATGAGGGCAAGGGGAGTTGGGGAAGTTTTCACGTTTTACGCTTCAAGTTTCACGATATTGAATCAAAAAATGCGGAGGATATTCTCTCCGCATTCAAGTGTAACAGTGAAAGCTAAACTATTTCTTAAAGAAATTCGACATAAAGAACCACAAATTTGCGGGGCGTTCGGCGAGGCGGCGCATAAAGTAGGGGTACCACTGCGAACCAAAGGGCACATATACGCGCACCTGATAACCTTCGGCGGCAAGTTGCTCCTGAAGATCGCGGCGGATTCCGTGCAGCATCTGGAACTCGAAAGCGTCTTTATGAAGGTCAATCTTTTGAGCGTATTGCTTGGCAAACTCAACGCGCTTATCATCCTGTGTAGCAATGGCAGGAATCGGCGGGATGCGCCCGTCTTTACTGACTTTAGGGGAACCGTGTTCGAGGGCACCGTCCATCAGAATCTTTGTGAGCAGATCGTAGTTGGCATCCACATCAACCTTCTTGGGGAAAGCTTTATCTGGCGGCTCTTTATAGGCTCCTTTAATCAGGCGGAAACGCGTACCCTCTTCGAGCATCTTTTTTGTATCTTCTTCAGCGCGATAAAGGTAAGACTGGACGGCCATCCCAACCACTTTGGTCGTAAAACCAGCGGCGAGCATCGCGCTATATGCTTCAATCGTGATGTCAGTGTAAGGGGTATCTTCTATATCAATGCGTACAAAATTCTTATATTCTTTGGCACGTTCCAAAATGCGACGTAAATTATCGCGGCAAATGCTGGCATCCAGCCCCATGCCGATCTGGGTTAATTTAATCGAGACACCTGCACGCACATCCGCTTCTTGAATGGCATCCAGAATACCAAGGATTTCATCAGTCGCCTGAGCAGCCTCTTCGGCTGTTGATGTATGTTCCCCCAAGTGGTCAAGCGTGGCATTAATGCCCTTGGCGTTTAAGTCTCTAACAACAGAAATCGCTTCAGCAGTGCTTTCGCCTGCAATGAAGCGGGAGGCGACATTCCAGGCGAAAGACCAACCTGTCACCATACGTTGGGCCCACCCTGCTTGCGAAAGATAGATCAAAAAAGAACGGAGCATTTTTTCTCCTTAAACCGACTGATTTTAAATCAAACTACTTTTTATTCTAGCAACTCCAAGAACGGAGCGTGTTATACTCTGCGGGTGACTTAAGTCACTAATTCAGTATAAAATCTAAAGATAAAATCCTCTCGGAGGCTCCGTGAGAACCCGTAACACGTCATTTCTATTCTTCCGAATTATATCGCTTTTACTTGTAGTTGCAGCCGTTGTGCTAACCATGTTCCAGTTGGTCAACTACAGCCGCGACCGTAACAATTATCCCGCAGGCATGACCATCGGCGGTGTTGCCGTTGGTGGCGTAAATGCCCAAACCGCATCCGAGCGCGTCCTGCAAGTGTACTCGCAACCCGTCGAAGTGCAATATGCAGGCGAAATCATCCATATCACCCCTTCGGTGGTTGGCTTTAATATTGACATTGAAAGCATGATCGCTGCCGCCGACCTGGCGAGAACAACATCCTCCTTCTGGGGCGGATTTTGGGACAGCCTCTGGAATCGCCCGCGCCCCGCATCTGCTATTCCCCTTCGAGCGACTCTCGTCGATGAGCAGCTTCTTGCTTATCTCGAAACCGAAATAGCGCCACGCTACGATAAACCAGCTTCCGCAGCCCAACCAATCGCGGGCAGCGTCAACTTTGAACCTGGCGAACCAGGCCAAGAGTTGAACCTCGATCGCGCACTAACCTTAATCGAAGATGCACTGCTTTCACCGACAAACCGCATCGTTGCCCTTTCCTATCAACGAACAGCGCCCGCACGCCCCACCTTTCAAAATCTTGAGATTCTACTCAAACAGATCATTGACGCATCCGGCTTTGACGGCGTGATTGGCTTCTATCTGGTCGACCTGCAAAATTCGCAAGAGGTGCACTTCGCGCTTGATAAGGGCGAAGAGATCAGTGTCGATCCCGATGTGGCTTTCACAGCATCCAGCACGATCAAGATTCCGATTATGATCTCGAACTTTCTGCGTGAGGGAAGCCCGGATGACACAACCAACCGACTGCTCGAAAATGTCTTCCAGCAATCCGACAATGCCGCTGCTGACTCGCTAATGGCAGAAATCGACCCGGGCACCGGCCCGCTTTTGGTCACCGAAGATATGCAGGCGCTCGGGCTGGAGAACACGTTCATGGCCGGCTTCTTCTGTAACGCGGCAAACCCGTGTCCATTACTGGCGCGTTACACGACCCCGTCCAATCAACGCACAGATGTCTACACCAACCCGGACGATTACAACCAGACCACATCTACAGAGATGGGCACCCTGCTAACCGATATTTACCAATGCGCCGAAACTGGCGGAGGTGCGCTGGCCGCCGCCTTTGCCAACCAGATCACGCAAGACGACTGTCAATTGATGATCGAATACATGGTGCAAGACAAGTTTGGCTCACTGCTTCAGGCCGGTCTCCCCGACGGGACAAAGATCGCCCACAAGCACGGTTTTATCCCGGACCGTTACGGTGTCGTCCACGACATCAGCGACGTAGGCATCGTCTACACCCCCGGCGGAGACTTTGCAATCGCCATCTATACCTATCATCCCGTGCAGGGAATCTGGGGTGATGTGAACCCCCTCTTTGTTGAACTGACTCGAGCCGTCTACAATTACTTCAACTTAAGCAGCCCCTAAACCTGACTTTCGTTTATAATTCAGTCATGAGCGCAATCCTTCACCTGTATCGCCTGCAAAAAATAGACAGCCAGATCGACAAGGTGCAAAAGCGCCTGAGTGAAATTCAACGCATCATTGATGATAATCGTGACTTGAAGCGTGCCAAAATCAAGCTAAAAAAATGTGAAAGCGCGCACGAAAAAACAGAAAAAAGCTTACACAAAGCCGAGCAGGAAGTTAAATCACAGCATATCAAGATCGAGCAAACTGAAGCAACGCTCTATGGGGGCACGGTTAAAAACCCAAAAGAAATTCAGGATCTGCAAAATAAAGCTGAGTCACTCAAACGCTATCTCAACAAATTGCAGGACGAACAACTCGAAGCGATGCTCGCCCACGAAGAAGAAGGCGAAACACTTCAAGATGCCCAAAATGCTCTGAAAGAAATCAGAGCCAAACTTATTCAGCAAAACAGCCAGCTTGGAGGCGAACAAACGGTACTTACGCAGGAGATGGATAATCTCACCAGAGAACGTGATGCTGCCGTATCAGAAGTTCCCGCCGATATGCTTGGCAAATACGATCAGCTCCGCAAACAAAAAAATGGATTTGCAATTGCTTCCGTTATGGATGGCACTTGCTCCGCTTGCGGCGCGACATTGACACAAGCCCACCAACAAAAAGCTCGTGCTGAACTCGTCTATTGTCCCTCCTGCAAACGCATCATCTACGCCAACTAAAAAATCATGTTTCGTTCATTCAAACTCACAGTAGATTCCATCTCCTTCTGGATCGGATTTGTTGCCGCATCAGCTTTCTGGCTAATGCTCAGTTGGATGCGCCCTCTTATCCAGCAGATTAAGGAAAGCTGGGCAAAAGGCCGCGAAGAAGCCGCGATAAACAGAAGCAGCGGCGTCGAAGAAATTCATCGTCAGGCAGTGCTCAAAACCGCGCAAGGCATGCATCTCGCAGCACCGCTTTTCTCGCTTGACGAGATCGTTATCCCCCCGAGACTGATCGCACCGCCACCCCAAATCGAACCAGGCGACGATTTCGTCGCACAGGACCAAACCAACAACACCGTCCCCTATATCCCCCAAGACCCGGAACTTTCATCCTTCTATCAAGCCGAAACGCTCAGCATTCCTGAAGTGCTATCAAACGGCTCTCACCTGACCATCATCGGCAATCCCGGCGTAGGCAAAAGCGTTGCGCTGGCCTACATTGCCAGCCTTGTAGCCAAACGTGATCCCCAAATGGGCGAACTCGCAGAAACAACACCTTTCCTGATGCATATCGCCGACGTGGCATTGCCTTTTCAGGAAAAAGATGACGTGCTGGACCCGATCATGCCCGCCATTACCAAAGGTGCCTCGCTCATCAACGCCAGTCGTCTGCCAAATTTCGTGCGCCTCAGCTTCAACAGTGGACGCGCCTTGCTCCTTCTTGACGGATTGGACGAAATGCCGCAAGAGAGCATCAAAGAAGCGGTCGATTATTTAGCAGCCCTGCTCAAAGCCTACCCAAAAATCCGCATCATCACCAGCGGTGCTCCCGAATATATCGATCGGCTTGGACGTCTGGGCTTCGCATCCCTCGCACTCAAAACATGGAGTATGCCCGACCGGCAGGAATTCCTGCGCAAATGGGGTTCCCTCTGGGAAAACTTTGTTGCTATTGAAACATGGGTACAAGCTGGCCCCGAGCAAGTCGATGCTCTCCTGCTCAACACGTGGATCAGTCTCAATGCAGCCAATCTCACGCCGCTCGAACTAACCCTGAAAACCTGGGGCGCGTACGCAGGTGACGGACGCGGCCCGAGCGCCATCGACGCCATCGAAACCCACCTCGTGCGTCTCTCCCCCAAAGAAATCCCCATTGCCGCCCTTGAAATGCTCGCCATGCAGGTCAACCTGACCGCGCAGCCTGTCTTCGACGCACGTCAAGCACGTACCTGGATCAAATCCTTTGAGCCGCCAGAAGAAATTGCGTCTGAAGAAAACGAAGACATTGAAGAAAGCGCAGGGAAGAAAGAAAAAATCGCTGCGCCCACCCAAAGCCTGCTCGCAAAAATGGCGCAAAGCGGATTACTCTCTGCCCACCAAGACGTTAATCTGCGCTTCACACATCCCGTTTTTAGCGGCTACCTTGCCGGGCGTGGATTAAGCAACTACAGCGTCGACGACCGCCTGATCGGACAACCCATCTGGAGCGGCAAAACGCTTGCTATGCGCTATATTGCCGCCAAAGGCGACGCAACCCAGCTCGCCGACACGCTCCTGGGGATGCCTGATCCCGTTCTTCAACGCAATCTCCTGTCGATGGGCAACTGGCTACGTGATGCATCCCGAAAAAGCCCCTGGCGCGGCAAACTGCTCACAAACCTTGCCACCACCCTTCAGGATGACACCGTTCCCCTTGGCTTACGTGGACAAATTATCTCCGCCCTCGCCCGCAGCGGCGACCCCAGTGTAGCGGCCCTCTTCCGTCAACTCTTGCAAACAAACTCTACTTATAATATCCAACTGGCAGCACTCGGCAGCGGTCTCATGCAAGATAAAAAAGCCGCCCCCTTGCTGGCGAAGGTCCTTGTTTCCACGCAGAACACATTCGCTCTTACGGCAGCCTGTCTCGCCTTGAGCGCTATCGGCACAGATTCCGCTCTGGAAGCCATCGCCGGCGCTCTCCTGCAAGGTGATGAAAATCTGCGCCGCGCCGCCGCCGAAGCCCTCGCCAACCATCCCGCCGAAGGCTGGCCCATGCTCCGCGACGGTCTTGAAATGGATGATATTCTCATCCGCCGTTCGGTCGTCTACGGTCTATCGCGCGTCAAGGCAGATTGGGCAACAGAGCTGCTCAGCACCATTCAAGTTGAAGACAAAGAATGGGCTGTCAGAGACATCGCCAAGAGCGTGCTCGAAAAAGCAGATGCCCCCAACCCGCGTATTCCGCGTAAACTCACACCGCCATCTGAAACCCCCTGGCTGATTGCATTTGCAGGCAAACAAGGCATGGGCATCTCCCCCGGCGCATCCGCGACAGATGTACTTCTACTCGCCCTCAAGAGCGACGATGTCGAAGAACGCCTTGCAGCCCTGCCCTACCTCAAACGCACGCCCAGCGAAGGCATCATCAACAATCTCTATCATGCCATGAACGGCGGCAATATCGAGATGCGGGAAGCCATTTTCCTTGCTCTGGTTGAGATCGCCGCCAGCGGCATCAAATTACCTGACCCACAAGTTTACGGGCTTGCCTGATTTTCAAATTCCCTGCTCAAAAAGCGGGGAAATTTTTTCTCGGAGACCTTTATGCTAATTACCAATGCAAAATTGATCACTTGGGGAAAAGAAAACCAAATCCTGACCGGATATGCCATCTACATCGAGGGGGACAAGATTACCGAAATCGCCCCTGAACCTGAACTTGTTCAGCGTTACCCGAACGTGGTGCGCGTTGATGCGCGTGGTCAATATGTCATGCCGGGCAATATCTGCGGGCACACTCATTTTTACGGCGCCTTCGCGCGTGGCATGGCGATCCCCGGAGAGGCCCCCAAGAATTTTCCCCAAATCCTCGACAAACTCTGGTGGCGACTGGACAAAGCCCTGCTCGAAGAAGATGTCCGCTCTTCAGCAGAAGTCTGTCTGGTAGATGCCATCAAACACGGCACCACGACACTGATCGACCACCACGCCTCCCCCAGCTTCATCGACGGTTCGCTCGACATAATCGCCGACGCAGTAGACAGATCGGGGCTGCGGGCATCCCTCTGTTACGAGGTCACCGACCGAGATGGGGAAGCGAAGATGCAGGCAGGCATCGACGAGAATGTCAGGTTTATTAAACGGAACCAAGCTGAAGGCAACGCGCGTCTCGCCGCGTCTTTTGGTCTGCACGCTGGCTTAACACTATCCGATGCAACGCTCGACAAATGCGCGGCAGCCCTCCCCAGCGGGCGCGGCTTCCACATCCACGCTGCTGAAGGTCTCGCAGATCAGGATGACAGTCTCGCAAGATCAGGCTTGCGCGTCATCGACAGGCTTGAAAAACATGGCATTTTAGGCGAGAAAAGCATCGCTGTACACGCCGTGCACGTGGACGCCAAAGAGATCCAAATATTGGCCGATACCGGAACATGGGTGACACACCAACCGCGCTCGAATATGAATAACGCCGTTGGCGTGGCGCCGGTCGAGTCGATGCTGCGCGCTGGCGTGAAGGTTGGTTTGGGCAACGATGGTTTCTCAAATGCGATGTGGACGGAGTGGAAGGCGGCCTACCTACTGCACAAATCCGCGCACGGCGACCCACGCCGCATGGGCGGCTACGATGTGGCGAAAATGGCAGTGGAGAATAACGCCGCATTGGCAAAGGTTTTCTTCCCGGATGCACCGCTAGCCGAGTTGAGCGTTGGCGCTTACGCTGATCTGATCTTTGTCGATTACCACCCCTTCACCGAAATGACTGCGGGCAATCTGCCCTGGCATATCCTGTTTGGTTTCCACGAGAGTATGATTACGACGACCATCGTCGCTGGGAAGATGCTGATGAAAGACCGCGAGCTACTCACAATGGATGAAGCCGAGATCGCCGCAAAAGCACGCGAAGCTTCGGCAAAAGCGTGGAAACGCTACGAAGAGAAGTTCTAGGAAAACAGATGAGCACAGATTCAATTTTACTGACCATCGCCGTTTTAGGCGGCACTGGCAAAGAAGGCAAAGGCTTAGCCTATCGCTGGGCAAAGGCCGGATACCGCGTCGTCATCGGGTCGCGAACGGCTGAAAAAGCGGAATCCGCTGCCGCTGACCTGAACGAAATGCTTGGCAACGAGACGGTGATCGGCATGGAAAACGGGGAAGCTGCCCAAGCTGCCGACATACTCGTTTTAACGGTACCGTACAACGCCCATGCGTCCACGCTCGAAACAATTCGGGATGCGGCACAAGGCAAAATTCTCGTGGATGTGACGGTGCCGCTCGTCCCACCGAAGGTTACCAAAGTGCAAATGCCGCCTGCGGGCAGCGCCACACAGGAAGCGCAATCCATCCTGGGTGAAGGTGTCAATGTGGTGGCTGCATTTCAGAATATTTCACACGAGCATCTTTTCAGCGATCATCCCATCAACTGCGACGTACTGGTGACGGGCAAAGGCAAAGCCGCGCGCCTGGAAGTTTTGAAACTCGTCGAGGCGGCCGGGATGGTTGGCTGGGATGCGGGGCCAATTGAAAACTCGATGGTTGCCGAAGGTTTGACCAGCCTGTTGATTTACATTAACAAGCAGAACGGAGTCAAATCAGCGGGAATTAAGATTACTGGCGTTTAGTCACCTTTTCCTGCCGAGATTGTGAGATCATCTGCGAAGTGGACATGTGCCCAACGGCTCTCGTATGGATTAATTCCAGACTTGATCGTCAAAAAAGGCTTCAAATTTTGGATTACAACTAAGCTGTACAAATTTTTGAAAAACCGATAAAAATGGTTTATACTTGTGATTGTGTTGGTGTATTAGAATATTATGTACACTATCCAACATAAAAACTCCTTACAAGGGTGTAATACAAATCAAGTCCACAAGAAAGAATTTTTCGGAGACTGTTATGGCATCGAATTATAAAAAACTTCCTAACGAACCAATCGTAATCGTAACTCTGCCAAAAGACTATGATCTTAAGGCGGATCTCCCTAAAACATTGCCTACCTACCTGAAAGAATTAGGCTCTTTCAAAGAGCCGGTCTTCTGGATTGTGGATGCAAGCGTTGCTCCATTGACTGTAACTGACCTTACCATCGGAGCAGGCATGGTGGCAAGAGGAGAGCATCCGCTTTATAAACATCCCAATATTCGCCAGGTAATCTACATAACAACCAGCAGGTTACTAAAACTGGCAGCCGACGGTATGGGAACTGAAAAATTCAACAAAATCGCAATCAAACTTTTTGACAATCTAGATGCCGCGTTAGCATTTTGCCGAGAGTCGCAATAACATTTAGCACAACATAAGCCATTTAGTATTTCTATCCGAAACGCATGATTTTCTTGTCATGCGTTTTCTTTTTCACCAAGAACGCATACGATGCTACTACACGCTCATCTCCGACAAATCCCTCGCACTGGGCGGCAGCGCCCTTGAAGCGATTTTGAGTCGGGAAGAGATTCGAAAAGAGTTATGGGATTAAGTTTTCAAAGGAAAGGATCGGGAGATTTCTTATGTTACGCACATTGACTGACAAACTTTACGGTAAAAATGCTACTATCAGATGGTTTAAGCGTGAAAACCCAGCAGAAGAAGTACTGTTTGCATCCGCTGCGACTGTTCTGGAAACAAAGGAAAAAACATCCACTGGATGGTCACTACAGCGTCTTTTTCAACATCGAGGCGTTGTAATCATTACTCGAAACCAAATTGTTCTAAAATCCAGCTTCATCTCAATATCAACTGTACTCTTCAGTTTTTTCCTAATCATCTCAATAAATTCTTTTTTGCAAACACAAGACCCAAGTTCCCTGCTAGGAATTATCGTTTTCAGTTTGCTTATTGCACAGCGTTTCCCATACAATAAACAAATTTATCTAACCGACATCGAACAAATAAACACAAAAGGGGTTAGTGGACTTACGGGGAAATATTCATTGCTTACAATTTATGTGAAAGATAAAGCAATCAACATAGTTCCCGCACAACACCTTGATACGGAAGTTATTGAAACAATTTCTATCAAATGACCGCTAAAACCAAGTCCCTCGTGCTGGGCGGAAGCGTCCTTGAAGCGATTTTGAGTCGGGAAGAGATTCGAAGAGAGTTGTGGGATGAATAGGATTGCCTACACAGGAAGAAATAAATAATGCCCAAAGACAAAAACATAAGATGTTTCAAACTAATAAGCGACGTATTTGGTTCTTTTCTATTGGAATACAAATTTGAAATTTATGAAGAAAGCAGAAAAATGATAATTGCCAGAAAAGGTGATATTGAGTTACTTTTTCGGCTAGAGGAAACCTATTTATTTTATGATGTAAGCGTGGAAATTAGATTGTCAGGAAAAACAGGAGAATCTGCCACATCCAACCCAAGCTGTCGCCATTTAGGCATTGACGCAATTGCCAAGTGTGTCAATCCTGACCACAAAATGTTCCTAAAAAAGGCTCAAACAGAAAATGAGTTGCGGGAAATCTTGGATGTAAACAAAGAAGTATTACTCAAATACTGCAAAGATATTCTAAGTGGTGACATTTCCATGTGGCAAAATATAGCGAATTGTCTATCCTTGTAGGGGAAACCACGTCAAAACCCTGCACAAATAGGAGAAAAAATAACCGATGAAACTAAATCCCTCGCGCTGGGCGGCAGCGTCCTTGAAGCGATTTTGAGTCGGGAAGAGATTCGAAGAGAGTTATGGGAATAAAACTGTTTTTCAAAGACACTTTCTCCATTATTACAAAAGTGCCTGCTTGGCAATTGCGATTAATTCTTCAAACGCATACCCAAAAAGAATCACCCCTTTCCACACCTCTGTTTGAAGGCACCATTACATCTAAAGAATTTCGCCTACTTCGCAAAGGGGATGCCATTGGGCTTAGAAATGGCACATTATTTCCTGTTGAAATTACTGGAATCTTTGAAGAATATCCAGAAGGAACCAAAGTCGAGATACAAATAAAGCCAACAAAGGGAACCTGGTCTTTTTGTTTTGCACCATTGCTATTTCTTGCTTACCTTTTATTTTGGGCTTTCTCTGAAAACTCTTTCGTTCCTTTATTTTTTGCGATATTACCTCTGAGTGCAACGATAGGGTTTTGGCTCATTGTTCGAAGCGATTACCATTCCAATTTACGCAAAACTAAAAAGCTCTTGCAATATTGGTTTGAAACTGGAAAAAGTGATGTTAGCAAGCCTATGAGAGAAAAGATTGAACGACAAAAAAATATAAACCTGACGTATGGAATTTTCACCATTCTTTTGTTTATAGGGTTTGTGAGTGATTTCATCTATCAACGTGTTTATTCAGCTTCTTGGCTCTTGAAGATACCAAATATAACTTTTCCGATTATGTTTGGTTTGCTCGTTATTATATTTTTCTTGCAAGCCATCCCTTTGTCACACAAATGGAAAAAGATAAAAAAGCGAATAGATTCCATGATGCCAATCCTTATCATGCTTATGATTTTAGTAATAGCGATTGAAGGATTTTTCATTGTGAGTCTACTCATAAACAAATAAGCGACTAATTCTTGGAGAAAAAATGACCGACAAAGCCAAATTTTTCGCACTGGGCGGCAGCGTCCTTGAAGCGATTTTGAGTCGGAAAGAGATTCGCAAAAAGTTGTGGGATTAACCCTTCAGGTGCTTTTCTATGAATAGAAAAACCATACTAATCGGATATGTACTCATTACTATCTTGCTGAATGGATGCAGTAACGTAAGCTCGCAATACAATTCACCAGAAACCGCACCCACAAGAAGCCCACAAGAAAAATTGGACGCAGAGGCAAAAATCATTGAAACTCATCTAAAAAACTTCGAATCTAGCATTTTTGTTTTAACAATGCATTCTATACCTTACCCTGGATATATTCAGATAATAATTCTGAGAGATAATGGTTTTGTCGAAAGATGGATTGAAGCCCCAAACCATGCCATTATGAACTCTATAAGAGGAAATCTAGAAACGGCTGAAATGGATTTCATAATTGACGAATTAGATGCCATTAGACTGCCTTTGAGTGGTAGTAGCATTCAAGATTCATTTATCCTAACAATTAGCATCAATCAACATCCAGAGCGAACAATATCATGCGGTAAATTTAATTGCCCACCAGAAATATGCTCTATCTTTAAGTTGCTTGACAATGTGGAACACAGGCAACATCCGGATATCGCCACAAACATCACCTGCCCACTTGGAGAATAAATTTTCCAATGAGTATATGAGATGCTCGCCCAAGTCCCGCACATTGAAGCAAAAACAGGATCTAAAATGACCGGCATAACCAAATCCCTCGCGCTGGGCGGCAGCGTCCTTGAAGCGATTTTGAGTCGAGAAGAGATACGCGCAGAGTTGTGGGATTAATCAACAAGCGTATTTACAAATCATGAATATTGAAGACGAGAATTTCCAATCCAAACTTCCAACTTTTTCAGATGAATTAATTGAACAATGCAAGCAAAGTGGCGATTTTCGTCCGATTTTGTTTGAATGGTACAAATTTATCGGCATATTCTGTGTTCAGATATCGTCTATATCGCAAGATTCACCAGCCTTACGAAACATTCCATCGGTGCAATTCGCTGTATTAGTTGGATTACTTAACAGGTGTTCACGGTTGATGTTAGCGAACACCCGCTTATCTTCCACTGGTAGATATGGTGAAACAACAAGGTTGCTAGATCGAAGCATTTCAGAATCTGCCATTAAGGTTCAATGGCTTTGTCATAAGGATAGTCTCGAACGCTTTCGACGCTATCTTGCTAATGGTATAAAGCAAGATTTAATGCTAAAAAAGCAAATCGAACAAAACATCAATAATCGCGATGACAATGTTCTTGTTATTGAAGAACGAATTCTAACATCTATCAAAAAAGTTCTTGACTTAAGCGAATTAACAGAAGAAGAGGTAAATAATGCTAAACCCCTTCAAGATTTCGCTTCAATGTGTAACGATCTTGAATATGGTGATGTTCTTTACACTTCAGTTCAGCGAATGGGTTCACATGCAGTACATGGCACATGGAGCGAACTAGTTTTCAACTACCTTGAGCATGAAAACGGGAAATTTCATCCAAGAAACCATGAAATTAGTACTCAAGACGCTCAATTCATCATTATTATCCATTTAGTTATTGATGCCTTAAAAGCATTTTTGAAATATGCTACATCCGATGTTCCTGATAGACGTGAAATTCTCAACGTTCTAAATGAAGCAGATAATCAAATAAGAGAAATTCAACACTTGGCTTGGGAAGCTGATTTTAATACTACAAGCTAACAAAACTCCGTGCCATCCGTGAAATCCGTGTCCAAAATATTCGTGAAGATTAGCGTAAATTAGCGGTTCAAATAATAAAACTCGACTGAAAACAGGAGAAAAAATGACCGACCAAACCAAACCCGAAGAAAAGAAAGAGAAGAACGAAAAAGAGCCGCAAGACAACCTCGTCACCAGTCAGCACAGCGTCAGCATCGGCGGCAAAGAGATCAAATACAGCGTCACCACGGGCACAATGGTGCTCAAGGAAGAATCCGAAAAAGGCGGCGACGCCAAAAACGAGAACGAAGGTTACAAACCCAAAGCCGAGATCTTCTTCACCGCTTACACCCTCGAGCGTGACGAAGCCGTCCCCGATGCCGAACACCGCCGCAACCGTCCCATCACTTTCGCCTTCAACGGCGGACCAGGCTCCTCGTCCGTTTGGCTGCATCTCGGTGTGCTCGGTCCGCGCCGCGTGGAGATGGGTGACGCAGGCGCACTGACCCCGCCGCCCTACCGCCTGATTGACAACGAATACTCGCTGCTCGATACCACCGATCTGGTTTTCATCGATCCCGTCACCACGGGCTACAGCCGCGCCGTCGAGGGCGAAAACCCGCAGCAATTCCACAATTTCAAAAAAGACATCGAATCCGTTGGGGATTTCATCCGCCTGTACACCACGCGCTACAACCGCTGGGTCTCGCCAAAATATTTGGCAGGTGAATCGTACGGCACCACACGTTCGGCAGGGCTATCAGGCTACTTACAGGAGCGTCACGGGATGTATTTGAACGGCATCCTGCTCATCTCCTCCGTCCTCAACTTCCAGACCATCCTTTTCCGCGCGGGCAACGACCTCCCCTACATCGTCTACATCCCCTCCTACGCCGCCACCGCCTGGTATCACAAGCGTCTGGATGCCGAACTCCAAAAAGACCTGCACGCCACGCTCAAAGAAGCCGAAGATTTTGCCATCAACGAATATGCGCCCGCCCTGCTCAAAGGCGATGCGATGAGCGCCGCAGAACGCCAGAATATCGTCACCAAGCTCGCCCGCTATACTGGACTTTCGACGGATTACATCGAGCAGACGAATCTGCGCCCCGAGATCATCCGCTTTACAAAGGAACTCCAACGGGATGCGCGACGCACGACGGGTCGGCTTGATAGCCGTTTTACGGGCATCGACCGTGATTCCGCAGGGGAATACTGGGAACACGACCCGAGCATGCGCGCCATTATGGGACCCTATACCGCCACCTTTTACGACTATATGCGCACCGAACTCGGCTACGAAAACGACCTGCCCTACGAAATTCTCTCCCGCCGTGTGCATCCCTGGGGCTACGAGAACGTCGAGAACGAATATCTCAACGTCGCCGAGACCCTGCGCAAAGCCAT
>JBNKMO010000262.1:0-11126 GCA_050293165.1 Anaerolineales bacterium | reverse complement strand
ACGGCAGCTCGCCTACCTACCGCGTCGAAATCCGGCTCAATGATGGCAGTGTTGTGCCGCTCAGAAACGCATACTCCAGTGGGCGCAGGAGCAAAGAAAAACAAGCCGAGAAATTACGTAAATTCATCGGCGTCGGCGGTGTGGATATGTCCATCGGGGGCATGTTCAAAGGCATGGCGCAAGAGTTGCAGCCCAAACTTCAGGCCGAACAAGAGTCGATTACCGGCGATCAAGATGAAACCCACGAAACGAACGGGGTGCGCTGGCAACTCAAAACACTCTCTTTCGGCACAAATCCGATCACCCGCTGGCACAGTGCCGACTATTCCATTCCGGATAGCTTCCTGTATCTGACCCAAAAAATGGACGGGCAGAAAAGCCCGCCCGACAATAAACTAATGCGGGCGATGTACGAAAAGCTCTTTCAGCAATCGCTGAAAATCTACGGGTTTGATGCGGCAGATGCCCCCAATACACAGGACGCTGATCTCTTCCCGCTTGGCACGCGTCTGGAGGCAAACTTCTTCGCCTACACCAGCGACGCAGGACTGGCACGCCAGATACTAAACTCGTGGACAGAAATGCCGCTGGCTGCCTGGGCGCAAGCGCATCCCTTTGAACAAAATTCAACCGAGCAACTGGCGGTGCTTTTCGGACCCCAGGGTTTGTATCTAGCAGTGATGGGATACGTCAACGCCGAGTATCTCGACGAACTAGCCACGCTCGGCGCAGAGTTGGTACGAGCGCAGGGCGGCGGAACCTGAGTAAGAACATCGCCAGTGTTCGTCTGCTTAAATAAAAACTTCCGAATTCTTGAAGAATTTGGAAGTTTTACTTTTGCCTACTCTTCCCCCGCCATCAACTTGACGCGCTCCCACGGGGGCAGATTTGATTCGTCCGCCAGCGTTTTGCGCAGTTCGTAAAGCTGATCGCGCAGCATGGCGGCCTTCTCGAACTCGAGATTGGATGCGGCTTCTTTCATCCCTTTTTCGATCTCGGATATGACCCGCTTCAACTCTGATTTGGGCAGGCTCGCTCCGCCTTCAACGGTGTACCCGGCCTGTGGCTCGGCAACCACGCCCGCCTTTGCGGCAAGCCCTTCGGTAATATCCCGGACTGCCTTCATAATACTGATCGGCTGGATGCCATGTTTCTCGTTGTGCGCAACCTGCTTCGCACGCCTACGGTCGGTCTCGTCAATGGCACGCTTCATCGAGTCGGTCATTCGGTCGGCGTACATAATGACCCTGCCGTTCACATGTCGCGCCGCACGCCCAATCGTCTGGATCAGCGCCGTGTCCGAACGCAGGAAGCCTTCCTTATCTGCGTCGAGGATGGCAACCAGCGAGACTTCGGGAAGATCAAGCCCTTCACGCAGCAGATTGATCCCGACGACGACATCGAATACGCCCAAGCGTAAATCGCGTAAAATGCTGACGCGCTCGAGCGTGTCAATTTCTGAGTGCAGATATTGAACCTTGATGCCTAACTCGAGCAGATAATCCGCCAAATCTTCCGACATGCGCTTGGTCAGCGTCGTGACAAGCACACGCTGCCCGATCTCTGTGCGGGCGCGAATCTCGCCGATCAAATCGTCGATCTGCCCCTCGATGGGCCGCACATCAATCGGCGGGTCGATCAAGCCTGTCGGGCGGATGATCTGCTCAACGACCTGGTTGGCGTGCTGCATCTCGTACGGGCCAGGCGTTGCGGAGGTATAAACCGTATACCCCATATGCTCTTCAAACTCTTCAAACTTGAAGGGGCGGTTATCCAGCGCGGAGGGCAGGCGGAAACCGTACTCGATCAACGTGGATTTACGTGAGCGGTCGCCATTATACATGCCGCGCACCTGCGGGACGGTCATATGGCTTTCATCCATCACGAGCAGATATTCACTCGGCAGGAAGTCCATCAGCGTCCAGGGGGGCGTACCGGCGCTGCGTTGGTCGAGGTGACGAGAATAGTTTTCGATCCCCGAGCAGTAGCCAACTTCACGCAGCATCTCCAAATCGTAGCGCGTACGCTGTTCAATGCGCTGTGCTTCGAGATACTGCTCGTTCTTTTTGTAGTGAGCAACCTGTTCTTCAAGTTCGCGCTCAATGCCAGAAATCGACTCTTTGAGCTTATCTTCTGCGGCCAGGTAATGTTTGGCAGGGAAAATATCAACCGTCTCCAGCTCGGCAAGAATCTCACCCGTGAGTGGATTGAATTCGATAATGCGTTCAACTTCATCGCCAAAGAAGGCAATCCGATAGCCGAGCTTGTCTACGTAGGCGGGCATAATCTCGAGGGTGTCGCCGCGCACGCGGAATAGACCGGGACGAAGCTCGAGATCATTCCGCTGATATTGCCCCTCGATCAAGCGTCGGATGAGGGCGTTCCGGCGGGTCATCTCCCCTACCTTCAGGGTAACGGCACCACGCGTATATTCTTCCGGATTCCCCAATCCATAAATACAGGAAACCGAAGCAACGATGATGACATCCTTGCGAGACATGAGCGAAGTCGTTGCGGCGAGGCGCAGACGCTCGATCTCTTCGTTAATGTCGGTCTCTTTTTCGATGTAAAGGTCGTGACGCGGGACATAGGCTTCGGGCTGGTAGTAATCGTAGTAGGAGACAAAATACTCGACCGCGTTTTCAGGGAAGAAGCCTTTGAACTCGGCATAAAGCTGTGCGGCGAGAGTTTTATTGTGCGCCATGATGAGCGCGGGCATTTGTAATTCCTGAATAAGGGATGCGATAGTGAAGGTCTTGCCGGTACCTGTGGCACCAAGCAAAACCTGATGCTGCTGCCCAGTCTGAACACCTTGCACAAGTTGCGCAATCGCTTCGGGCTGGTCACCAGTAGGGATAAAGGGAGCTTGTAGTTTAAATTCCATAAATTTACCCAAGGTTGTTTTTTATAAGAACGGACGTTCTATTTTACACTATTTTTCTGTTATTTCACACACTACTACACGATTTCGCCCCAGTTTTTTGGCCTGATAGAGGGCCTTATCTGCGTTACGGATCAGTTCGTTTTCCGTCAAGGATTGAGATGGATATTCTGAGATTCCTGCAGAGAAAGTAATGCCAAACACCCCATCTTCACATACAATCTCTATCTTTGTTACAGTATCTCTCCACTCCAAAGTACGTTCATAAGCTGTGTCCAAAGACGTATCGGAAAGAATAACAATAAACTCATCACCAGCATAGCGACAAAAGGTATCACCGGTGCGGCAAAGCGCCTGAATACTATCCGCAAGAGCCTGCAAAGCTCGATCCCCACCCGCAGCATGCCCAAAGAGATCGTTAATCTCTTTGAGATTATCAAGATCAAGCATCACTACACTGAGGGATTTTTTCTTGCGCTGCGCTTTTGCAAGCTCCTGAAGCAGAATCGACTCCATATATCGACGATTAAATAATCCTGTAAGTGGATCTCGCAGCGCCTGTTCCTGCAAAGCCATCTGCAATCCAGTAATTTTATCCAGCTGGACGCGCAATTGCTCATTTGCCTCGCGGACTACCAACTCTGCTTCTTTTTGTTTGGTTATATTTTCTACGACAACCAAAATACGAGAAATGCTCCCATCCTTTGCGTAAAAGGGAACTGTACTATATCGTTGATGTTGACCGCTAAAAAACATCTCAAAAGACTGCTCTTCGCCATCAAAGGTCTTTTGATAATATTCTGTCACCAGCGCTGCGTGCTCCCCAAAAACTTGTTCCATCGTCAAGCCCACATAGTCATCAGGATTCAAGTTTCGTTTTTTAAACTCCTGCCCTGCGGTATAACCGACAGAAAAATCTTTTTCTATTACCGAAAGATATGAATGAGGATAATTTTCTGCTATTGCACGAAGAAGCCCTTCGCTTTCGCCAAGCGTCTCTTCCATCTTCTTTCTCTCTGTAATATCATAACTAAGAACAACAATAGCTTCGACTTCTCCATCCTTATTTATATCGGGCACGTAATTAACATGAATCCATCTTTCAGTGCCTGCTGTTAGAAAGCGATTTTCATAAGAAACCGGCTTTCCTTGACGGACGATATCGATATATTTTTCAGCAAATTTATAGTTTTCCTGCCCAATGACATCACGAATATGAGAACCAATGATCTTATTACGAGGCAACTTATATGACTCTACAAATTTGCTGTTCACAAAGCGGTAAACAAGATCATCCATCCCAACATAGGCAACAAAGGCAGGCAAATTATCCGTAACCAGTTTTAGCTGATGTTCACTATACTGAAGAGCATTCTCTGTCTTTTTTCGTTTTCGCCTATTCACCATCAGCCACCCCAAAAGAGCAGTAACAACGGGGTGAATAAGCATCACAGGCGCACTAATTTGAGACAAAACATTAAGCGACAAGGGCCATGGCAAAGTCAACATCCAAAGCAGCATACTGAAGTGAACAATCAACCCCAGTATATATAATTCTTTTACAGAAATATCATCCAATTGTCGCTTGTACAAATGCCGCCATGCTATCCCAATCCCGCCTGATGTGACAATTATCGCTATACCAGGCAAAACGCCTGAACCTCCAATAGAAAAACGGAGCGCCGCTGTCACCATAACAGCGATTATGGTCGGAAGTGTGCCAAAGAAAAGCCCCGAGATGCTCAACAAAACTGAACGGGTATCGAAAATTAACCCTGGAGAAAGCTCCCACGGAGTCATCATCACCGCAATCCCAATAGCCCCCAGCGCTATTCCAAGAATAATCTGCTGAAAAGAGAACTTCCCACCTCGCGAACGATATTCCACCATGTCATATAACAACCCTAGAGCTAACAAAAGCGCCGCATTGTTAACAAGCCCTATGAGTGCCGGTGAATTCATTCTGCAAAAAAATCCTTTTCTTGGCTTAGCTAACTATTCTCAAAAACTCCTACTATCTTTAGCGCAAAAAGACCCCAGTCCCTATCTGCTTACATTTTTTCTAGTACGGCGATTCCCTTCCTGATTCGCTCCAATACTTTTTCTCGGCCAATGATTTCCATCGTCTCAAAGACTGGCGGGCTAACCTTTTGCGCTGTCAAAACATTCCGTAAAAAGCCGAAGATATTTCCAACTTTCGTCTCCAATTCCACAGCTAGATCACGCAGAGGCTGATTCAATGTATCCATGCTGAAATCCGGCGAGGCGGCGATCAAACTTTCCACGCGCTTTGCCATAGCAAGCGAAGATGCGGCATCCATTTTCTTGCCGATCAACGTTTCAGGGTCAGGTTCGATGTCATCGCGGAAGAAGAAGCCGCCCATTGCGGACGCTTCCGTCAATTTCGCCATGCGAACTTGCAAGACTTCCGCCACCTGACGCAGTTTCTCTTCATCATCCACAGCCAACCCGGCATCTTCAAAGAAAGGCTTGATGCGCGCTGCCAAATCATCCACATCCAAAGAGCGAATATAGACACCGTTGAAATGATCCAGCTTCGTAAAATTCAACGCCGCCGGGGCCGGATTTAATTTTACAACGCTAAACTTCTCGATCAGCTCTGCCATTGAGAACTCTTCGGTCTTGTCGTCATAACTCCAACCGATCAGCGCCGCCCAATTGACCACGGCTTCGGGCAAATAACCCATCTCGGCAAAGTCCGTCAGGAAAATCGGGTTCCCGGATTCGCGCAAAGCTTCGGTATCACGCTTGCTCATCTTCCCTTTGCCATCCGGCTTCAGGAAAATCGACGGGTGAACCCAAGTCGGTTGCTCCCAGCCAAAGGCCGCGTAAAGCCGCCCATGCAGCGGGAAGGTCGGCAGCCACTCCGACGTACGAATGGCATGCGTAATCCCCATTAAGTGATCGTCGATCACTACCGCTAAATGATAAACGGGCAGTCCATCCGTCTTGACCAAAACCGTATCATCCAACGTCACATTATCGACGGTGATATCACCACGGATCGCATCCGTAACGGTCGTGGAGCCTTCGTAAGGCATTTTAAAGCGGATAACGTGCGGCGCACCGCCCGCGACCTTTTGGTCTGCTTCCGCTAAAGGAGCATCTCTATCGGGACAAATATCCCGGTGCTGTTGACGTTTCTTTTTGACATCTTCCTGCGCCCCATCATCTTCTTTGGCTGCACAGAAGCAGTAATAAGCATCACCCTGCTCCACAAGCTGGCGTGCATATTTACTATAAAGCTCACGCCGCTCAGTCTGGCGATAGGGGCCATACTCGCCGCCCACGTCAGGGCCTTCATCCCACTCCAGCCCCAGCCAACGCAGCCCTTCCATTAACTCTTCTTCAGCACCTTCTACATAGCGTTTTTGGTCGGTATCTTCGATACGCAAAATAAATTGCCCGCCCGTTTGGCGCGCAAGCAGATAATTGTATAAAGCCGTTCGTCCACTACCAAGGTGTGTTCGCCCCGTTGGGGAAGGTGCAAAACGCACCCGTACAGGTTTTTGTGTTTCAGTCATAAGTCTCCATTTTTTTTTACAGCAAAGTGGCAACGCAAAACCGTGTTACCTTACGAATTTACTTCTACATCTCTGTCACTTTTTGGCGCAGAATGACACTCTCCACCAGACCAATCCCCAGCATCAATGATACCAAACCACTACCGCCATAACTGATAAAAGGTAATGGCAAACCTGATACAGGGATCACTTTCAAATTCACAGCAATATTGACTGCACCCTGGAAAAAGATCAGAGTCGCAACGCCAAAAGCAATGGTCGAACCGGAAACATCACGCGCCGTACGTGCCGCACGGACACAACGCCACAGGATAAACGCCAACGTTGCTATCACCACGAATGCCCCCACAAAGCCAAACTCTTCCGAAATTGCCGAAAAGATAAAATCGGTGTGGCGTACTTTAAGAAAACGTAACTGCACCTGCGAGCCGTGTCCATACCCCTGTCCGAACCAGCCTCCATTCCCGATTGCAATCAACGCCTGCTGAATATTGTAGGTTTCACCGTAGGTCGCATTGGGGTCTGGAAAAATGAACGTAAGCACACGTTGCTGCTGATAATCCTGGAGAAAAGGAAAGCCTACTATAAGGAGAACAAGCCCACCAATCGCGAACGAAACAAGATGCTTTAACTGCAACCCGTTCATCCAAAGCATCGTTCCCCAGATCACCATAATTACAATCACATTACTCAAGTTGGGTTGCAAAAGGATCCAAATCATCAATCCCATCGTCCAGAGCAAACTGCTGATAATCCAACGCAGGTCACGTGGCTCATCTTTTGTTTTTTCAAAATAGCGCGCCAGAATCAGGATAACAACAAGCTTGGCCAACTCGGTTGGCTGGATGAAGATCGCCCCCAAACGAAACCAACGTGCCGCTCCGAAAACCGCGCGCGCGCTCATAAAAAGGAAAATAAGAAAAACCATCATTACGGCGTACATTGGGCGATAGAGCACGAGCCAATAGTTATAGTCGATGGCAGCCACAAGGAAAATAACCACCAGCCCAAAGGCGGCAAAAATAGCCTGCCGGTTAGGATAACTTGCTAACTCTGTATTCCCCGCTACGGCAGAATCGATCATGGCAATCCCAAAGACAATTGCCAGTACAACAGCGCCCAATAGCCAAAAATCAAAATGGCGCCAAGAGATGTTTCGCAACATGGCTAGCGTGCTCGACGGCGCGCAGTGCTCCTGAGTGGAATATCGGCAACAAGACGCTGTGCGCGCCCCTCACGAGCGATGTCAATCATCACAGCATCGGGGTCAATTTCAATATGCCGCGAGATAACTTCAATCAACTCATCTTTGAGCGCACTCATTTGAGCGGGGGTCATATCCGTACGGTCATGGGTCAACACAAGCTGCAAGCGTTCCTTTGCACTCTGCGCACTCTTGGCTTTTTTGCCGCGTTTAAAAAAACTCATCTTAATTCCTCCCCGCCAAGCGAGAAATTCGTTTCCAAAGACCTTCCTGGCTTTCCAGGTCCATAAAGGGAACATCTACTCCCATCAAACGCGCGGCTATATTTCTGAATGCCTGTCCAGCTTTACTGCTCTCTTCGAGCGCAATCGGCTGCCCACGATTGGCAGCCACAATCACAGATTGATCTTCCGGCACAACGCCGATCAGATCAATTGCAAGTAAATCAAGCACATCATCAGCAGAAAGCATTTCCTGCCTTCGGACCATGTCAGGATTAACACGATTTAAAATCAGCGAAGGGCTGCCTTTTTCTTCCGCTTCCAAAATACCAATCACACGATCAGCATCACGCACCGCTGAAATTTCGGGGTTTGTAAGCACCAAAATACGATCAGCGGCAGCAATTGAATTCTTGAAACCGCGCTCAATGCCGGCAGGCGAATCAATCAACACCCAATCGCAGACATCGCGCAATTCATCGCCCAAACGCATCATGTCGCTCGGGGAAAGAGCATTTTTATCGCGCGTTTGGGCAGCGGGGATCAGAAACAAGTCTGGCAGGCGTTTGTCGCGGATCATCGCCTGTCGCAGCCGACAACGCCCCTCGACCACATCCACAATATCGTAAACGATGCGGTTTTCCAATCCCATAATCACATCCAGATTGCGCAAACCAATATCGCCATCAATACAAACAACCTTCTGGCCGCGTGAAGCCAGCGCAATCCCCAAACTTGCCACGGCGGTGGTCTTCCCAACGCCGCCTTTCCCTGAAGTAATAGTAACGATCTGAGCACTCATAAATTCACCTGTTCTATTATTTTTCTTGCCAACCTTGCGCAAGGAATTTTCCATCTTTAAGAATGATTTTCTGCGGACCCTTACCCATCTTCGGCAGGTTACCGATCTCGGACGCAATCTGCAAACGAGTCGGCTTCATATCTAGCGCAGAAACGGACGCGCCCGGATTTGGGCTTGCTCCTGCATGGACAGCGCCGCGCAGCCGCCCCCAAACGAGCACATCGCCTCCGGCAACAATCTCCGCTCCCGGGTTGACATCGCCCATCACGACGACATGCCCTTCAAACTCAACGCGCGTCCCAGAGCGGAGTGTCCGCTCAACCCACAGCGCGCCGGTACTGCTCGTTTTCGTCTGCACGTCAGCATGTTTATGTACTTCAGGGCGCTGCTTCGAAACGCGCGTTGCCAATCCCAATAATTGCGCGGTCTGCACCGTTTTTGGCGATTCGCTAACCACAGCCCAAAGCGAAACTTCACGCTCCGAAAGCTCATCGCGCAAGGTCGACATTTCTGCGACGTGCAATACCTGCTCACCCACATCTATCGCTAAACGGGCTCCGCGAAAAAAAGCAAGGCGCTCATCAATCTGAGAGAAGAGCAAGGCCTGCAAATCCTGCCACGCCCCCGCCCCAAGCGAGATCAGCAAGCCATCGCGTAAACCTTTGATAGTAATGAGATTGTTTTGAGAAGCCATGAACTAAAAAATCAATATTCCTAAAGAGATGAGAGTGGGCAAATTATAGCACGAAGAGATGAATAAGAAAAAAGCACTCGCTTGTGGCGAATGCTCTCTACACGAAAGTTTTCATCCACACAAAACAGCTAGTTTCCACCACCTTCAGCTAAGTCAATTGCCTTTAGCTCAAAATACGCTTCCATCACACGTCCCACAACAGGACCTGCCACACTAGAACCTTCACCGCCGTTATACATAAATGCCATAATGACGATTTCAGGATCGTCAAAGGGTGCGTATGCTACCGTCCACGAATGTGTAGGCCACTCGCCAAAGGTACAGCGGTTGGCAGCAAGAGCAACGTCATCACAATATTCTGCCGTTCCCGTCTTCCCCGCCACAGCCACTGGAAAATCTCCAAATATCTCGTTTAACGTACCATAGAGAGTGTCAGTCACCGCCAGGCGCATCCCATTCTGCACCTGCTCAATAACATAAGGGTCAACAGCGCTTTTGGTTCCCAAATCAAGACAGTAGCCGTTTTCGCAATCATAATTTGTAATCACCGGCTCATCAGGATCAGTGATGTCTTTTTTTAGACGCGGTACAAATGGCTCTAAAACACGTCCTTCTTCATCGCGCTCTTCGTAAACAATAGTCGGCTGCATCTGCTTGCCATCATTGGCTATTGTCGCCCCTGACATCAAAACCTGCAAAGGCGTTGCGAGTACATAGCCCTGCCCAACGCTGGCGATGTAAGTATCGCCTGTCGACCAGTTCTCACCCTGTTGGATACGTTTCCATTGCTTAGTCGGAATCAAACCATCTGCTTCGCCAGGGAGCTCTATACCAGATATTTCATCATATCCCAAAGCACGTGCGTATTCACGTAAGCGAGTAATCCCCAACCCTTCAGGGATCTCATCCTCATAACCGCCACCGAGCTTATAAAAACAAACATTACTCGAATAAGCAATACAGCGCAAAAAACTGATCTGCCCAAAACCTGCCGGGTTCTTATCGTAAATCCAATCAACAAAAGCTTGATCTTTCCCTACATCATTCGGCGAATATCGGTTTGAGACGACCAACCTCCCCGGCGCTTCGATGACCTGATCCACAGTGACAACACCTTCGTTTAATGCGCCTGTTGCTGTAGAGAGTTTAAAAACTGATCCGGGAGGATACTCACTTGAGATAGCATTATTTAACAATGGATGACGCGGGTCTTCGCTTAATTGCTGGTAATAATACGCCGGGATAAAGCGCGCAAAGCGATTGTTCTCATAGGTTGGATACGAGACCATCGCTAAAACCTCTCCGGTTTTAGGGTTCATCGCAATCGTCACGCCACTCGAAATACGGATCTTTCCAAAGTATTTATTCCAACTATCGATCTCATCGAGCAGCGCACCCTCAGCGGCTTTTTGCAACCGTATATCAATTGACAAGCGCACATTTCTGCCTGCGATGGGGGCAACCGGAGGTTCAAGATTACGAAGCTCCTGCCCGGCCACGTCTACCTCAACGACACGTTTTCCGTTCGTTCCCGCTAAAATATCTTGCAAGGTCATCTCAACGCCAGCGTAGCCAATCTTATCGCGTCCGGCAACAAAACCCAGCTCTTCGTAGGTATCCACCAGCGTTGCAGGAATCGGCCCCAAAAAGCCGATAATATTGGCGGTCAGCGAACCTGTCGGATAGTCCCGAATTGGATCGATCTCTATCGAAACACCAGGCCAACTGACGGCCTGCTCACGCACTATGCGCGAAATCTCTTCATCGACATCACAACTA
>JBNKMO010000261.1:0-4848 GCA_050293165.1 Anaerolineales bacterium | reverse complement strand
GGCAGCTCCTCGATGTCCGGATCCGTCACCCCCTCCAGGGGGTGACACCAGGTCGCCGCCGGCGCCGCCGATTCGTTACCCCTGCAAAGGCAGGGCGGGAGGGTGCTCCATACTAAGCGTGCTTCCTTTTCTTGATGGCCTTGTAGATCTCCATTTTAAGGTCATCCAGGTTTTCCATCTTTTCGATGTCAACCTGATTGCCTATCTCCTTTAGCATCTGGGCAAATATCGTGATCAGTTTTGACCGGTCACAATTGATGCCTGTTTTACTCTTCACGTCCTCGGCAAATTCGCCCAACTCTTCGAATAAGCTGTTTTGGATAGAGTAGGTTCTGACGATCCGCTGTCCTGGCAAGGTCTGTTTTGATTTGGGGCTCATATGGTTAATTACGTATTTTTCTATTGCAATCCAAGCATATCCCTATGCTAAAATATTACTTGATTTAGTATATAAATGAGTATATACATTTTCTAACCCATATGCGGGTTGTATACTAAATCCTTTGATAAGGAATTCTCTATCATGTACACGGATTGCTATGGAACACAAGGACACGGACGAGTTTGAGCAAGGACTGAAAGAGGTTCAAGTCCTTTCTCAAGATCAGCAGACTTTCGGTCTTCCTACTCCCATCTTCGGCGGCGGATTTGCTTCTTCCGTGGCCTTCATGTTCATCCTTCCTTGGTACATTGGATTCCTTTTCGGCGTCGTCTACTTCTTTGCCGCGTACACCATCTACAAGACGGATAATCGCGCTCTTTCCGCATGGAAACGTGCTCTCAGTAAGCGCAGTAATTCATGGTCGGCGGGTGGCGTCAAAAGGAAACGATTTCTTGTTATTGATTTGGATGTTAATAGCTAGCCTGGAGGTCGATTGTGATCGCAAAAAAACTGTCTGTTCTTCTTTTCTCTCTGCTCTATTTTCCGGTTGCCGCAATGGCCGGTGTCGATATCGGTTCGAGCGGCAGCGCCGGTTTCGCCACCATCGAAGCATGGTTGCAGTCGTTTGTTGACTTCATGGACGGCCCCGGTGGTCTTGCTGTCGTTGTGGTGTCCATCATCGTTGCTGTGGGTGCCTGGATGTTCGCGCCCAAGGACGGAATGATGGGGCCTATCCTGCGCGTTGTTGTTGGTGCCATCGTCATCATCAATGTCGGAACCTGGGTGACGACGTTCTAGTCACGTGTTGCATTCATCCGCTAAAAGTATATACTTTTCTATATACTTTTAGCGGTCATTTTTTTGTCGTGACTTATGCCTACAATCAAATCAGAACCCATTTCTGAAGCCTTTGCTGTTAAGTGTCGCTATGGCGACTACTTCTTAACAGATAGGGGAACGCTGGTCGCCGCGATTGAATTAAGTGGCCGCGATCCCGATGGTCTGCTGCCTGCCGATCACGTCGCGCTTGCCATGATCACTCAATCAATCTATTCGCGGCTCGATTCCACCATATCGGTATTAGGTGTCTTTGCGCACTATGATGGCGCACAGATAACAAGAAAGCCCCGCGATAATCCGATTTCTGACATGCTCTCTCAGGATAGGGCAGACGCGCTCAACGAGCGGGGTGTCTCGTCTTCGAGGCTTGTGCATTATCTTGAGATTGAACCGAGCGATGACATTAACAAATTAAACCTTCCCGGTTTTCTGAAGCATGGTTTTCAGTCCTTTTACAATGCGCAAAGCCGCGCCATATTTCTCGGCTATTTTTATGATCGCGGCGTCTTGTATGTCCAGCAGGAGGCGCTGCAACGCCAGTCTGCGATCCTCTCTGATGCGCTTGAACAGATAACGGCAAAATGGACCGGTGTTATGCGTGCGCACGTATTGTCTCCCCAGGAGACCTGGGCTCACATGCGTTTCATGGCCACACTCGATCCACGCTATTTAACGGATGGGCTCAATGAGCCCGTTCCTTTCGATGATATCGACCTGATGCTGCCCTCGGGGGATATCACCCCGAAACTTGTTGGTGCCATGGATGTGCTGAAAATCGGCGGTACGGACCCCCGCTACGCCAGAATTGCCGCCGTCACCAAATACGGCGAGAAACCCAAGCCGGGCCTTTTCGGTCATGGCGACCACGCGCCCGTGCGGACTAAAGGTAATTACCTGATTGCTTCCCGCTGGACGCCCATGTCTGAATTGAAGCGCTCTTTGATGTTCAAGAAAAAGGAGACGGAACTTGAACGCGCCAGCCTCAACTTTTTCGACATGATGCAAGGCAACGAGGGCGGTGATCGCAGTACCACGCTAAAGCCTGCCATCAAGGCGAAGATGGAGGAGCTTGGCGAAGCCGAAAAGCTGGATGATGTATGGGGCAGTGTCCATACCTATATCGCGGCGTTCGGCAACGACATGGATCGCATCAAGCGGACCTGCATCGAGCTTGATCGCTCGCTCGGGTCTTCACTGAACGTCAGCATGACCTGGGAAAGCGTCGATGTCGATAATGCCTTTGCGACGCTTCAGCCGGGTGGGGCTCACCACAGCATCCGCAACATGACGGTGCCATCACCGTTGATGGCCTCTACGGCGCTAATCTATAAGAGCAGTGACGGCCTTCCGGTGGTTGATGACCTGGACGGCGAGGAGTCCCAATATATCTTTGAGACCCCTGGAGGGGATGTCTTTCACTACTCCGACTTTGTGGGGGGGCGGTCCTTTATCATCGGCGTGGGTCCAGTCGGGCAGGGTAAAACCTACTTTAAAAATACCCTTGCATCCCATTTTTTGAAGTACGGCGGTTTTCTCTACGCTGCCGACATTGATCCCGGTACGGAGACACTGGCGAAGTTGTTTGCCGATCAGGGCGGCATTTTTAATGTGGGGTTTGGCGATCAAACCGGGTTCAATCCCTTTGTCTCCTATCGCGGTGAACATGATCGAGCGTTTACAACCCACATTTCTCAACTGCTGATGCAGTTCCTAAACGCCAATGATGATCCCTACATGAAACGTCTTGATCCCATGGAGCAAGACGATATCGATAGGGCCATTATCAAGACGCTTGCTTTGCCGAAGAAGTTTCATCGCCTGAGCGCCTTAATCGCCAATATGCCAGAGACCCTTCAACGGAAATTTGGCCGCTGGGTTTACGGCAAAAACGAAGCAACAGCGGGCCGCTATGCGCCGCTTTTTGACGCGCCGGTTGATTGTATCGGCGACTTAAATAAGCGGGTGTCGGTTTTCAATCTCCAACACATTAAGAGTGATGAGCACGCCATGAAGACCTCTTTCATGGAGTTGTTCTACCGAATCACAACGGCGTTTGAAGATCCCGCCAATCGGCATTTGCCCAAGCATTTAGATGTGGATGAAGCCAAGCATGCGCTTCAAATCCCGTATGTGCGCGATTTTATCATCAGCAAGGTATTGACCTGGAGAAAGTTCGGCGCAGGCATATCGATGTGGACACAATCGCCAGATCACTATTTGAGCATTGACGGGTGGGATGGTATTCGAAGTGCCGCATCGACGTTCGTCTTCCTGGCGGACCCCAAAATGGAAGAAGCCCTCTATAAAAAGACGTTCAAGCTGACCAGCGGTGAATGCGCGGCCATTCGTTCGCTTACGCCGCGCAAGGAAGCCTATATTGTCCAACCGGACATTGGCGTATCGAAGCGGGTGATTCTGAAGGCGGAGCCCATTCAGAACATCGTCAACACCTCTCATCCCAAAGAGGCGTCGCTACGCGACAAACTCATTGCTCAATATGGTTTCGAGGAAGGTATCAAACGCGCCATCGATTCCTTAGAGCGGCGCAAATCCGCTGATTTTCAATTAATGGATAATACGACAGAGGAACAACGTCATGACTTACAGAAAATCTCTTAATTTTCTCATCACCACCGTGCTTGCACTGACGGTATTTGCGGCTCCGGTCGAGCAGGCCAGGGCCAGTGGTTTTCCTGTCGTCGATATCGCCGCATTGCTTCAATCGCTGGAGGATTATGTCACGCAGAATTCTCAGCTTGCCGAAGAGATCGCGCAGTATCAGCAGATGATTACCGAATACCAGTTGATGTATGAAAACCTGAAAGGATACACGGACATGGATGCGCTGAAAGCGCAGTTTGAGGAAGCAGTTAATCTTGAACTCAATCAGGCGTTAAACGACTTGCTGGGTCTCGATCCGGATAGTGCTAATTATGATGAGCAGGTCGCCGTTATTTACGAGGATTATTACGGCACACCCCCTGATAACGCATCGATCAATAGCGATTATTCAGGCGTGTTCGACACGGCTGATATTGCAAAAATCCAATCTTCCTATCAAACGGATCGGGATCTCTATGATCGGTACTTAGATACCTATAAAGAATCTGGAAATAATCTTGAGGCGTCCAAGCAAAGAAAATTGCTGATAAATAAATATTCGGATCGCATTTCTACGCTTGGTCCTAATCAGGAAATGAGAGCGCTTCAGCTGATGAACTTGCAGGCCAATATGCAGATGCAGCAACTAGAGCAGATGTCCATCCAACAGAATCAAATCCTTCTGCGACTAGAGGAGCAGGAGCGTCAGGCCCTTGACGCGAAGTTGCAGGAGCGCAAACAGGAATTGGAACGGGTCAAAAAGCAGGTTAACGAGACGCATAACGATCACAGCATCGATTCCTGGCTAATGTGAGATACGCCATTATGAGATTCTTTAAATTCATATTCTTGTCAGCATTGTTCATCTCAATGGATGCAATGTCCTACGACTTTGCTGCGCATGTCGATCCATCGCTGGCCAAGATGGAAAAAGAGCAAGACGAAAAGTGTGCAAATATTCCAAATTTCGGAATGGAAATGAAATGTATTGAACGAATTATGTATGAGCAGGAGCAGACAGGAGA
>JBNKMO010000260.1:0-9269 GCA_050293165.1 Anaerolineales bacterium | reverse complement strand
AAGACCCGCCCCTACACAATATTTACACTAAAACACCGGTCAGATCATACGCCATCGCACCGGTAATGCGCACGGGGATGATCTCGCCGACTTCGGCGTCGCCTTCGATGAAGACCATGCCGTCGATTTCGGGGGCATCGCGGTAGGAGCGCCCGATAGCGACGTTCTGCTCTTCGTCATAACCTTCAATGAGCACATCGAGAGTCTTGCCGACGAAGGATTGGTTGACCTGTAACGAAATGTTCTGCTGGAGTTCCATCAGGCGTTCCCAGCGGTCATTCTTAACATCTTCAGAGATCGGGTCACCAAGCGGTTCGCTGGTCGTGCCCGGCTCAAAGGAGAAGGTAAAGGCACCGACGCGGTCGAAACGGGTCTCTTCGATGAAATCGAGCAATTCCTGAAATTCTTCTTCAGTCTCGCCCGGGTAGCCGACGATGAAGGTCGTGCGGATGGTCAGGTTTTCGACGCGCTCGCGCATCTTGGCGACAGTGTTGCGCACCCAATCCATGTTGGCAGGGCGCTTCATGCGCTTGAGGGTTTCATGGCTGGCATGCTGGAGCGGAATATCGAGATAGGGCAAAATCTGCGGACGTTCGGCCATCACATCGATCATACGGTCCGTGACGTAACCGGGATAAGCATACATAATGCGAATCCAGTCGAGTTCGGGAACTTCGTCGGTCAGCTTTTCGAGCAAAATGGCAAGACCATCTTTCATGCCGAGATCGTGACCATAGTCGGTGCTGTCCTGCGCAATCAGAATGAGTTCGCGTACGCCATTTTCGGCGAGAATTTGTGCTTCTTCAATCAACACATCCAGCGGGCGGCTGACAGCCGTCCCCTTGATGAGCGGAATCGAACAAAAGGCGCACGGTCGGCGGCAGCCATCGGCGATTTTGAGATAAGCGCTGGAGCCAAAGACGTTGGCACGCAAAATATCACCTTCATCCGTACCAACCGTTTTGGCATTTTCGGGCAAATGATAAAGCACTTCAGGACGATAATTATTGCGCATACTGCGCAACTTCTTGACGACTGTGACGATGTCCATCCAGCGACGGGTGCCGAGCATCCCATCCACGCCGGGAACTTGCTCGGCGACCAATTCGCTAAAACGCTGCGTCAGGCAGCCGGCCGCAATGAGCAGTTGCCCTTCGACCTTTTCTTCAGCAAGTTCGCGCAGAACTTCGATTGATTCATCCCGCGAGGCACCAATAAAACCGCAGGTGTTGACGATCAGTACATCGGCAAGTTCAGGGTCTTCTGAAGCGCTGAAACCATCGGTAAGCAGAAGCTGTGCCATCGAATCCGAGTCAACGGTGTTCTTGGCACAACCTAATGAGACTAAGTGAAATGTATTTTCTTTCATTCTTTCCAACTTTTAAATTCATAACGTACGTAAAGTACGCAGAGAAAAATTATTCTAAATTCGGCGTATCCAAGGTTGGCGTACGCGTTGGGGAGGGTGTTAGCGTCGGTGAGGGTGTCGCGGTGACATCCTGCGTCGGGGTGACGGTCGGTGTCAATAAACCGCGCGGACCGTAGAGCCGCTGAACGACTTCGCCAAAACCACCCATCAAGCCTAAATCGCGTTGATTGTAACCAATCCGCACACCTGCGCCATTGGCAGTCAATACCTCGATATATTCATTGCCTTCGTAAACAAAGGTCGCGTCCGGTTGAGCACGTCCTTCAAAAACAATCTCTCCGTCCACATAAACGCGCAGCCAACTACGCTCCAAGACCGTAATCAGTATCTGAACACGATTAGCACCTTCATCCAAATTTTCCTCGAAGGGTGCTGCGGTACCCGCTTCCCCACCCGGCGTATTCACAATCACCTGTGTCGGAGTAACCGCCTGCGTCACCTCGGGCGTTGTGGTACTCATAAGCACTTCCGCGATGGAGGGGGCGGTCGCTTCCAGCGCAGCATCTTCGGCGCGGCTGTTGGCGATCCTTCCCAACCCCCAAACGGCAAAGGCGACCATCAAAACAATCACACTGCCGCCAAAGATCAGGTCTGGCGCAACAAAACCGCCCAGCGAGAATCTGCGGCGCTTACGCTTGTCTGCATCCGCATCTGGCACATCGAGATGACGCTCAATACGCTGCGATTGCAAACCTTCTGCAAATTTCAACAGGAGCTTTTCAGTTTCTAAATCCAGGAAATCAGCATAATTGCTCAACATCCCGCGCGTTTGCACCGGCGAAGGCAGCGCGTCAAAATCACCCGCTTCGAGGGAAGCCAGATAATGCGGGCGCAGGTGAATATGTCCCTCGATCTCTTCGTAGGTCAGGCTGAGCATTTCGCGCCGTTCGCGCAGAGTCGCACCGATCTCCGCAAACAGGATGCGGGCTTCTCCGAGCGGCTGTGGAGGCTCGGGCTGGACATAATCATGTACAACTTCTGGTTTTTTTGGATCGGGATGAGAGTCTGGTGTCAGCGGCGGTTTGGGGCGGGGCACCCTGTCTGGGTCCGGGGAATTAGGATGCGGCACGGACGCCGAAGTTGGGCTTGCCTCCGCTATGGGAGCAGATTCTGCCTCTTGCGCGGGAGCAGGTTCGGGCCTTGCGCGCGTGCCGCTAACACGATTTCGCAGTTGCTGCCAAAGTGGCGTTTTCCCTTCCGTTTCATCCGCTATGGAAAGATCAGGAGCATCTTCGACGGAGCCATCTATCGTCTCAACTTTGGCAAATGCGCTTTCTTCAATCTCCCTGTCCTGAATCTCTGCCAAAATTTTATCGACATCCAATTGGAGAAATTGCGCATAAAGACGCAAAAAACCACGCCCTTGCACGGGCGAGGGCATCATCGAGTAATCATCAGCTTCGAGCGCTTCAAGATATTTGATACGAATATGAATATCTTTGAAAACATCCTCGAGGCTAAGATTGCGGTCGAGACGCGCATCTTTGAGTTGCTGACCAATTGAGAGAGGCATGGTTAAGACAACATCACCGGACCCCTGTTTGAAGGAGAACCGGTGATGTCAAGTTTTTAACGGTTGTGAAGATTATTCTTCAGAGACTTCGGCTTCGCCGGTTTCTTCAACAGCTTCAGCTGCTTCTGCTTCGGGAGCTTCAGGAGCTTCTTCAGCGACTTCGGTCTCTTCAATTTCTTCAGCTTCTTCTGCACCTTCAACGGGAGCTGCTTCGCCTTCGCGGTAGACGACAACGACGAACTCGGGGACGAGATCCATCGTCAGGCGGACACCAATGGTGTGCTCACCCAGGGTGCGGATCGGTTGCATCTCGAGTTGTTGACGCTTGACAGCGAAGGAGGTCTCTTTGGCAGCGGCATCGGCAACCTGCTGAGGAGTGATGGAGCCGTAGAGTTTGTCGGTTTCACCAGCTTTGGCGGGGAAGAGCAAACGCATACCTTGAATCTTCTCAGCAAGACCGCTCAACTCACTGTTGAGTGCCTGACGGCGTTCAGCAGCTTTCGCACGAATACGATCCGCTTGTTTGAGAGCGCCCGGGGTGGCAAGAACAGCCAAACCTTGCGGAAGCAGGTAGTTACGTCCATAGCCATCGGCAACTTTTTTGATGTCGCCAGCACGGCCAAGTTTGAAGACGTCTTTCATTAATAGGATTTTCATTTTACAAGCCCTTTCGGTACATAGATTTTTTTGAGCGAAGGGTACTACGCTCGGCGGGCAAGTATACCAGAGTGGCTAGACAGCGTCAAACTTTTGAAGTCGTTTTTAGACAACAATAACTTGCCAAGCACCCAGAATAAAGATAAGATAATGCCATGAAATTCTGGCAAAACTCGAAGAAAGAAATTCTGATCGTTATGGGCGTGATCCTGCTGGTGCTCCTGGTGATGGATTACAACACACGCCTTGAAAAGCTAAACCAGCTTCAGGATACGGCGTTAATCGTCCGCGCAGAAGCGACTCAGGCGGTGCTCACACAAACGGCGCTACAGACCCAAATCGCGATAGCAACATCAGACCCCATTACCGAAGGGGAAGTACGCAATAATGGCGAAATTCAAGAGGGTGACCAGCGTATCGTCCCCATGCCTGCGCCAGGCAGCCTGCCAGCCGGAGTAATAGAGCCCACGCCCGTTCCCGAACAATTGATGAAATGGCAAATCTGGGCCGCACTATTTTTTGAGCAATAACCACCAGACTTTACCAAATACTTGACAGAACCTTTCACGGGGAGTATATTCGTTATATTGAATAAGGTTTTATTGTCATGTCTACTACCCAAAACACTTTCCCTCCATCCAGCCTAAGCGCCGCCATCGCGCACGCCTTGGCACATCCTATCCGTGTGGAGATTTTACATAGCCTGTCTGATGCGCCGTTGACAGTCGGTGAAATCACCGATAAATTAGCGCGTCCACAGGCGAATATTTCGCAACATCTGGCGGTCTTACGCGAGGTCAATCTCGTTGACGCGACGCGCGATGGGATGAGTGTGACCTACTGCTTGAGCAAGGCGCGTATTAAAGAGCTGCTTGATCTGCTCAATGAGCTTGGTGAGAATATTCCCCTAGAGGGATTTACCCCACGCGGCCGTGGTGGACGTCATCGCGGTGGCAGAGGACAGGGTCGCGGACGAGGCAGACATGGAAAACAAAACCTGTAAATGGAAATAAGGAGTATAAAAATGAATAGAAATCGTCAAGGACGCGGCAGAAACGGAAAAGGTCAGGGGTACGGCAAGCGTCAAGGTGCAGAAGCAAGTTTCGGGCAAGGGCGTGGCGGCAGAGGTTTTGGGCGCGGGCGCGGTATAGGATGGCAGTCCACTGATCCCGAAAACGGTATCCGCTGGAATCAACCATTAAGCAATTTCACTGAAGGGCTTGCACCTGCCGAGAAGAAATCCTGGCTCGAAAATTTCAAAGCACATCTCACTCGCCGCATGAGCGAAGTGGATGAAGAACTACAAAAATTCTAAATTTGGAGAACCTATGCGAATTGCATTTTCAGCAGCAACCGATCAGGGGCTTGAAAGCCCCATCAGCCCCCATTTTGGGCGGTGTCCCTACTATATTTTCGTCGATCTCGATGAGAAAAATCAGGTGCGCGAAGCGAAAGCCATTACGAATGAGCACGCAAAAAAGCACGCTCCCGGGCAACTCCCCGCCTATATCCACGATCAGGGGGTGAAGGTGATGATCTCCGGCGGCATGGGTGGACGCGCGGTGAACTTCTTCCATGAATTTGAGATTGATGTGGCAACAGGCGCGAGCGGTACGGTGCAAGAAAGCTTGGAAAATTATCTGAACGGCAATCTGCAAGGGGATGCGCCCTGCGCCGAAAGCGTGGCACACGGGCATGGGGATGAGCATGACCACGATCATCCGCAGCAACTCTAGCACGTCTCGCACATGACCTAAAATTGCTTCCGTTAAAAAAGAAAAAACCTGTCTTTTCGACAGGTTTTTTTGTTGGTGGCGAGAGAGGGACTTGAACCCTCGACCTAAGGCTTATGAGTCCTCCGCTCTGCCAACTGAGCTACCTCGCCATTGCGGAGCAAATATTACTACGGAGTATTTCATTTGTCAACGCCAGCCCTTATGACCATCCAGGTGGATAGGAGACTAACGTACGCGGCGTTTCCACTCCTCTTTTAGACCCAGTTCACGAATACTCAAACCGGAGTCAAGCGCGAGAAAGTCAGTCAGCAAACGATTGAATTTTCCGGTTGAATCAAGCATGGGGAAATGCCCAGACTCATCTAAAATAATATGCTGTCCAAGCTCAGAAAGCTGCGCCAGTTGATCAATACTCGGCGCTCGGATAAGCGTATCCTGCCCCCCGCTGACCAGCAAACAAGGGGTGTGATGACGATTAACCCGCTCAAAAAGATCGCCTGCCAAGACGCCATTCAGCGAGGCTGCAATGGCAGCAGGATCAGTGCTCCGTGCTTCAGAGAGAGCCGCATCGCTTCCTGCAGGCAGGCTGCTGACAAAGCTGTTTGCCAAGCTCTCAAGCGGTTCGTTGAAGAGACGCGAATCAACCGAATGTATATCCAATGGACAATTGGAAACCATCAGACGATCAACCGAATCAGGATAGGCAGCAGCAAAATCAAGGGCAACCAAAGCGCCCCAACCATGCCCTACAAGTGCAATCTTTCCAATGCCCATCTCCTGAAGGAAGGATGAGACTAAGCGCGTTTGGCTTTGCAGGCTATACATCTCTGGTTTATGCGATTGATGCGTGGTTCCACCGAAGCCCCAAAGGTCAAGCGCGTAGGCGCGGAACGAGGTCGAGGCGGTTTGCATGGACGATATCCAATATCGCCATGAACCGACCCAACCGTGCAGGAAGATGACGGGACGGCCACGTCCCAACACCTCGTAATGCACCATTGATTCGTTCAGTAGGACAACACTCATCTTTTACTTCTTCGATTTACTTTCCAAATTTCGCTAAAATCTCACTAATGCGGGCGGTCAACTCGTCAGGAGAAAAGGGTTTCAACATATACTCTTCAGCACCAGCTTCCATGCCAGTTTCGATCTCTGATTCCTGTCCTTTTGCGGAGAGAAATACAACAGGGGTGTCTACAAAATCAGGTTTTGCCTTGATAGCGCGGCAGGCATCGTACCCTGTCATGCGCGGCATACGTACATCCAGCAGGATCAGATCGGGGTTTTCCTGTACCGCGAATTGAACGGCTTCTTCGCCATTGCTTGCAGCAGTCACTTCATGCCCTGCAAAACGCAAAGTAAATGCGATCAAATCCCGAATATCACGTTCATCTTCTGCAATAACAATCTTTGCCATTAAAGCCTCACTCAGATTTCTTATAAACTGGAAGCGTGAAGGAGAAAGTGCTCCCTTCACCGTGCTCCCCAGGACTCTTTACCCAAATTTCGCCTTTATGCATTTCAACCAATTGCCTCACGATTGACAGCCCCAAACCAGTGCCGGGCGTGGCAAGAACAAGCGGGTCTTCGCCACGGTAGAAGCGCTCAAAAACCTGACCTTGATCTTCAGGGGCAATTCCAACGCCGTTATCATGTACATCGATTTGCACGGTATCTTTTCCGTTTAAATCCGAAATTGCTAAAATCACACGTCCATTTTCAGGGGTGTAGTGATAGGCATTCTCAACCAGATTGGCAATAATCTGCTTGATCCGGTCCGGGTCTGCATACACGGAGGAGAGATTATCTGCCAAATCCAGTTCGAAACTCATCGCCTTCTCTTCATCATGTGAACGCTGGATGGCAATTTCAATCACATCTTCGGCAAGTTCTTTCAGATCAACTTCTTGCGACGTCAAAGTAACACGTCCAGACTCGATACGTGAAATATCCAAAAGATCGGCAACCAGAATATTCAAACGTTCTGTGTTGCTACGAATAATATCGAGGAAGTGAATCTGGTTTTCTGTCAACGCACCCGCAGCCCCCATGAGGAGAATATCCACATAACCACGGATCGAGGTCATTGGGGTACGCAATTCATGGCTAACCGTCGCTACAAATTCTGATTTCAGACGGTCAACTTCCACTTGGTGGGTAATATCACGGAAGATTGAGACTGTTCCAAGGAATTGATTATCACGCAGCATGACCGGCGCCAAGTGAACAAGCACGACACGCCCATCGTCCAATTCAAGTTGTTCAGCGTAGGAGTCACCTTTTTGATATTCTGTTGGCGCTTCATACCATTCGTGGATGATCTCGTGCCAAATATTCGCAGCCTTGCCAAAGAGACCGCTAAAATCTTTGAGGGTTTGATTCATTACTTTATCGGTTTCGATCCCGAGTATCTGTTCAGCGGAAGCATTCAGGAAGCTGATCCGATTTTCGGCATCGGTAACAAGCACACCATCCGCGACCGCTTCGAGAATCGCTTGAGAACGAGTGGCTTCTTCCTGTTCATTCCTCAACATGTTTCCGAGGCGCTCTGCCTGTTCACGGATCAATTTATAAAGATTGGCGTTGTTAATTGCTACCGCCACCTGCCCGGCAATCACCTTGATCAGACTGAGTTGTTCGGGGCTAAAGAAATCGACGAGACGATTAAAGACCAGCAAAACACCGATTACATCTTCGCCAACCATTAGGGGCGCGGCGACAGCGCTGCGATGACGCTCCAGGTCAGATTTCTGCGGAACCCAGCGTTCATCGTTATCCAGATCACCAACCAAAATTGCTTTGCGGTTCTGAACAACCCAGCCAGCCAAACCTTCACCTACTTTGAGGGCAAACTCGCGGCCACGATCTTTGGCATCACTCAGGTAGCCATCACCAGAGCGGTAATGAAGCAGGCCATCTTCAGGATTAAGCATCATGACCGTGCCTTGCTCAGCACCAACCGTATCATTCAGCAAGGCGAGCGTGCGCTTGAGCGCAAGGTCCAGATCCAGGCTTGCAGAGACTTCGGTAAGAATATCCAGCAAAGTTTTGGTATTACGCTGCTCACGCTCCACTTCAGCGGTGCGCTCAATAACACGTTGCTCAAGATTTTCGGTAAGTTGATTCAATTCTGTGGCGCGATCCTGGCTATCCTGGAAGAGACTTGCATTTTCCAATGCAACAGCGGCCTGGCCTGCAAACGTGACGCCAACCTGAACGTGCGCCAGATTATAAAAACCGGCTTCTTCTTTTTCAAGCGCCATAACACCGATTACTTTTTCGTTGAAGAGAAGCGGAATTCCCAACCATGAGGGATGCGGATGAGCTTCGTTACTCAGGCGGAAGCGGTTATCCTCGCGGATATCGACGACAGAGATGACTTGCCCGGTATCCAAGATTTCCTGCAAGGCAATCCCTTCTTTCGACGGGATGCCAATACCAACACGCAACTGATCATCGTCATAGCCTTTTGCCGTAGCAGATTTCAGTTCTGCATCTTCATGAAGCCAAAGCGTTGCCCGGTCATAAGGGATAACTTTTTCCAATTGATCCAAGATCGATGGGATCAATTCGCTACTTTGAAGATTGGAGCTCATTGTCGCAGTAATCTTGGTTAGCGACTCTAATTGGGCGGCACGCTCTTCAGTTGACTGAATCAGGCGGATATTCTGAAGCGAAAGCGCAACTTGCTGCGAAAGGGAGAGCAAAAGTGCCTGATCTTCGTCTTTGAATGAGCCAGCTTTGTTAAAGTTATCCAAAACCAAGACGCCTAAACAATAATCGCCGGTTTGGATCGGCACAATTAAACTGGAGATCGGAAGTCTACCTCCTGTTGCCAGACGATATAGCACCAAGTTTGCAGCCGTCAAGGTGTAATCGCGCGCAAAATTGATTTCATCGAGCTTGCGTGCTGTGCGTTCCATAAAGACGATAC
>JBNKMO010000259.1:0-6271 GCA_050293165.1 Anaerolineales bacterium | reverse complement strand
CTCGATATTACACGCTTCCTGATCCGCGAAGCCAAAGTGGATGAAGTGACTGCCCTCGTGCGGCGCGGGCCTGCGGAAGTGAAGTTCACCAAAAAGGAACTCGAATATGTCGCAGCGAACATGGATTTGGGCTTGCTCGATGCAGAGATAGAACGGTGTGCTGAGAATATGCGCTCCGTTAACCAAGACCCCGACGAAGCGAAAGAATTCCTGCTCTCCGCGCTGCCCAAAGCACAGGAGCGTGTCTCCGATACGAAATTCCGTTTCCGCTTTTTGACCTCCCCGAAAGCGATGCGCGGCGAAGAGGGCTTGCTGACCCACGTCGATGTGGAAGAAAACCTGCTCACGCTTAAAGATGGCGACACCAAGCCGCGCGGCACGGGCAAGATGCTTCCGCTCGAAGCGGAGACGATCATCTTCGCCATCGGCGACAAAGTGGACGAGAATTTCGGTCTCCCGACCGAATGGAGTGAGTTCATCAAGAATAAGTTGCCGCGCTTCCCGCAGGATGAGAAGAGTTACGAACTGGCTGGTTTTGATGATGTTTTCGTGGCGGGTTGGTCGCGTGAGGCATCCAGCGGTTTGGTGGGGTACGCGCGCAAAGATGGCACGAACGGTGCCCACGCGGTACTCGCCTATCTCGAGGGGCTGCCTGAGATCAGTTCCGTGGATGGGGCGCTGGATGAGAAACTCGCAAGCCTCAACAAGCCGATCGTCACGAGCGCTGCGGCACTTCAGCTCTATGAAATCGAAAAAGAAGAGGCCGAGAAGCGCGGCGTGGATGAGTTCAAGTTTGACGATAATGATGAGATGTTGGCTGCGCTGAATATTTAGCATAACTCTGCGATGAGCACGTTCTTGCGACGACGCGCTCTCATTATCTATGAGATTGCTTCGCGATAAAGCTGCTCGCAAATACGTTTCTTTTGGCGTTGTAAGCTAACTGCAAGGAACTTCTGCAACTTAATCGGGTTGAATCAAGTAAATAATGAAGGAGGTTGATATGTCTATTCTTGCAGTAATCACGCTCGTTTTAGTAAGCCCCTTCATGGCGATCAGCCTGCTCCCGACGCTGCGCCGTGAAGAGAGTGACGATGAAGAAAACATCGTCCGTTGGCGTAAATAATTGTCGTATCCTATTTAGACCAACTCCCCGTCATGGACGGGGAGTTTTTGTTTGGGTTGTTGTATAATCTGAAAAAATCAAATTGGAATCAAAAAGTTTATGCTAATGACGCTTATCTAAAATCAATTTTCTGCCAATATGTGCAGGTAGACAAGGTAATATCATGACAATAAGTGAGATATTTGCTCTACTGAAAACAATCTTTAATTACAAATTTTTTTTCACTTTGACAATCCCCGAAGTTAATAGCTGGACTTCAGCAGGAAAAGATATTCTTGTAGGGGCATCTGCCGTTGCCACAACTTTCTTTGCCTATAGTGGAGTAACCGCATGGAAAAAAGAACTCAAAGGAAAAGCTGAGTATCAATTAGCGAAGGATGTGCTGAAGTCTGTTTATAGAGTGCGAGAAGCATTTAAACATGTCCGAAACCCAGCAATTTTTCAATATGAATATCCAGAAGATATGGCAGAGCCTTCAGGGCACTTAAAGCAAGAGCACAAATACGAAGGCACGGCACACGTTTATGAAAATAGATGGAAAGAAATGACCAAAGCCTTCGCTGAATTAGAAGAGCACCACCTAGAAGCCCAAGTCGAATGGGGGGCGAAATTCCAAGATGTAATCGTTGACCTCCGTTCTTGTCGAGCAGATCTTTTAGTCGTAATTCAGATGATGCTTCAGCAAACAAAAAATCCTCGACTTTTTCCTTACAATGCATCAAACGAAAAAAAGAAAGATACAGTTCTTTACTACTACATAGATAGTGATACAGAAAATGAATTTACTCTAAAAATAGAGCAAGCAATGGATAAGTTTGAAGTCTGGCTTAGACCACATATCGAGCAAAGAAAGTAATAAATAAAACTTCTCTTAATTAATTGGTTTAGGCAGAGCTGCATAGAGAAAAAACATCTGTTCCCATAGCTCCTTGCAGCTTGTAACACAGCTACTTTTGCTAAACGTATGTCTGTAGGAACTGAACTTTAATCCGCTAGGTTCCAGGTTCGAGTCCTGGACGAGGAGCCAAAAGCAAAATCCCCTGCAATTGCAGGGGATTTTTTAGTTTTGAAGATTACTCTTTCTCCACCCAAATCGTCACAGGGCCATCATTATCAATCTCAACCAGCATATTTGCCCCGAATTTCCCCGTTTGGGTTGGGATGCCGTGCCCTTTCATTAGTTCCACAAAACGCTCCACGAGCGGCTCGGCGAGTTCGGGACGGGCGGCGTTGATGAAAGATGGGCGGCGTCCCTTGCGCGTGTCGGCGTAGAGCGTGAACTGCGAGACGATGATCGCTTCACCGCCGACATCCAGCAGCGAGAGATTGGTCTTGTCCTGCTCGTCCTCGAAGATGCGCATCTCGGCGATTCTCTTCGCCAGATATTGGGCTTGCTCCAGGCCGTCATCGTTCCCGACGCCGAGCAGGACGACGATGCCTTTGTTGATCTCGGCAATCGTCTCGCCAGCGACGGAGACCTTGCCATGTGATACGCGTTGGATTAATGTTCTCATGATTTAAATACTGTAGGGGCAACCGGCCGGTCGCCCCTACGGTGGTTAATTAGAATTACACGCTGCGTCCCAGCATGGCTTTTGAAACGCGTTCGACGGTTTCTTTGGCAACCACGCGCGCCTTTTCAGCACCAGCCATCAAGACCGCTTCGATCTGTTCAGGGTGCGCCAAAAGGTCGTAATATTTCTCGCGCGGCTCTGCCATCGTCTTGTCGATCATTTTGAAGAGCATCTTTTTGGCATCACCATAGCCCAGACCACCATCGGCGAACTGCTTGCGCATTGCCTGCGCTTCCTCATCTGATGCAAAGTGCTGATAAAGCTGGTAGATGGTCGATTCATCGGGGTCTTTCGGGTCTTCAGGGCGTTTCGAATCGGTGACAATCTTCATGACGAGTTTCTTGAGCTTCTTCTGTTCCGCAAAGATCGGGATGTAATTATCATAGCTCTTGCTCATCTTGCGGCCATCCAGGCCGGGGATCGCTGCGGCAACTTTCTGGATCACAGGTTCAGGGACGACCAACAACTTTTCGCCATAAATATTATTCAGGCTTCCGGCAATATCACGTGCCATTTCCACATGCTGTTTTTGATCCTGGCCAACCGGAACCAGATCGGTGTTATAGAGCAGAATATCGGCAGCCATCAAGACCGGGTAGGTGAACAAACCCATATTCACGCCGAAATCTGTATCTTTTCCGTTTTCTTCGTTCTCTGCAACCACAGCTTTATAAGCGTGCGAACGGTTCATCAAACCTTTTGATGTCACGTTCATCAGGAAAACGGTCAGTTTGAATATCTCCGACACATCCGATTGCCGAAATAAAGCTGCTTTTTCCAGATCCAAGCCCAATGCCATGTACGTCGCCGCAACTTCATTTGTCCAGGTTTCTATCAAGTTGCTATCACGAACGGCATTCAATGCATGCAGGTCAGCAATAAAAATGAATGCTTTATCCGCTTTATTGCTCATATCAATGGCCGGCTTAATTGCCCCCGCCAAGTTACCCAGGTGGGGCATTCCGGTAGGCTTTACACCCGTTAGAACGGTTTTATCGGCAAACATTTCTTTCTTCTCCTCATTATATCTCTTTGCGTACCAAGCCTAAAACCTCGCCAGGCTCGGCATGTCGTTTTGTTTCTAACTTCGAGTAGACCAACTTCCCATCTACACTAACTTCAAATCTGCCGCCATCCGAAGGCAGCAGAGTGATCGACTCAATATCATACTCAAAAGTGCGTACCAACTCTGCCATCAGACCGACGGCTCTGTCTGTATAATGTCAAACTGCGCAGTAAACAATGCTGATTTTGTGCATTTCTCTTCTCCAAGCGATTTACAAAAATGTTAGAAAATTATAACATTGCTTTCCCCGCTCTTGTCACTCCTATCCAAGCGGACTATAATCACGACGCAAGTGCCAAGAAAGCAGAAAAGGAAAGAACTATGCCTGTATATACTTATCGCTGTGAAAGTTGCGGCATCCAATTTGATCATCAACAAAGTTTCAACGCAGATAATCTAAGCGTATGCCCTGAATGTGATGAAGAAAGTCTGCATCGCGTCTATCGCCCTGTCGGGATCGTCTTCAAAGGCTCGGGATTCTACGCGACAGACAATCGTTCCCCTTCCGGTTTAAAAGAACGCAATCTAAAAGAAGGTAACGATACCGCCAAAGAAACAAAAACAGAGAAAAAGGACGTTGAAAAGAAAAGTCCTGAACCTGCCAAAACAGAAAGCACAAAAAAGACAGACTAAGATGATAAAGAAAAGCGCCCCGCAAGGCGCTTTTTTGATTCGCTCGTGACCTGAACCTGCTTCCGCTTGTCGGCTTTGTGCCCAGTACCGGAAAACACCATGTTACTAAAAGAGCCCTCCAAATTCGGAAGGCTCTTTCGCTCATCACTCGTCAATTTAGAGATTACAAAAGTGACTGTCACCTACAAAATCTTGCAAGAAGAATCGTGATCATTTCCATTGAAGCTTCACAGGTTTGAGATGTTTCCAGAGGTGACAGTCACTTCTCTGTTCTCAGTTTTATTTGATTGCTCTATTATTTTTTTTCGACCAAGGCCTCTCGCTCTGGTCCCAGCGAAACCCAGCCGACGGGCGTTTCGAGCAGGTCTTCGACCACATCGACATAATCCCGTGCGGCTTGTGGCAGATCGGCGTAATCACGCACGCCCGTGATGTCTATTTTCCAGCCCGGCAGGGTGCGGAAGACGGGCTTCACACGCCCCAGTTGATAGGCGTCAATATCGTAATAGTGGACTTGCTTGCCATCCAACTCGTAGCCCGTGCAGACCTTGATCTCGTCGAAGGCGCTCAGGATGTCGAGCTTGGTCAGGAAGATTTGCGTCACACCGTTGACCTGCGCTGCGAAGCGCGTCACTTCGCTGTCAAACCAGCCAGCGCGACGCGTGCGTCCTGTCGTGGCGGCGACTTCGCTCAAGACGCTGATGGCGTACTCATCGTCGAATATCTCGGTCGGGAGCGGACCACCGCCCACGCGCGTGGTATAGGCCTTGGCGATGCCGATCACCGAATCGATGCTTCTCGGAGGCACACCCAAGCCTGCGGTCGCGGCTGACGCTAGTGTCGTTGAAGCGGTCACAAATGGGTAGGTGCCCCAGTCCGTATCCAGCAGCGATCCATTGGCCTGTTCCAGCAAAAAGTTCTTGCCCGTGCGCAAACCTTCCTGCACGATGGGGTAGGTTTCCTTGATGAAGGGTTTTACCTGCTCGTAGTAGCCGAGATATTCATCGCGCACCTGAGCGTAATCCAGTGCTTTGCCGCCGAGCGCGGCCATGATCTTGTTTTTCAAATCCATTTGCACGGAAAGGCGCTCGTCCAAAACGTTCAAGTCAGCAAAATCGCTCCAGCGGATACCGTTGTAGCTGACCTTGTCAGCGAAGACTGGCCCGATGCCGCGCTTGGTGGTGCCGGTTGCACCTGCGCCTTTAGCGGCTTCGTAAAGCCCGTCCAGCTCGCGGTGATAGGGCATGATCAGATGCGCGCGCGGCGAGATGAAGAAACGCCCTTCGAGCGCAATCCCCGCCGCTTGCAACTCATCAATTTCCTTTACCAACACCTCGGGGTCCATCACCACGCCGCCGCCGATCAAGCCGACGATCTTCGGCGCGAAAACGCCCGAGGGCACCAAGTGAATTTTGAAGGTCCCAAACTCATTCACGATGGTGTGCCCAGCGTTATTCCCGCCATTATAGCGCGCCACATAATCGTAATCTCCGGCAAAAGCATCAATTGCCTTCCCTTTCCCCTCGTCCCCCCATTGTGTGCCTAAAACAACTCGAACAGTCATCTTTCACATCTCCTTTAAGTAGCAGGTGACTGTCACTTTGAAAGTGACAGTCACCTTAAGGTTTCTTCAGCAATCCCCTTCGCGAGGCCGAAACGAAGCCAGGGAACGGTATCCAGCAGTGATGTACGTACGAGGCGTTCCCGAAGCAATCTCAACCTATCTGCGCCTAGTCCAGAAAAACGGTCACGTAATGGAGACGTGACCGTAGCGTAATGCCCGTCGAGCGGGTTAAGGGAGTGGCGTTCGTTGCTCATTAACTTTATTATACTGCTTTGTGGCGCAGAGACTTCCGAAGTTTTCGCGCAGTA
>JBNKMO010000258.1:0-21431 GCA_050293165.1 Anaerolineales bacterium | reverse complement strand
GTCACCCGATTGAACGCGGTATTCCAGCTCGGTGCCACGCGGCAAGTCAACGGGCACGGGTGTTGCGGGAGGCAATGGCATTCCTGGATTGGGTACCGTAATCTCTTGTCCTGGATAAACAACACCATCACTAGCTTCAACAGTAGGATTGAGCAAATAAAGCAGTGGTATCCCATCATCGCCAAGATTATACTTCTCAACAATCGAATAGAGATATTCACCTTCTTGAACGATGTAATTAAAAGGTCCTGAGGGCGTTGGCGTCAGGGTGATTGTAGGCGTCATGGTCAACGTTGCTGTCGCAGTTGGGGACGAGGTCACCGTAGGGGTAAAGGTGAGCGTCGGGGTCGGAGTCTCAGTTGCGAAGAGAGCGATTTGGGGTTTATTATCGCCAGTGAAGACGACCACGAGAATGATGATCCCTACGATGACGAGCAAAGCCGCAATCGTCCAGATGATGATGGGTCCACGTTGTTGACGTTTTCGATAAGAATCGATTGTATTACTAGCAGAGTCTGAATTCATAGTCATTTTTTCCTTTCCTGCGTAAAACTGCGGTCAGAGAATTGTTTCAAAGTCCCTCTTACCAACGCAGCAATAGCGCCATTCTACCTGAACTTAACTCTTTAAGCGAGTAGCACAAATCTGACGATTCAGGAAAGTTTTTTAAATGCCTTGACGCATCTTTGGAGGGTATGATATAAACTCGCCAACTTAATAAACACAAAGATGTTGAAGAGAAGTAGTAAATATTGACACGGTGTTTCAGAGAGCGGGAGCTTGGTGGAAATCTCGCACATACGCCAATATTGAATGGGTCTCGGAATTGCAAGGTGAACGCTTTTCTGCGAAAAGTCAGAGAATCAAGTATCCGCGCCGGAGTAGCCACCGTTATCAGGGCAAAATAGTTGACGCAGTTAAAATCTGCAAGACTATAAAGTGAAGCTGGCTTTTCAATTTTCTCGTTGCATCACAACGAGATTTTTTCTTTAAACCACAAAAGCAGCTTAAGCAGGGTGGCACCGCGGAAGCCTTCTCTCGTCCCTGAGATGAGAGAAGGCTTTTAATTTTCTGTCATAAGGAGAAGATATGCGGTGAAAAGATATAAAAGAATATAGATTAACAAATGAAGTCGTTGGTTGAGTAGGCGGTGTACTTCGTCGTATCGCCTGTGCCCGAATGGGTGAAACCAACAAGGAACAAGAAAGGTGGTTTCGATACGCTCTACGCTACGCTTCGAGCTACTCAACCACCACAAAAAACAACAAACTATCTAACAAACAGGAGAAAATCTCATGACGAACGAAACAAACGGCATCTTTGGCGATTTTGGCGGCACCTACCTTCCCGAGTTTTTGGCAGAAATTCTGGGCGAGCTTGCAGCGAAATACGACGAGTTAAAAGTGACCCAGAAATTTCAAGATGAACTCAAGCAGCTTTACATGGAATACGCTGGCCGCCCCAGCCTGCTCTACTACGCAGAGCGCCTGACCAAAGAACTCGGCGGCGCGAAAATCTATCTCAAGCGTGAAGACCTGAATCATACCGGCGCACACAAGATCAATAACGTTGTTGGGCAGGGATTGGTTGCCAAAGCGCTCGGCAAGAAAAAACTCATCGCCGAGACCGGCGCTGGGCAGCACGGCGTTGCCACCGCGACGATTGCCGCCTATCTCAATCTTGAATGCGACATCTACATGGGCGCACGCGACATTGACGCCCAAAAACCGAATGTCTACCGTATGAAAGCCCTCGGCGCAAACGTTGTCCCTGTTACGGCAGGACAAGGCACGCTCAAAGATGCCGTCGATGTTGCTCTCGGCGCCTATGCACAAGACCACGCCGATTCCTACTACCTGCTCGGCTCCGCAGTCGGCCCACACCCCTACCCCGCGATGGTACGCGACTTCCAGCAAGTCATCAGCGAAGAGATCAAAGCCCAGCTCATGGAACGCGAAGGTCGCCTGCCTAGTGCCGTTATCGCCTGCGCGGGTGGCGGCAGCAACGCCCTCGGTGCATTCACCGCTTTTATCCCCGACGAGGGTGTTGAATTGGTCGCGGTTGAACCGGCAGGCAAAGGCGCGGATACCAAGCGTCATGGTCTTGCCCTCGCTACGGGTGCGCCGGATGTTATCCACGGCTTCAAAACCTACGTTATGCACGACGAAAATGGCGAAATCGGAGAATCCTACAGCGCAGCCTCCGGTCTTGATTATCCCGGTATCAGCCCCATTTTGAGTATGCTCAAAGACAATGGGCGTCTGACCCTCGGCGGCGCCAGCGACAAAGAAGCCGTCGATGCCTTCATCGCTCTTTCCCGTCTCGAAGGCATCATTCCCGCACTTGAGTCATCCCACGCCATCGCCTACCTTTTCCAGGATCATGGCAAATACAGCAACCCCGATGACATCGTCGTCGTCAACCTTTCCGGTCGCGGCGATAAAGATGTTGAGAACGTCTTTGAAAATTTGATGTAAACAAAAAGACCTGACAGGTTTCTAGGCTTCGTAGAAGCACAACCTGTCAGGTCTACTTTTTCTAGTGGGGGGAACTCACAAAATCAACATCGCATCGCCAAACGAATAAAAACGATAGCCTTCACGGATCGCCGTCTCGTAGGCATTCAAAATCATTTTGCGCTCGGCAAAGGCGCTCACCAACATCACCAATGTGGACTGCGGCAGGTGGAAGTTCGTGATCATCACATCGACCGCCTGAAACTGATAACCCGGCAGGATAAAAAGCGACGTCGCGCCGCTCGTGGCGAGAGTTGTTCCCGTTTGAGAAGCGGATTCCAACGTCCGGACACTGGTCGTCCCAACCGCTACCACCCGTCCCCCGGCTTTTTTCGTAGCATTGATCCGAGCGGCAACTTCGGGTTTCACTTCGCACCACTCCGTGTGGATGACATGTTCTTCAACATCATCTTCCGTCACAGGCGCAAAAGTATCCAACCCAACATGCAACGTGACCTGTGCCACATCCACACCTTTGGCTTTCAGTTCATCGAGCAGGCGCGGCGTAAAATGCAGCCCCGCCGTCGGTGCAGCTGCCGAACCCGGTTCCTCGGCGTAGACCGTCTGGTAACGTTCGGGGTCGTCCAACTTCTCGTGGATATAGGGCGGTAAGGGTACATTGCCGATCTGCGGAAAAAAAGGTTCGATAGCGGTATCAAACCGGATCAAACGCTGCGCTCCGTCAAGTACATCCACGATCTCCGCGCCGCAGGCATTCTCGATGACGATCTTCTTGCCCGTTACCAACCCCTTCCCGCCGACGAGCGCGCGCCACGTCAAATCATCTTCCTTGCGCAGCAGCAACAACTCAATCTTGCCACCGGTCTCCTTACGCGCATAGATGCGGGCGGGGATAACGCGCGTCTGGTTGATGACGAGCAGATCGCCCGCTTTCAAATATTCGCCAATATCACGAAAATGACGATGCTCGATCTCGCCGCTCGCGCGGTCTAAGACCAATAAACGCGAAGAATCGCGCGGCTCGGCGGGCGTTTGGGCAATCGATTCTTGGGGGAGATGGTAATTAAAGTCGGATGTTTTCATAAATTTATCAACTCACAAGAAAGACTTGCATTGCACGCGACAGCGTGCGTTGCAAGTCGGTTTTTCAAAAGTTTTTCATTATAAACCGATGTGCAACGCACCTTACAGATGCAATGCACATCTCGATATTATTTACTGATGTTACGCAAAAAGGGGCTTGCGTAGGCTTGGGGGCTACCCTCACCCTCCGCCCTCTCCCAATGGGAGAGGGGACTTAATCCCTTCTCCCTTTGGGAGAAGGTTAGGATGAGGGAAAACGACAGTCCATTTCTCATCTCTGCGTAACATCAGTTATTAATCCTTGGCATTACGGCTAATCGTAGATGTTTTTTTCGTGGAGAAGGGAAGCGCACGAAGTTTCTTCTTTTCTTTCTTTTTCTTCGCGCTTCGCTTTTTTCTGTCATGATTAACTGCGCAGTAAACTAGCCATTCACTTCCTGCAAAAACGCCAACAAAACCCGGTTAAACTCATCCGGCTTCTCGACTGGCGTGGCGTGGCGTGAATCCTCGATCACTGCCAGGCGTCCGTTCGGGAGTTCTTCGGTATAGCCTTCTTTCATGGAGACGGGCGTGTAATCTTCATCTGCTGCAACAACCAAGACAGGCGCTGTGATGGTTGAGAGCTTATCGTGTACTGTCCAGCCGATGCCCGCCTGAAAAGCTGCCATATACGAAGGTTTATGGTTTTTCGCCCAGATCTCCACGAAGCCCTTGCGCAGGTCTTCCTGCTCAGGCTTGATAAATAAGCGTTCGCTTAAGATTTCGCCGATCTTGCGCATGGAGAAAAGCCTGAAGAGCACCGCGCGCTGGAAATAACTCTTCCAATCAGCCAGCGTTTTCAGGCGCATATCGGCCCACGAGTTGATAATCGTCAGCGAGTGTGTCATTTCAGGGTAATCCACGCCAAACTGGAAGGTGATCCAGCCGCCCATCGAAACACCGACGATATGCGCTTTTTCGATGCCAAGTTCTTTCAGCAATTCTGCTAAATCCTGTGCAAAGAGCGGCACATTGTACGGGCGCTTGGCTTTTTCGCTTTGCCCATGTCCGCGCACATCGTAGGTAATCACTTGAAAATGCTCTTTGAAAGCAGCTAACTGGTATTCCCAATCCTGCGCGCTTGAGCCAAGTCCATGCACGAAAACCAGTGCATCACCCTCCCCCACGCTTTCATAATAGGTTCGAATTGTGGTCTCTTTTGTAAAGAGCATTATTTTTCTCCCTGCCATTCAGCGATCAGGCGCTCGAAAAATCCATCCAGATAGGCCAGCCGTTCATCGGCGATGGCGCGTGCGGTTGGGGTATGCATGCGGTCGCGCAACTTGCGCAACTTGAAGAGATGTTCGTGGTAGGCACTATGGGTCTCCCCTTCTGCCTCTTTGCCGGTAGCAAGAAAAATATCCGAGGGCGTCTCGTAGAAGGGCGTCCCGGCCAACGCGGCGTAAGCGATCACACGTGCCGCGCCGATCGCGCCGATAGCGTCCAATTTATCCGCATCAAAGATGATCTGCGCTTCGAGTGTGCGCGGTTCCTCATCCGGATTGCGGAATCTGTGCGCCAAAATACAGTGGACGACCGCCCCAACCCTGTCTGATTGCCAGCCTTTTTCCGTCAACACCGCCGATGCGAACGCCGCCGAGGCTTGGTGATGCGTAGCACGGGCACTTGCCTGCCCCGGAGCGCTGCCCTCCGCATCGTGTAAAAGGGCTGCTGCGCGGACAATTTCCATATCCGCGCCCTCGGCTTTGGCGAGACGCACAGCCATATTGTAGACGCGCAGGATGTGGTCAAAGTTGTGAACGGCGTCGGTATCTTGATACCAGGTACGGGCTTCTTCGATGGTTAAAGGGTTCATATTTAAAGGTTTAAGGTTGGAAGGTTAAATGGTTTTATGGTTTTCTTGCGCAAGGACTGCTTTTTGTTTTTCTTTTGTTTCTTTCCACAAAACGCCGTTTTCAATACCTGAAATTCTCTCTTCGTATTTGCAAGAAGCTCTTTCGAGCACGTCTTCGAGCTTGATGCCTTTTTCTTTTTCGAGCGCAAGAACGAGGTTTAGATAATCCCAGAGCACATCAGCAAGTTCATCTTCGAGATAAGGCTTGCGATCCAATAGAATCTCTTCGGCAACTTCCTGAATTTCTTTTTGGATTTCTTCGATATAGGTACTTGAGCCATTTGACCAGGGATTTGTTTGGTCGAAGTGATTTTTGTGACGAGCGATGTCGAGGAGGGTGTTGAAAGATTTCATTATGGATAAGAGACTTGATTTGCGTAACTCCCCAACGCCTTGATAAACTCATCCGCTGTTGAATTTTTGATTGGGCGGCCCAGCGCGGTTAGGCCCGTCTTATCGGAGCGCCATTTGCCATCCCTGAAAACGGTGACAAAGTGTCGCGCGATGTTGGGCTCATTTGTATCATCAAACCAGTGGACAATAAGTCCTTCCAGCGGCACGGCATGGAGAAGCTCTTTGGGGCGATTTAAAAATCCTGAGCGAGTTCCCAGAATAATTTTGTTTTCGGTAAGTGCATAGAAGGTTGCTTGGTGAAAATGGGGGATTTTTAGCTCCGGGTCCAATCCCAGCGAGGTTGCCAGTTCCGTGCGATGCTGATCGCCCGAGTTGCGGATGTGCCGGTTCGTAGAGGCAGACCAAAGGCCCGATGAAACCATGCTGACTAATCTTTCTCCGGGGATTTTTTCTGCGAGCCATTTTTCTACATGTTCTTTTTTGAATGTCATTTCTACTCCTATAAAAATACTGATAAAAACTGAAAATACTCTCCCCTTCTACTTATGCCCATTGCGAATAAGCGAAAGTTCATCAGGGCGACATTCCTGCCAAAGCGCGGCACTCTCTTCTTCCAAAATGCCGCCAACATAATTGCAAATGTGACGACGAACATGCGGCATTTCAAGCATGGGTTTGGGGTTGATCCAATGATCTTCCAACGCATAAACGATATGGTTAACAGCGTCACTCATCACGATTGCTCCGAGGTACGTTTCGCACGGTTCAACCGTTGTATAGATCACGGCATCGCCGCGAGGAAAGTCGTAGAGTCTTGATGCTGTTGCCAATAAAGCATTCATTTCTGCATGAGCAAGGCGACTATGCTTCCCCAAATGTTCCGCTCGTCCACGCCCGACGATTTTACCTTTGTGCACGATCACTGCGCCGATAGGACGTTCTCCCGCGTGCATGGCCAGTTCAGCTTCTTTTAGCGCTTCACGCATATAGAAAATATGATCCAGTGCATCAAAATCGAACGCCATTGACAAATCCTTGCACGGAATTATTGAAAATACCCCAATGCCAAACGGAGACGTTCTTCAACGTTGCTCGGGGAATCTTTGGGGATGGCCTGGATCGCGGTTTGGGCTTCGACGACACTGTAGCCGAGAGCGGTCAGTGCTTCGAGGACTTCGCCATCGGTATCGGTCATCGCGGCGACCTGTTCGAGGGCGTCGGTCGGTTTGAGTTTGTCTTGCAGGGAGAGGACGATACGCTGGGCGGTTTTCTTCCCCACGCCGGGGACGCGGTTAAGGATATCGTATTCTTCGTTAAATACCGCTCGTTTAACGGTATCAGGCGTCAAGGAGGAGAGTATCGCCAACGCTAATTTTGGGCCGATCCCGCTGACGCTGAGTAGCTGTGTATAGAGATCACGCTCGCCGAGAGTCTCGAATCCGTATAAAGACATCGCATCCTGCCGTACAACGAAATGGGTGTAGAGCAGCATCCGCTCGCCGAGATTAGCGCTCTCGCGCAATGTGGCGGGGACGTGAACACGCATGCCGATGCCGTTGGTTTCAACGATCAGGGCATCATCTTCTTTTTGGGTAATTTCACCACGTAAGGTTGCGATCATAAGTTCCGCTTTCCCCTCTCCCTTCTAGGGAGAGGCAGGGTGATGGTTAGTACTTATTCGTGTGAATATGTGTAATGGCTACCGCAAGTGCGTCAGCGGCATCATCGGGACGGGGGGGTTTTTCGAGAACGAGTAACATACGCACCATTTCCTGAATCTGCCGTTTGCCTGCCCCGCCATACCCCGAAACAGCGAGCTTTATCTCGTTGGGCGTATATTCTGCCGGGTCTAGTCCCGCTTGTGCCAGCGCGAGTATGACCACGCCGCGCGCCTGTCCCACCGCAATCGCGTTGGTAACATTCTTCTGGAAAAACAACTTCTCCACCGCGCAGCGATCCGGGCGATGGAGAAGCAAAAGTTCGTTGATTTCGTTGTAGATTTTTACAAGACGTTCGTGCGCAGGCATCTTGGGCGAGGTTGTGATGACCCCATAAGCAACCGCTTCAAGACTTGAATCGCGATTCTCGCGCACCAATCCATAGCCTAAGGTTGCAGTACCAGGATCGATCCCCAGCACTAAAGACATTTATTCGGCCTCAAGGGCTGCCATTGCCTCGTCGGAGATACTCATATTGTGATAGACGTTCTGGACATCATCGAGTTCTTCAAGATGTTCGATGCCCTTGAGTACTTGCAGGGTATCTGCAACGCTGAGGTCCATTTCCTGTTTCGGCTCCATGCGAAGACCGGCATCTTCAGGGGCTACATTCGCGGCTTTGAGCGCATCGCCGATGTCTTTGAAGCTGCTAACGGGACCAACGATCTCGATCATGCCGTCATCGAGGGTCACATCATCTGCACCGGCTTCAATAGCCAACTCGAAGGCAGAATCAAAGTCCATTTTTTCTTCCGAGAAGGTAAAGAAAGCAATCCGTTCAAACTGCCAGGCGACCGAACCATTCTCGCCAAGGCTGCCGCCGTATTTGCTCAATCCATGTCGAATTTCAGCAACCGTGCGGTTCCTGTTCTCCGTCATACATTCCAGCATTACAGCGACTCCTTTCGCGGCGTAGCCTTCATAGGAGACTTCTTCAAAAACAACACCGTCTTTATCCTCGCCGGTGCCTTTTTTAATCGAACGTTCAATATTATCTTTGGGCATATTGCTCGCACGGGCTTTTTCGACCGCCAAACGCAGACGGAAATTTGTGTCCGGGTCGCCGCCGCCCTCACGGGCTGCAATTGAAATTTCGCGGCTTAGGCGTGTAAATTCTGCACCACGCTTGGCGTCTGCTGCGCCTTTTTTTCGTTTGATAGTTGACCACTTGGAATGACCAGACATGGAATTCTCCTTCTTTTACCATCATCCTGACAGGATGCAATTTTCTATTGATTTAGCCTGCCTATTATAACGGCTGGAAATTCATTTGTGAAGCGAGCTTGAAAAGGCGTTGTCGGCCGCATAGTAAAGTCCCCTCATCTGCGCTACAATTACGGCGATAGCATATCGAAAGAAGTGAAAGTCACGCTAAAGCTGACGATCGCTTATGTGCAAAAGGAGCTTTATTATGGAAAATAATTACGATCTTATTGTGATCGGTGCGGGCCCCGGTGGCTATGTAGCTGCCATCCGCGCGGCACAGTTGGGGCAGAAAACCGCCATTATCGACAAGCAATGGCTGGGTGGCGTTTGTTTGAATGTGGGCTGTATCCCATCGAAGGCCTTGTTGAAGAATGCCGAAGTCGCTCATACCCTGCGCGAGCGCGGCAAAGAATTTGGATTTTCCTTTGAAAATTTGATGCTTGATTTTAGCGTGGCGGTCAAACGTTCACGTCAGGTTTCGAGTCGACTGGTCAAGGGCATCGGATTTTTGATGAAGAAAAACGGGATCGACGTGTATATGGGAATAGCGCATCTGGACGCGCCCAAATCTGTCACCGTTACCGATGCAGAAGGTCAGTCTCAAACTTTGTCGGCCCAAAACGTGATCGTCGCAACGGGTGCCCGCTCGATGGTGCCCCCCGCTTGGACGATAGACGGCGAAAAAGTTGTCACCTATCTTGAAGCCATTCAACAGGAGAAGCTGCCCGAATCGGTTGTCATCATCGGCTCGGGCGCGATTGGCGTGGAGTTCGCCACCGTCTGGAATTCCTACGGCGTGGATGTGACCATCGTCGAGATGCTGCCGCGCATCGTCCCGATGGAAGATGAGGAAGTCTCTGCCGAGTTGGCAAAGGCCTTCAAGAAGCGCAAGATCAAGATGTTGACCGGGCACAAAGTGGAAGCTGTGGAAGCTGTTGAAGGTGGCGTCAAGGTCACGGTTTCTGCTGGGGATGAGACAACGATTCTCGAAGCAGAGCAAGCCTTGGTCGCGATCGGCTTCCGTCCCAATTCCGCTAATTTGGGTTTGGAAGAAGTCGGCGTCCAACTCAACGAGCGCGGCTTTATCGAGATCGACGATAGAATGGCGACGAACGTGCCCGGGATTTGGGCGATCGGCGATGTGACCGGCAAGCTGATGCTGGCGCACGTCGGCTCGGCGATGGGTATTTTGGCTGCTGAAGCGATTGCGGGCGAAGAGACCACGCCGCTGCATTACGAGATGATGCCGCGTGCGACCTATTGCCAGCCGCAGGTGGCCTCGTTCGGGATCACCGAAGCGCAGGCGCGCGAACGCGGGCACGAGGTGAAAATTGCCAAGTTTAACTTTCAGGCGAACGGCAAGGCGTTGGGACTCGGAGACTACGCTGGTTGGGTCAAACTGGTCGTCGACGAGAAATACGACGAGCTTTTGGGCGCCCACATGATCGGCCCCGAAGTGACCGAACTGCTGCCCGAACTAACGCTGGCGCAGATGATGGAATTGACCCCCGCCGAGATCGCGCGCAACGTGCATGCCCACCCGACCCTGAGCGAAGTGCTGATGGAAACGGCGCATATTGCAGAAGGCATGCCGATCCACAGTTAGTGGAGAGTGGATAGTAGAAAGTAGTCAGCCCCGTGAAAATTCACGGGGCTGTTATTGTTTTGGATATGGGCTGTAAATCTAGCGGATTGCAGTTTAGTTCCTATAGACATACGTTTAGCAACAGTGTTTCATAGCTGTATTTCAAGCTGTAGGGACAGTGAAAACAGGTGCTTTTTCTCTCTGCGCAGCCCCGTGAACTAAGTGATTAAGAGAAGTTCTGATTTACTCTTATTTAGTTGCTTTTTCTACGTGATATACCCTTACTACTTCGCCACTACTCGAGAAAGGAGGGCGAGCTTGCGTCTGCAAATATGATGCTTCGTAAGTATCTATTACAGTGTAGCTTGTAGTATTGAACATGGAAACACTGAAATAGGCCTTATCCTTAGATAGGATAAGAATGTTTTTCTTTTCATTTTCAAGCATGAATTTTTGCAAGAAATTACCCGGATAATTTTCACCTTTTTTTAGTTCGTCTAACATATATATCTCCTTGTCTACCTGCACATATCAGCAGAAAAATACTTTTTTATAATGTGTCTCATGCTATCAATAATAAATAGCCATGTGGAATTTATCGTCTTCTTTCCCTAAAAACAAACAGTTAAGTTTTTCTGAAAAAGTCGGAATGTGCACTTTTACAGGTTCATAAGCATCTCCGTATCTGTAGGTAATTGAGTTTGTAAACTTTTTCCCATCGACCGTTGAATAAGATAAAAAGGGAAAGTACCTAAACTTCTCATCATCAATTTGTCGAGACGTTCCGTCTTTTTCTAACCTTGAATCGCTTACTCCTAAAGGCAGCACGTTTGCAAAACTACCGGTTGCATTAAACCATCCAACAACAAACGCCCGTTTGTTTTTCTTTCCTTTCTCAATCTCATCCATAAGCCAAGCAAAATCAGTATTTATTTCTTTCCAGCCTTGTGATTTGTTCGAGGGGTTACCCGAAACCGCATACTGAGTTTTTAGATATTTCACTTCTATCCTAAAATCTTTGGGACCAACTACAATATCGTTTTTATCTGTTTTGTCTCTTGAAGTTTGCATTACGAATTTAGCCATTTGTCTAAAGGGATATCCAATTCTTACAACTAAATCTGCTTCCGTATACCCATAGGCTATCTCTATAAGTTCATCAGATTGGGTAGCCACATCTCGGTATTGCTCATTAAAGTCATCTATTATAAATAGGCACGTTGACAGTAAATATTTTGAAATCATAAAACCCTTCCCTTCTTTGTAATTATTGTCCTTCGGACAAATCGGATAAAATCGTTCCCCAAGCTTGCTGAGCAACCCATTAGAATTTTGTAAGGCCGCAATAAGCTCCTATGTTTATGAACATCAATAGCGAGGCTACTTTATATTATTTATTAGCGCCTACTTCGTTTGAATATAAAAATCAAGTCACTTTTTCTCCTTTTTTCACCACCTTTTATGTCATAAGATTGGATAAATTGTTTTGGGTATTGTGTTTTATGCTTTTGCTAGCCCCATCTTGGTTGGGAAAAAATTACGCAGTTGAATTACTTTTTATGAAAACAATTCCAAAACCCTATATTAACTTAGTTGCTTAAAATCACTAAAAAGGGTCATCTTCTCTTTTTTTGTCCAAAGGATTTAATTTTCGGGTTTTAACTCTTCCCTTTTTTTTAGATAAGTGCCATTATCGTCATAATATAGCAAATAGCCTTAAAAATCGCAGAGCCATCTTTTACAACTTAATCATCACCTGCCATTGAGAGATGCTGACTTTCAGCTTCAACAATGCAGTAAAAGGGTTCAATGTCCAGCTTCTCGCCAAATTGGATATAGTCTGTCATTGTTAATCCGCATTCATTCAGGAATGCGCCAACGACTGCCTTGGGGTCAGTTGACATATCGATGCCGAATTTGGCAGGCTCCCCCATACTTGCGATCAAATCCATATTCCTTTTGGCAATAAATGAATATTCACCCAAGCTATATGCTTTGGAGTAAAAGTCCTGCGCGATGACACTTCCCTTTGTGCAGAGAGCAGCCATATCCCTGAGTGTTTCTCTAACGAGATCGGCTTCCAGATATAAGGAAACGCTTTGCCACAGGAATAAAGTCTTTTTGCTTTTGTCGAAACCAGCTTCCAGTGATTTCTCAACCCAGGATTCGCGTTCATAATCGACAGGGATATAGGTGATCCAATCATGCGCGATGCCTGCTTTCTGCATTGTTTCAATCTTCAGATCGAGAGTATTTACCTGATCGAGTTCAAAAACCCTTACGCTTTTGTCTTCTGTATATTTCAAGGCGATCAGATCAAAGCCGGAGCCAAGAATAACGATCTGCGCCATTTCATCAAGATGTTTTTCCATGATCCTGTCAAAGGTGACCACCCGCGTCCCCGAAACGGCTGCCAAATCCGCGACTTCCGGTTCGGCGACTGTGGATAGTTTGGTCTTGAAACCAAATAAGCGCTGGGAAATAATCAGCGCGCCCATCGTCGTCCACAAAGCAAAATGTGATTCGCATGGAAAGTTCTTTGTGAATGCAACTGACAGGGGATCGGCTCTGGTCTCAAGATAATGCATGAACCAGCGATATTGAAGGGCTTGTCCCGCTGAGAAGGAAACGCCCAACTTCCTACTGTTGACCATTTCCTTGTACATCCCAACTCCCAGTCCGATAATCAAGAAGGGAATGAAGATGATTTGAATGGGGATATAGAGAAGAATCTGAAAAAACTTCGTGATGAAACGCAATATCGTAGGGGATTTTTTGTCTTTCATAAGATTACTTTCATATTTCGTATTGCTAGAATTCGATCATCATCTGCCATTGAGAGATGTCGTCTTTTTGCATGCCGACGCTCTCAAAGATAGCTGCCTGTTCTTCAGGGAAGATGGCGGGCACATGCCAGATCTTTGCAGGGTGCTTGGCAAAAAGGGCTTTGAGTAAGGTGCCTTCACATCCATCTTCGGAGAGCAGTAGACGGATGACGATATGTTCTCGTTCTGGGTCAGAGATGACGACATAACTCTTGCCGAGCATGAAACCAAAAGCACCGGCGGGGTTCTTGCGTAGGGTTTCCGCATCCACTTGCCAAGGTAGGTTGGGGATGGCGTAATCCGGCGCTTTTCCGAGCACCAAGTCGAGGTCACAGGTAGCAAGCCCCTCGTCAAGTTCGGCTGCGGGCTTGCCAACCATGAAGCCGAATAAGCGGCGCATCTTCTTGAATCCGAATTTCTCGTAGAGACGCACCGCAGGGTCATTTTGGTAGATCACTTCGAGCAGCATTTTCTTATCACCGCGCGCGCGGGCTTCATTGAGCAGGGCATCCACAAGCCAGGTGCCTGCACCTTGACCACGCAACTCTTTGGCGATCCCCATTGCTGCCAGTCGGCTTACACTTCCGCCACGGGATGCGATCAAGCCCAAGCCGACTGGCGCATTATCTTTGAGCAGAACGCGGCTGAGGGCCAGATCAATCTCATCCCGTTTTACAAAGGTCTCAAAAGATTCGGGCAGAAAGCTGAACGGGATGAAATAATCTTCGAAACCGCGATTGAATATCTCGGCGAGTTCAGTGGCGGTGTAATTCGATGCTGGTTGAAGTGAAAAGCCCATAAGAAGTTCTCTCCTTGCATAGTTGGTTAGGGGATATTATCGCATGAAAATGGGGCTTTAGAAGACGATTTGTATGCGTTTGCCCCACGCTTGCCCTAGCATGAGAGTACCGCAGTACCAAAAAGTGATAAAATACAGCCCATCTTTCAAAACTGGGTGACTTTATGGATAACAAAGAAACCAAACAACAACCTGCTTTTCATTCGCAATATCATCAACCTGAACCCGTGCCTGCGCCCAATAATGGCAACGGACAAAACGGCAATGTCGGAGATGGATTGTTGCGCATTACTATGTTGTTAATCAGCTCAATCATTTTAGGAGTTGCCATGTTGAGCGGGGCTTTTGTTGCCGCGGCTGTGATTGGGTTTAAGCTCGAGCGTGTGATGGTAAACCTTTTTCCCATTTTGCTCGTTGTTGGACTTTCTTATGCCGTCGGCTGGGGCGTTGCACTTGTAGGCATCCGTCTCTTCAACAATCTCGTCTTGCCTTATGTGATGAATTTATATGCCTGGGGTACTTTGGCTGGTATCCTGGTTTTATATGCGGTGATCTTGCAGAGACTTTTCTGGCAGGCTTATGAATTTCCTAACTTCGTTAAATATGTAGTTGTCATGGGGGCAGCTTTTGCCGCCTTGCTCGGATTCCACTTGCTGATCGAAGATCATAGCTTACGCCCTTTTTCTGCCCCGCTGCTGATCTTCAACCTGGCACATTTATATCTTATTGTTATTCATTATGTGTTTATGGATACCGTTGATTATGGTAAATTGATTTACGACATTCTGTTTTTTCTAGGGATGACAGGCGTCAGTATCTTTATGATGATCCATGTCGGGGTGCTGGCAGGTGTGCGGGGTGCCATTGATAGAATGTTTGAGAAAAACCCAAACGGCCATCAAGAAAAAAAGATGTAGCTTAAAACGCAAAAGGGGCTTGCGTAGGCTTGGGGGCTACCCTCACCCTCCGCCCTCTCCCAAAGGGAGATGGGTAGGATGAGGGAAAACGACAGTCCATTGCTCATCTCTGCGTAACATCAGTTAAACACAAAGAGCCTTCATTGCGAAGGCTCTTTTGATTCGTCCCAATACAGCTTAGGCTAACTTGGCATCCATCGTGATTTCGGCGTTTAATACACGCGAGACAGGGCAGCCGCCTTTGGCGCCTTCGGCAATCTTGGCGAAAGTTTCAGCATCCGCGCCGGGGACGTTGGCGATTACATCCAGATGGATGGTGGTGATGGTAAAACCAGCATCGGTTTTTTCAAAGGTCAGGCTCGAGTTGGTGCTGACCGATTCAGGTGTAAGCCCCGCTTTTTCGAGTTCGGCAGAGAGTGCCATTGAGAAGCAGCCAGCATGAGCCGCGGCGATCAACTCTTCGGGATTGGTACCAATCCCGTTTTCGAAGCGGGTGCTGAAGGAATATTGGGTATCCGCGAGCACGCCACTGCCACTGGACATTTTCCCGTTGCCGTCGCGCAAACCGCCGTTCCATACTGCTGATGCATTACGTTTCATTTTTATTTTCTCCTTGGTGTCCCAAATAATATTTGTGAATTAGTTAATAAAAATTATATCACAAATCACCCCGTAAAAGTCCAAATTTGAGTGTATTCAAACAAAACGCTAACGAAATTCGCCTAGAAAAACAGCCCGCCTAAAGCGACTAAACCAAAGATCGCGATGATGCTGCCCGATATTCTGTTGATCCATGCCAAACCTTGTGCATCGATCTTCTTTTGGAAAAAACTCGCGCCAGCGCTGAGTAAAAACCACCAGGCTGTCGATCCGCTGAAAACGCCCGCAACCAAGATCAACGCAGAGAGATAATCCCCGCCCGTGTTGACAATCCCCAGCCCTGCAAAGATCGCGGCGAACGAAAGGATCGTCAGCGGATTGGTCAGGGTCAGGGCAAAGGTTGAGAAATATGCGCCCAAGAGACTGCTTTTTTTCTGCTCGATCTCTTCGTCATCGTCTTTTGCGAGAAAGGTTTTGATACCGAGATAAAGCAAGAAGAGACCGCCGATTAAACGTAACCACATCTCCTGGTCGATCAGAAATTGTGATATGAAAGTCAGTCCGAAGGCAGCCACACAACCGTAGAGCAGATCAGCGGTTGCCGCGCCCAATCCTGAGACCAACCCCGCCAACCGACCTTCGGCAAGGGTGCGGCGAATGCAGAGTACACCAATCGGCCCAACGGGAGCGGCAATCGAAAATCCGATGATGATGCCTTTCAAAAAGAAGGGAATATCCATATTTTCTCCTAAAAAAAGACCGCCACCTTGATAACTAAAGTGACGGTCGTCTCGAATAGTTGGTTCTTCTTTAACGTTCGACCGAAACGATGCCACCCAATCGGTTCAGATTCAATGTCCAATTGCTGCCGAGTTGATATTGGCGGTACTCATCCAAATCGCCAGGGCTGTAATCGAGCATTCCTTTTTCAGTGTCAAAAAAGACAGTGTAATCGACATTTTCATCGCCAAGACGTTGATCGCTGCTCAACGAAGGCTGCGCATAGCGTGGGTCATAATCGCCGCCGTCCAGCGTCAGAGTCTCGACCGTTTGCCATTCCATCACGCTATAAGAGCAATATTCATCGCTTTCCGTGTGGCAGTCCTGCACCACTTCAGCATAACCATTGCCTTGATCTACTGTCCGCTCGGTGCAAACTTCTTCGCTTTCGGTATGGCAGGAGACGTCGTAGGCATCCGAGGGCGGGTTACCGCGCTCATCGTTATGACGCACTTCGCGCTCTTCTTGCACACGCACACTCGTATCCCAGCGCACGTCTCTAACGGTAGCAGCCACACTCTCGCTCGGGCTGAGGACGAAGAAGATCAAGCCTCCAATACAGCATACAATCAGGAACAGGATCACGCCAATAATCCAGGGGCGTTTCGCCTTATCTTTTACGGATGCGGAGCCGGGGATATTCATCCCCTTGAGCGGCACAGGCGCGGATTTTAGGCTTGCTCCCGCTAAAGGAGCGCCACATCCCAGACAGTTTTGATTCGTTTCCGGATTCTCCGCCTCGCAGTTCGGGCATTGGATGCTTTTCACCGCCTCCCGCTGACGGACTTCACCGCCCGCTTTGCGCTGTTCGCCTTCACCTAAATCCGCGCCGCATTGAGAGCAGGTCTCGGCGGTGGCGGGATTGCGTGTATCACAGAAACCGCAAATAATATCCGCCCCTGCCTTAGCGTGCTTAAGGGCTTTTTCATCCTGCACAAATTTACGCTCGGCTGGCGCCACAAATTCGACGTTCTCAGGCTGAGGGGCACCGCAACTCACGCAACTGCCTGCGGGGCCCGGGTTGCGGCTATTGCATTGGGGACATTCCCATTCAAGCTGAATAAATCCACTGGATTTTTTGACCATAAAATTTCTCCTTGAATGCTCATTATTATACAGGGAATAGCCTGGTTTTGATTTAGTGTTTTGGGGTTAAAAAGGGATCGCCAAGTTTTTACACTTGGCGATCTTGGGGGAGGGACACCACCATTTTATTAGCATGGGGGGGACATGCTATGGGTGGTTAACACTTACTTGATACCAGTAAAAGGGGACGTAAGTGCCATTAGAGACAATATACACTATATTTGTCCTGATTTCATTAAAATAAAATAAGAGTTATTTACTCTTTTTCCCCTTCAAAGAGCTTAAGCCATTGATCCACTTCCCCTTTGGAAAGTGTGCGCTCTTCGTCAGGATTTTCAAAGACAGCAAACTTGGCATCCTGAACTTCGCGGGCAAAGTCAGCAGACGAAATCCGCTTTGCTTGTACTGAGCGCGCGCTACTTTGCACTTCACGGTCGGATGAAACGACGATCCAATTTTTGGCGGATCTGCCCATCTTGCGCAAGCGCGCCAAAATGGCATCATCTGCCGTACGTCCCTTGCGGACAAAATGTGCGGTTACGTAGCCGAATTTACGCGTGCGATCTTCACCGGGCGGTGCGCCATCGAAATAAACATCAACACGCGCCCTTTTGACGCGGCAAAACTCGCGCAACATCTCAACAAGTGCCATTTCGTCATCAACAGCGTTCAGACGTAAACCTACATGGGGAATCAAGTTGTGTCCATCTACGATATACGGCATGCACTTATTCTACCCCTCTAAAAGAGTAGGGGCGACCGGCTGGTCGCCCCTACTACAAAATTACGCGATTTCTACTTCTTTGGTCGTGATCTCAAATGCGGGAGGATGCTCGAAATGTTTCTTCACGGCACATTGATCTGCAGAGCGGATCAATGCCGGGCGATACTTTTCGGGGAAACTCGGCGGAACCTGAATTTCCAACTCAAATTTACCAACCAAGCCGGTCATTGGGTTACTGTACATGCGCTGGATAATGCGAATACCCTCAGTCGAGAGTCCGCGCTGGCGGCAGAAGCCGAGCACGTAAATCCCGGCGCAGGTGCCAAGCGAAGAAAGGAAAACTGCGAAGGGCGTTGGGGCAGAACCCTCGCCGCCACCCATAGGGGGCTGGTCGGTGTTTACGGTATAAGGGCCAAAGTGGGCGTCTACACGCGCGCCACCGGGAAAATCAATAATCATTTCCATGAGAAATACTCCTAAATATTGTCTGATTTACATCGTTTCTTTAGATGAGCAAAGTTCAAAAAAGTTGCAAAACTCAGCAAGTCTTTTTTCGTAGATTAAACTGCCCCAAAAAATCACCGCAGAACCACGAAACACACAAAGTTACGCGAAAAGCTGAAAAAAATCGTCAGGCCATTTTCTTTGTGGACTTGGCAGCGAAAGACACAAGCCAGTTATAATCAACCTATTCAAGTACATATCAGGAGAAACTCATGCCAGAAGACTACAACAGCAAAAAAATTGCCACTGAAGGCAATATCATCAAAGACTTGCTCATGCGCGGCAGGCTCATCATGCGTTTAATGAACGATTCGCGCGTTAGCGGCCTCGTCAAGTTACTGCCGCTCGGCTCGCTCGCATACCTCATCATGCCGATCGATTTCATTCCCGGCGGACTGATGACCGTCATCGGTGCGGCGGATGACGTTGCCGTGATGTGGTTTGGCTTCACGCTCTTCGTCGAGCTTTGCCCCCCACATGTCGTCGAAGAACATCTCGCGCAGATACAGGGACGCATCACTCCCACGGCAGATGGCGATATTGTGGATGGAGAAGTAAGCGAAATCGATTAAGGAGGGATGATGAAGAGACTGCTCTTGGGATTATCCATCGCATTCGTTTTAGCAGCCTGCAATGGCGCACCCGAACCAACCCCGCCGCCTGCTCCCATTATTGCAACAGCTGCCCCGTCCCAAGCGGATTCCACTTCCCCTGCACCTGAAACGGATGTTGCCCCCTCAACAGAAGCTGCTCCCACATCGGTAAGCAGCTTCCCCGATCCCGCCAACTACCTATGGATGCTGACAGTACGTGGCTTCCAACAACCGCTCGACATCCAACACGCAGGTGATGGCTCAAATCATCTCTTCGTGGTTGAGCGCGGCGGGACAATCCGCATCATCGAGAACGACTTGGTGCTCGACGAGCCTTTTCTCGACATCAGCAAAAAGGTGCGCACCAGCGGCTCGGAGCAGGGACTGCTCGGGCTGGCCTTCCATCCCGACTATAGGGAAAACGGCACCTTTTTCATTAACTACACTGATGTTAACGGGAATACGGTCGTCGCCCGCTACCAAGTCTCGGAAAACGCCAACCAAGCCGACCCCAAGAGCGAAGCGGTGCTGCTCCACATCGCCCAGCCTTATGGCAATCATAACGGTGGCGGCGTCGCCTTTGGTCCCGATGGCTTCCTGTATATCGGGCTTGGCGACGGCGGCTCGGCGGATGATCCCAAAGGAAATGGGCAAAATCTACAAACGCATCTCGGCAGCATTCTGCGCATCGATGTAGATGGCGGCGAGACTTATGTGGTGCCTGCCGATAATCCCTTTTTGAAGGGCGAAGGCTTGCCTGAAATTTGGGCCTATGGCTTGCGCAACCCGTGGCGCTTCAGCTTCGATTCGCTGACCGGCGACCTATATATCGCCGACGTTGGGCAGGATGAGTGGGAAGAGATCGACTTTTTGCCTGCGGGCTCGCCAGGCGGCGCGAACTTCGGCTGGAACTTTATGGAAGGCACGCATGTTTTCGTACTCGAACCACCTGAGTCTGTCGGAGTGATCGCACCCGTGGCAGAATACAATCACGATGATGGCTGCTCGGTAACAGGCGGACAGGTTTATCGCGGCACAACGTTGCCCGAATGGCAGGGTATTTACCTCTACGGCGATTTTTGCGGTGGGCAGATTTGGGGTTTGTTGCAAGTGGATGGAGCGTGGCAATCGCAATCACTTTTCTTTACCGGCGCGATGCTTTCGAGCTTTGGGGCAGGCGAAGATGGCACGCTCTACTACGCCGACTACAATACCAACGCTATTTATCGCTTAGCTCAACGTTAATCGGCCCCTGTGGGCGATAGGGCTTTAAACTCGTTGTCAGTTGCAGAAACACAAAAGCCTTTCGGGTTTTCTCGATAGCAAAGCCTTTTGTCATGCCAGCGTGTGATGCCTGTCACTAGCCAGGTTGTCTGACCTTTCCTAAAATACATCTGGTTTTAGAAATATTTTTCTCCTTTTGAGTTGGTTTGAACGACCCCGCGATTTTTTCGCGGGTTTGTTCGTTAAGAGCGTTTTTCTAATTGACTCCCGGCCAAAAATCCTCTAAACTCGCTTGTGATTTCTCTTGCGCTGTTGTAGCGCTAAGCGTGATTAGTTCAGTGATTGTGTAAGTAATATTTCATAGAAAAAACGCCCTGTTTTTTTGGAACATACTATGCAACAGCCTCTTATCACCATTTCCATTGTTAGTCACGGAGACGTGACAAAAATCAAGGCATTGTTTCAAAGCCTCTTTTGCGAGGATGCAAAGGATGAATATCAATATATCATCACTGATAATTTGGGGAATGAAGATTATGGTGATGATATTTTCACAGATGCTATTCTCATTCACAATAAAACACCCAAAGGATTTGCAGAAAACCATAACGCTGCCTTTCACCATACACGTGGAAAATACTTCTGCGTACTCAACCCTGATATTCTTTTCATTGAGCCCGTTTTTAAAAGGCTCATTGGATACCTCGAGGAAGGTCGTGCCGATATTCTCGCTCCCCTTTTTGTAGATAGTGATGGTGTGGTGCAAGATTCTTTTAGGGACTTACCAACGCCAAGGGATATTATTGCTCGTCGTTTGTTCAAATCTTCTCCTGTTCAACGTCCGCTTAAGCCCCTTTCGCCTGATTGGCTTGCAGGCATGTTTCTTTTGATGCACTCACAAACCTTCCGTACCCTCAATGGTTTTGATGAGTCCTATCGCTTTTATTTTGAAGATGTGGAATTTAGTACTCGGGCTCGCTTAGCAGGTTTTCGTCTTCTGCTTGAGCCCGGTGTTTGCGCCCAACACGATGCGCATCGCGGCAGCAGGCAGAGTCTACGCTA
>JBNKMO010000257.1:0-6051 GCA_050293165.1 Anaerolineales bacterium | reverse complement strand
ACCGGCAAGGTGCGTGACTGGTATAGCCTGCCAAGGGGAAAAAGGCTCATTGTCACCACCGACCGGCTTTCAGCGTTCGACCGGATTCTTGCAAGAGTCCCTTATAAAGGGCAAGTACTCAATCAACTGTCGGCATGGTGGTTTGAAAAGACCAATCATCTCATTCCAAATCATCTTCTCTCTGTACCCGATCCCAACGCCGCTGTTGTGACCGAAGTCGAGCCGCTGTTGCTGGAAGTGATTGTACGCGGCTACATCTCCGGCGTGACGACTACGGCACTATGGTATCGCTATGATTTGGGCGAGCGCGAAATTTACGGCTACACCTTTCCTGAAGGGTTGAAAAAGAATCAGGCGCTGCCTGAGCCGATCATCACACCGACCACGAAGGGCAGCGAAGGCGGGCACGACGAGCGCCTAACCTGTACAGAAGTCGTCTCGAAAGGCATTCTCGATGCCGACACCTGGGAGCAGGTTCAATCCGCTGCACTGGCGATCTTCAAACGTGGTCAAGAATTGGCGACAAACGCCGGGCTGATCCTGGTGGATACCAAATACGAATTCGGGCGCGCTTCCGATGGAAGCATCCTACTCATCGACGAGGTGCATACCCCGGATTCATCCCGTTTCTGGAAGGCTGACACCTATGAGAGCCGCTTCGCCGCCGGACAGGAACCGGAGAACTTCGACAAGGAGTTTGTACGTCTGGCATACGCAGAGCAAGGCTATCGCGGCGATGGGGAAATCCCATCCGTGCCAGATTCGCTCTGGGCGGCGGCATCTGAGCGCTATATCACCATCTACGAGATGTTAACAGGTGAAACTTTTGTTCCAGGGAGTTACCCAGTGGAAGCACGCCTATTCAAAAATTTGCGTAAAACGGGGATTATTTAGTCCAGTAAACGAAAGGAACGATAGTAATTTATGAAACCCATCGTCATCATTCTCATGGGCTCTAAAGCCGATTTAGAGCATTGCAATAAAATTGCAGATGCCTGCAAACAATATGGTATTGAAACAGTACTGCGTATCGGCTCGGCGCATAAGACGGCTGAACATGCCCTGACAATTTTGCGTCAGTACGAAGCCGACCCGCGTCCCAAGGTTTATATCACTGTGGCGGGGCGCAGCAACGCATTGAGCGGTTTCACCGATGGTGCTGTCAGTGCGCCAGTTATCGCTTGTCCGCCGCAATCTGATACGTTTGGCGGGGCGGATGTCTTTTCGTCGTTGCGAATGCCGTCAGGGATTGCTCCTGCTCTTGTATTGGAACCTGCTAATGCTGCGCTTTTGGCGGCGAAAATTCTCGGATTGGGAAATGCTGAGATATGGGAAGCAGTTTCCAAGTCCAGGAAACGAGCCGCTGAAAAAATTGTCGTTGACGATCAATCCATCCAATGACCATGCCGATTGACGACCATCCTCATGAGGAGTGCGGCATTGTGGGCGTTTTTGCCCCAAAAGAAGATGTGGCCAGCATGGCGTTTTTCGGGCTGTTTGCGCTCCAACATCGCGGACAGGAGGCAGCTGGCATCGCTGTCGCGGACGGACATACCATGTCGCTGCACAAGGATGTTGGTCTCGTCTCACAAATTTTTCGTTCCGCTACGCTCGAAAAACTTCAGGGGAAATATGCCATCGGGCACACGCGCTACTCGACTACCGGCTCTTCGGCAGCCCGCAATGCCCAGCCCTTTATGATCGAAACCATGCACGGCCCGCTCGCGCTGGCACATAACGGCAACCTGGTCAATTCTGGCGCGCTGCGTCAGAAACTGCTCGAAAACGGTGTGGGCTTGTCGTCATCGTCCGATACCGAGGTGATGACAATGATGCTGGCTCGCGCAGAAGGCAAAACCTGGAACGAGCGCATCCAAAATTGCATGCAGGAATGGGAAGGGGCTTACTCTCTGGTCATCTTGACCCGAGACAGTGTTTATGCAGCGCGGGATGCCTGGGGATTTCGTCCGCTGGCGGTGGGGATGCTCCCACACGGAGGCTACGCTGCCGCATCGGAAACCGGAGCGCTACAGACTTTGGGTTGCGAGGCGATCAGGGAAGTGATGCCCGGCGAGATCGTGACTCTCTCCGAAAGTGCGCTGGTCGTTCATCAGGCCGTCAAGTCGAAGACGCCCTCCGCACAGTGTGTTTTCGAATTCATCTATTTTGCGCGTCCCGATCATATCTGGGGCGGGCAATCCGTGCATCATGTACGCCAGCGTTTGGGAGAAGAACTTGCCAAAGAGATGGACGTGGAAGCCGACGTGGTCATCCCCGTACCGGATTCATCCGTCCCAGCAGCGATCGGGTACGCGCGCGCAACCGGCCTTCCGTACAACGACGGCTTCATCAAGAACCGTTATATCGGTCGCACTTTCATTGAGCCGACTGATTCACTGCGTAAACAGGGCATAGCGCTGAAGTTCAACGTCATCAACGAAAACGTGCGCGGCAAACGGATCATCATGATCGACGACAGCATCGTGCGCGGCAACACCATGGGACCGATGATCAAGCTGATGCGCAATGCTGGCGCAAAAGAAGTGCATGTTGCCATCACCTGCCCGCCGATTGCGCATCCGTGTTTTATGGGCGTGGATATGGGCACTTACGATAACCTGATCGCGCATAAGCGCAGCGTGGACGATATCCGCCAAAAGGTCAAAGCCGATTCGCTGACCTATCTCTCTCTAGATGGGATGATGCGCGCTGTCGGGCGACAGGATGGCTACTGCCAGGCCTGTTTCACCGGAAATTATCCTGTCGATGTTGATCTGACTTCGGCCAAGACAGGTTTTGAACGCAGTACAAAATAACAAGGAAGAATATGAATATTCTCATCATTGGTTCGGGTGGGCGGGAACATGCCATCGCGTGGAAGGTGGCGCAATCGCCCAGAGCGGAAAAAATCTTTGCTCTGCCGGGAAATCCGGGCATTGGGCAGGTAGCAGAAAACGTCAGCGGAGTTTCTGCTGACGACCATGAAGCCGTCATTTGTTTTTGCCAGAAAGAACAAATTGATCTGGTTATTGTCGGGCCTGAAATACCGCTCGCGGGCGGGTTAGCGGATTCGCTTTCCGGGTCGGGCATCCGCTGTTTTGGACCGAGCCAAGCTGCTGCACAGATCGAATCGTCGAAAGTCTTCTCGAAGGACTTCATGACGCGGCACGACATCCCCACTGCACGCTATGCTGCCTTCGATCAACTATCCGATGCATTGAAGTATCTCGAAAATGTGGATTATTCGGTCGTCATCAAGGCATCCGGATTGGCAGCAGGTAAAGGTGTCATCCTGCCCAAAACTTTAGATGAAGCAAAATCCGCTTTGACGGAAATCATGGAAAAGGGCGCATTCGGCGATGCGGGCAGCGAAGTGGTCATCGAAGAACGCATAAGCGGGCCAGAAGTTTCGCTGATGGCATTCACGGACGGCAAAACTGTCGTACCGATGGTTTCAGCACAAGATCACAAACGCCTGTTGGATGGCGACAAAGGACCCAATACGGGCGGGATGGGAACGTATGCCCCAGCGCCCATTTTTACGGATGCCTTGCTCGAAGAAGCGCTCGCATCCGTTTTGCAGCCCGCTGTCAACGGGCTGCGCGAAGAGGGGATGCCCTTCGTCGGCGTGCTCTACGCCGGGCTGATGCTCACATTAGATGGCATCCGTGTGCTGGAGTTCAACTGCCGTTTTGGTGACCCTGAAACACAAGTCGTGCTGCCGCTGCTCGAAACAGACTTAGTCGAGATCGCCACCGCCTGTGCCGACGGCCGCCTATCAGACGTGGACATCCACTGGAAGGATGGCGCATCCGTTTGCGTGGTGCTGGCAAGCAAGGGCTATCCCGAAAAGCCCGAAAAGGGCAAGGTCGTTTCGCTTGGTCAACTACCGAAAGATATGTTCTGCTTCCATGCCGGAACGAAAATGGATGGCAAATCTGTTATTACATCTGGCGGGCGCGTCTTTGGACTGACGGCTTGGGCGGATAATATCGAAACTGCATTCTGGCAAGTTTATACCAATATTGACAAGGTCGATTTTGATGGAATGCAATATAGAAATGATATTGCCCTCAAGGCTCAGAAAACGAAGGCTGCAACGGATGAGGAAACGGATAAACGGATAGCAGAGCCTGCTGCCAGTTATCAAGTATCGAAATTGGTGAAGCTGCCAACCGATCAATTGACTTTCAAGGTTAATGGCTTCGCCATGCAAGTTCACAACGAGTTAGGTCCAGGTCATGCTGAAAAATTTTATCAGCGCCGCCTGGGCGAACTTTGTTTGGAAGCAGGGTTACCTGTTGAAATGGAAAAACGGGTGGATGTGGTCATCGAAGGCAAAGTAGTAGGTTATCTCAAAATTGATTTGTGGGTCAATGAACAACTAGTTGTAGAGTGTAAAGCCCTGTCTCACTCTGCAGGAAATGACGAGATTGGGCAAGTATTGACTTACCTTGCCGCAACATCCAGTACGGTTGGTATGCTTTACAACTTCGGGCGCTTTAGTTTGGGTTTCAAACGCATCCTTCCGCCTCGTGATGTTACAGAGTGGCAAAAACACTTATATCGCTTTGTCCACAAGAAACGGGGAATGGCGCTTCCACCATTGGGTGGGAAATCTTCCGGCCCGCCGATCCGCTTCAACGTGCTAAGCCAGCAAACCAAAACTGTGGAAATCCCATCACCAACTGGCTCCGCCATCCGTTACTCCGCTTCAAAATCTGCTGCTCCATCCGCTTATGATGATGCAGGCGTATCAATTGATGCTGGCAATCGTGCTGTGGAACTGATGAAGGATGCTGTCAAGGCGAGCTACACCCCGGCAGTGCTGGCGGGGATTGGTTCATTTGGTGGATTATTCGATGCTTCCGCGTTGAAAGAGATGGATAACCCTGTGCTGGTCGCGTCCACCGACGGGGTCGGGACAAAAGTCAAACTTGCTTCCGTTGTTGGGCGTTATCGCGGCATTGGGCATGATATTGTTAACCACTGCATCGACGACATTCTTGTGCAGGGCGCACGTCCACTCTTTTTTATGGACTACTTCGCAACATCAAAACTCAATCCCGAGCAGACCGCCGAAGTGGTGACCGGCATCGCCGAAGCCTGCCGCACAGCCGGGATGGCGCTGCTGGGCGGCGAAACCGCCGAGATGCCGGGCGTGTACGCTCCCAACGAATTTGACGTTGCCGGGACAATCGTCGGCGTGCTGGAGCGCAAGCACATTCTGCCGCGCACCACAGAACTCAAAGCGGGTGATGTACTGATCGGGCTGCGTTCATCCGGTCCGCATACGAACGGATATTCACTCATCCGCAAAATATTTGCCGATACGCCACTCGAGACGGTTTTCCCTGAACTCGGCGGTTCGCTGGCTGATGCACTATTGGCTTCGCATCGCTCTTATTTCAATCTGCTCTATCCTCATCTTTCACAGATCAAAGCGCTTGCCCACCTGACCGGCGGTGGCTTCATCGAGAATATCCCACGCATTCTGCCCGCTCACCTGGATGCACTTATTCACATCAACTCGTGGACAGTGCCCCCGCTCTGGAATCTAATCCAGCAAAAGGGCTATATCGCCACCGAAGAAATGTACCGCGTCTTCAATATGGGCATTGGCATGGTGGTGGTCGCGGACAAAGAAAATCTCGTCAAAATCCAAAACCGAATATCCGAAGAAACCTTCATCATTGGAGAATTGATCCAGGGCGAAGGAAAAACCATTTTGAGCTAAAGGAAAAAATATGTCATCATCTCTCCCTCTTCGTTATGGCACTAACCCTCAGCAATCCCCTTCGCGCGTTTTCATGAAAGACGGCTCTGAATTGCCCATTACCGTGCTGAATGGCTCTCCGGGGTATATCAACCTGCTCGATGCGATGAACGCCTGGCAACTCGTGCGTGAACTCAAGCAGTTGACCAGCCTGCCCTCCGCAACCTCCTTCAAGCATGTCAGCCCGTCGGGGGCGGCAGTCGCCGTGCCATTGACCGATGTGCTCCGTAAGATTTACTTCGTGGATGACCTTGAGCTTTCCCCGCTCGCCGAAG
>JBNKMO010000256.1:0-16495 GCA_050293165.1 Anaerolineales bacterium | reverse complement strand
GGGGCTTGTTGTAGTCACTTCAATGCGGTCGCCATTTCTAAATTCGTCCGCAACAGGAAGATCATAGTCTGAGTTCGTTTCATCACAGTCTGCAAAGGTTTGGCCATCACGTGTGTAAACGATATCGACCGTGGCGATTGGCAAAATAAAGCCCATATCTTGGGCAGCGGCTTGGATGCCATCGCAGTCGAGGTACTTCCGGGTGCCTGCGCCGTTATCGCCAGTTGCTGAGCCATAGCGGACTGCTTGGCGGCTGGCTGTCGTCACAGAACCGTAAGCGAAGATTAGGCGTCCGGCTTCTAAAAGCCCGAAAACTATCAGGAGCAAAACCGGCAAAGCAATCGCAAACTCGACCATTGATTGGCCTTTGATTCGGGATGGGAGATTTTTATTCTTCATAAGAAAAGCCTTGTTTTATAAGCTTGTGAAGATGATGATTGATGAGGTTGGATTCATTTCATATTAAGACGTAAAAAGTGATTAAGAGATACGGCTTTTTGAAAACGGAATATTTATCATCACTACTACTAAAGATTTGCGGTACACAAGCTCAGGGTAAATAACAGCAGCCTGCCGAAACAACGAGACAAGCCATCCCCAAAACAGAAGAAAGATAATAGATGCGCTCATACAATTTCATCCAATTTCATCGCAGTAAAAACTTCTGATTCCAATTTACCCTAACTTTTGCGCGAAATACTTTACAGAGTTGATATGTGGCTCTCACCTTGCAAAGTTGATATTTGGCTTCCCCTACTTTAGAACTTTGTTTCAGTCTTCTGATACAATTTTGCAAATCTAATGCTCTGGAGTTTTTATGGATAAATTCTTGATCGAAGGCGGGATTCCCCTGCGCGGCGAAGTCACCCCTGCCGGAAATAAAAATGCTGCGCTGCCCATGTTGGCAGCGACTTTGCTGTCTGAAGAGCCTGTGATCTTACGTAACGTTCCCCTTATTCGTGATGTCAAAGATATGCGGAAACTGCTCGAAAGTATGGGCGCGGATGTGCAGGATTTGGACGAAACCACCTGGCAGATCACTGCAAAAAAACTGGATCCGACTGCGCTGGATATGGAACTGAGCCGGCGCATCCGTGCCTCCATCTTGCTTGCTGGCCCCGTAACAGCGCGTTGCGGCGAGTTGCATCTCCCTCCTCCCGGTGGCGACGTGATCGGTCGCCGACGACTGGATACGCACTTTTTGGCGCTCGAAGCCCTCGGTGCAAAAGTGGGCTACGACCGCATTCTTGAGTTCAAAGCGGACGGGCTGAAAGGCGCCGACATCCTTTTCGACGAAGCCAGTGTGACGGCCACCGAGAACGCCGTCATGGCAGCCGTGCTCGCCGAAGGCAAGACCATCATTCGCAATGCTGCTTCCGAACCGCATGTGCAGGAACTTTGCCATTTGTTGAATACACTTGGTGCCAATATTGAAGAAGTTGGCTCAAACACCCTCCACATTACAGGTGTCGAGCGTTTGCATGGCGGCGAGTTCACGATTGGGCCGGACTACCTCGAGGTGATTTCTTTTGTTGGTGCCGCAGTCGTTACCAAAGGTGAAATCCGTATTCGTAACGCGGGCATCCAATATCTTGATATGGTTGCCTACGTAATGAAGCGCCTCGGTGTGACTTGGGATATTGATGGTGACGATCTAATCATCTCCAATAACCAAACCCTTAAAATTATCCCGGATTACGGCGACGCCATCCCCGAGATCAAAACCAATGTCTGGCCCGCTTTCCCCACTGACCTGATCAGCATCGTCATCACTATTGCTACCCAGGCAGAAGGCACCATCATGTTCCACGATTGGATGTACAACGGTCGTATGTACTTCACCGACAAACTCGTCAGCATGGGTGCGAAGATTATCCTCTGCGATCCCTACCGCTGTATCGTGCAGGGGCCTGCCCAGCTTTACGGCGAAAAGGTCGATAGCCCCGATATTCGCGCGGGCATGGCGCTGCTCTTGGCAGCCCTCGCCGCCGAAGGCAAATCGACCATCCGGCATATCAGCCAAATTGATCGCGGCTATGCCAATGTTGAAGAAAAGTTGAGAGCCTTGGGGGCAAAAATAGAACGAGCGACGGAGTAAAAGCAATCCGGTCTCTGAGCGGAGACGAAGCGGAGCGTAATCGTAGTCGAAGAGCGGTGTTCTCTGGTAACGCCGTCCTTCGACTGCGTGCTTTTCGAAGAAAAGCCCTCCGCTCAGGAACTGGGTTTATCTTTTAATTTTCCTTTGCACAAAACCTAGAACATCCCGCATTTCCGGGACTTTCAGAATCCAGACCCCCATAAAATAGACCAAACCACCGATAGCGATCCCCCCGAGCGTAACCATCCACGTTGCGGACGTGATTTGGGCTTGTTCCCACCATACCAGCGCGATGCCCATCCCCATGGCAGCGAGTACGACCTGCCCCAGCCCGCGCAGGATATTTCGTCCCTCGATGCCACCCAAGCGTCTGCGCATTAAGATCAGCAAGCCGACCATTTCCAGCGCGGTTGCCAGCGAATTGGCGAGGGCCAAACCGCCGTGCGGCATCCAGCCAATGCGCGCGAAAAGTGCCGCAAAAGCGATGCTGAAGATGATGTTCAGGCTCATTGCAATCATGCCCACAATGACGGGCGTTTTCGTATCATGCAGGGCATAGAAGGCGCGCGCCAAAATCTCCATCACCGAATGTCCCACCAAACCGACTGCGTACCAGAGCAATGCCCACGCAACGATCTCCGTAGAACGGGATGTAAATTCGCCACGCTGATAGAGCAAGGTGATGAGCGGCACACGCAAGACGATCAGCCCCACCGCAGCGGGGATCGAGAGCAGCAAAACCCCGCGAATGGTTGCCGCAAGTGAATGGCGGACATCGTCCAATTTGCCGAGCGCATATTGCGCTGCAAAAGTTGGCATCGCTGCTGTAGCGATGGATTGCGCAATCGCAACCTGTGCCATCAGCATCAGTGCAAAACCGTACTCGACCCCGACGACCGAGCCAGTTGCCATACGCGATGCCAGCCGGGTATTGACCCAAAAATTCAATTGCACGATAGCTACACCCAGTAGACGTGGTCCCATCAAACGCAGTACTTCACCGACATTCGCATCGCCAATGCCTAGCAAAAGAGAATAGTTCCCGCGTTGTTTGATGAGTATGGGCAGCTGTAAAACCAGATGGAAGAATGCCCCGATCACTACGCCCCATGCCAAACCGTAAATCCCCATTGTGGGAGCGAGCACGAGTACACCAAAGATCATCCCGATCTGGTACATGGATGGGGTCAGTGCGGGGATCAGGAAGACCTGATGCGAGTTCAAGATGCCCATCACCAGCCCGCTCAAGCCGAATAATATCGCCGAGAAGAGCTGGATGCGTAACAAAGTCACGGTCAACGCAAATTGTTCGGGATGTGCTGCGAAGCCTGGGGCGAGGGCGTGAACAATTTGGGGCGCAAATATAGCTGATAGAGCAGCTAACAAGCTCAGGACAAGGGTGACCCAGTTGGTGACTGCGCTTGCCAATTTCCACGCGGATTTTTTGTCATCTTTGGCAAGTAATCCCGTAAAAGTCGGGATAAAAGCCGATCCCAACGCCCCGCCTGCGACGAGATTGAAGAGCGTCTCAGAGACACGATTAGCTGCGCTAAATGCATCCAGTTCTGCGCCTGCGCCGAAAGCCTGCGCGACGAGAATTCGGCGCGCCAGGCCAACGAGCTGCCCAAAGGCAAAGGCGAACATGACCGTGCCAGCAGCACGTGCGATTTGGCGATTAGCAGTATTTGAATTGCTCAATGGATTTTCCTTTGATGTAGAAGTGGCGAGATTATAACCCTTTCAATCGGCTATAATCTTTCGGAAATAAATTTTAGGGAGCTTTTATGCGGTCTGCTATTTTAAAAGAAAATGTTGTCATCATCACCGGTGCCTCGCGTGGAATCGGGCGTGAGTTGGCACTGCGCCTTGCAGAACAGGGTGCCTGGCTTGCACTCGGCGCGCGTGATACTGATCGGTTGGCAAAAGTCGCTGAGAAGTGTCGTCAGCGTGGGGGAAAGGCAATTGCCATCCAGACCGATGTGGCCGAGCAAGTTGATTGTAAGAATTTGGTCGAACGCACTGTAGAAGAATATGGGCGGATCGATACGCTTGTCAATAATGCGGGCATCAGTATGTGGGCATTATTTGACCAGGTCGAGGATTTATCGGTTTTTGAAAAGATCATGCAAGTTAATTATATGGGTAGTGTTTACTGCACGCATTACGCATTGCCTTATCTCAAAGAAACGCGTGGACGTTTGGTTGCTGTTTCGAGTCTAACAGGCAAAGCCGGCGTGCCCACCCGCAGCGGATACGCCGCCAGTAAACACGCCATGGTCGGCTTTTTCGACTCTTTGCGCGTTGAATTGCTTGGCACAGGGGTTAGCGTTACGATCTCCTATCCCGATTTTGTCGCCACCGATGTACGCAAACTTGCTCTCGGTAGCGACGGCGAGCCGATCATGGATTCGCCTGTGCAGGAAGATAAGATCATGACTGTTGAAACGGGTGTCAATTATCTCCTGCGCGCAATGGAGAAGCGCGAACGCGAAGATGTGCAGACCCCGCGCGGCCACGTCGGACAGTGGATCAAACTCATCGCGCCCAGCCTGATCGATAAAATTGCTCAGAGCGCAATCACCAAAGGAAAATAATGAAATTACGCATCTTCCTGCTTGCTTTTGCTCTTTTCGTCTCTGCCTGCGCACCCGTGCCTGTCGAAACTGTGGTCGCCGAACCGGTTACTCCCGAGCCCGTGAATGATTTTGCCTTGGAAGAAATTCCCATGGAGATTGGATACGGCGTGGACGGTGGCTGGTTTGAGCTTTACTTTACTGACCCCACAGCTCCCGATGCTGAATATTATCGGGGCGGCCCGGACGTTCAGCTTGCTGCCGCTATAGATGACGCCCGCCTGAGTGTGGATGTTGCCGTTTACAGCCTCAGCCTCTGGAGCATCCGCGATGCCTTGTTGGACGCGCTCCGTCGCGGTGTGCAGGTGCGCGTCGTGATGGAAAGTGCCAATCGCGACCGTGACGTCCCGCAGGAATTGGTTGATGCCGGTATCTCGGTCATTGGTGATCGCCGTGAAGGGCTGATGCATGATAAGTTCGTCATCATCGACCGTAGTGAAATTTGGGTCGGCTCGATGAACTTCACCACAGGGGGGGCTTATAAAGATAATAACAATATGCTTCGCATCCGTTCACAGAAGTTGGTTGAAAATTATCAGACCGAATTTGATGAGATGTTCGTTGGCGATCACTTTGGACCCGATACCATTTCGGATACGCCCAACCGGACCACATTTGTTAACGGCACAATGATCGAGACCTACTTCTCACCCGATGACGGTGTTGCGGATGTGATCGTGGAGTTGCTCGATAACGCCGAAGAAAGCATCTACTTTATGGCTTATTCGTTCACAGCGGATGATATATCGGAAGCAATTCAAGGTCGCGCGCGAGACGGGGTCACCGTCGCCGGGGTAATGGATCACTCTCAGGTCGCATCCAATCAGGGCGGCGAGTATGATGTCTTTGCGCAAGCGGGGATCGACGTCCTCGAAGACGGTATTGATGGTTTGATGCATCATAAAGTTTTTATCATTGATGAGACGATTGTTATCACAGGCTCCTATAACTTTTCTGCCAGCGCTGAAGAGCGCAATGATGAAAATATTATTATCTTTTACAATACAGACATCGCGCAGGAATTCCTGAAAGAATTTCAACGTGTACGCGCGCAAGCGCAAACAGGAGAAGAATAATGAAAAAGAATACCTGGATTACCTGCGGGGTGGTGAGCTTTGTTTTACTTTGTTTTGGCGTTATTTTCACCATCGGAGGCTTGGGTGTTTTGGGTGCCCTCGTTGGCGGTGATGAACCCGCTGCAACAACAACATCCCCCTCTGTTCAGCAGCCTGTCGTTGTTGAAGATGTGCGCCCTGACCAGCTTTATCAGGCAGTTGTGCAAATTATCGCCATGGTTGACTACGAAGGAGAGATCGTTGATGGCTGGACAGGCTCCGGCTCGGTGATCTCCTCTGATGGATTGATCCTGACCAATGCACACGTTGTTCTCTCTGATAAATTCTACGATGTTCGTGATCTAATCGTAGCCTTCACGGTCAACCCGGATTATCCCGCCGAGCCGCGTTATTATGCCGAAGTGATGCAAGTCAATGAAGGCTTGGATCTCGCCGTGATTCGCGTGACGACCGATTTGAATCGCAATCCCGTAGATCGTGCCACGCTCGGGCTGCCTGCTGTAGCCCTCGGCGATTCGGACGCGCTTGAATTGGGCGGGGATCTGACCATTTTAGGTTACCCCGGTATTGGTGGGGCGACCATTACCCTTACCTCCGGCAAAGTGGGTGGCTTTACCTCCGAGAGTGGGGTTGGGCAGCGTGCTTTTATCAAGACTTCTGCGACCATCTCGGGTGGCAATAGCGGCGGTTTGGCGGTCAACGAGAAAGAAGAGTTGATCGGCGTGCCGACCCAACTCGGCTACGGCGGCGACGACCAATATGTGGACTGCCGCGTGCTGGCCGATACTAACCGTGACGGTTATGTGGATGATAACGATAGCTGCATCCCGACGGGCGGTTTTATTAACGCGTTGCGTCCCGTCAAACTGGCGCTTCCGCTGATCGAAGCCGCCAGGCGCGGGGAAGTGAATTTCGTAGCCGACGAACCAGTTCCCCAAGCGGCCATCCCTGTTCAGGCCAGTGGGACGCTTCTTTTGCAGGACGATTTCTCATCTTCATCCAGTGGTTGGAGCGAGCAGAATACAGCGACAGGTATTACCGAATATCGTAACGGTCAGTTTTATATCGAAGTCAATCAGCCGAATTACGATATTTGGAGCCACTACGATAACGAGCAGTATTCAGATATCATTATGAGCGTGGATGTGAATGTTATCCAATCTGCCAATAGCACGGGGGGATTTGGGATACTATGTCGCTACACGGATAATGATAATTTTTATAAGCTCGAGGTTGATGAAGATGGCTATTTCATTATCTATAAGTATGTGGCAGGTGAATATTTTGCCTTGTACGATTGGGATAGCCTTGCCTGGTTAGAGGGGCAATCTTCATTGAAAATGACAGCTTCTTGTGTTGGTAGCCAGCTTACACTGGCGGTGAATGATTCGGTTATTGCAAGTGTGACCGATGATAGCTTTTCTTCTGGCTATATCGGTTTGGCTGGAGGCATTTTTGACGATCCCGGTATTGCTGTGAGTTTTGATAACTTGACTGTCTACGCACCATAACGCTCTGACAACAAAACGAAAAGGGTATTGCGCAGGTTTTCAGCAGCGCAATACTCTTTTTTTTAATTGCCCGTAACCTTTTTGTTCCTTCGTCGACTATGTAGATAACAACAATCTTATATTCAATAAATGGAGGCACAAAATCTAATGAAGAAACAAACTTTGACCGTACTTTCTGTAATAATGTTGCTGGGCATGTTATTAAGTGCTTGTGGTGGGGGCTTGGCGTCCACCGAGGATGGCCGTACTGTAGGCGCAAAAGTTGATGCTTCACTGATTGCTTTTACCGGTGTTGTGGAAGCGATTGGCGAAGGCGAGATCGTCGTTGATGGTCAGACCGTAGCCCTTACTCCCGAGATGATCGCTGCCGCTAATTTTGCCGTTGGTGATGTGGTGGAAGTTGAAGCAACGCTTGATTCTAGTGGCGTGATTGTCGCAGAACAGGTTGAACTTGCATCTGACACTAGTCTTGCTGATGATCCATCTGTATCTGACAGCATTCCCTCTGATGATAGTAGTTCTTCTGAAACGAGCAGCGTATATGGCTTAGTCGAATTGATCGACGGGAATACAATTGTTATTGATGGCCAAACGTACACAATCAGTGACTTTACCGAAATAAAAGGCACGTTCGATGTTGGTGATCTTGTTTCCTTTGACTACATGACCAATGCTGACGATACTTTGTCATTGACCGAGATTGAACTGGAAAGTAACGATGGTTCAAGTTCGGATGAGATGGATGACTCCTCGTCTATGGATGATAGCTCATCCGATGACAGCTACAGTGATGACAGCTCATCTGACGACAGCTATTCTGACGATAGCTCATCCAGTGACAGCTACAGTGATGATAGCAACAATGATGCTAATGATGATAGCAGCTACGATAACTCGGGTGACAGCAGCAATGATGATAGTAGTCATCATGACAGTGACAGCAGCAACGACAGTCATCACGATGATAGTCATGATGACGATAGCCATGACGATGATAGTCACGACGATAGCAGCAGCGATGACTCATCAAGCAGCAGCACAGATACCACAGTCACCCCTACTCCTGTTCCCTAAGCCTGATCTGTAGAAAAAAAGTAAGTAGGTGGTTGTTTCGCCCTTTCCAAAAAGAGAGATATTGATGGAGTAAAATGTACGAATTGAATCGCTCTTTTGATGGACATGGACAAAAAATGGCAGCTTTATCAGAAGCTCAACAATATAATGAATTGGATGGCCTGCGGACGCTTGATCCGCAGGTCATTGCTGCAGTCTATGATCGTTGTTTCCCTGATGTCTACCGTTTCGTCCTCTATCGGTTGAATGATGAAGGGCTTGCGGAGGATATTGCCAGTGATGTTTTTGTTCGCTTACTGGAAGCATGTAAAAAGAAACGCGGTCCCAAGAAAAATATAAAAGCTTGGTTACTTTCAACGGCATCTCATATTGTCACAGATCATCTTCGTCGTCACTATCGCCGTCCGATGACCCAGTTGCCTGAGACATTGGCCGATAATACTGAAGCTCTCCAAATTGAAATTGAACGAAGCGATCAGGCTCGTTTTACGCGTGAAGCATTGCAGCAGCTCACGTCGGATCAACAAACCGTTTTGACTTTGCGTTTTGGGCAAGGCTACTCACTGGAAGAAACAGCAGCGTTCATGAAAAAAAAGGCGAACGCTATTAAGGCGCTTCAATTTCGCGCCCTGGCTGCACTCCGACGCTATGTCGGGGAGGTAGAGAATGAATAAGAAAAAAAATGATGCTCTTGAAATCATCTGCCAAAATGTCCTTGAGCAAGGAAGAGATCCTGAAAGCTCGTTGGCAGAATTTCCTCAATATGCCGATGAGCTGCGCCCCCTTTTGCAGGCAGCAATAGATGCCAAAGAGGCTGTCCCTGTCGTCGTTTCTGATGAGATTATGCGTCGCAATCGTGCGCGTCTTTTGCAGCATGCCGCTCAAATGCGGGAAGCCGCATCTGCACCGCGGCAGAGGGCTTCCCTGGATTTTCGGCGGGTTTTTGTTCCCCTGGCATTGGCTCTGGCCTTTTTTATTGGTGGAACAACAGGCCTTGTCCGTGCTTCAACATCTGCTCTGCCAGGAGATGGCCTATATGCTGTCAAACGTGGTTGGGAAAGCGCTCGTTTCTGGTTTTCTGACAGCGTCGAAACAGCCAGGTTAGAGACAATTTATGAGAATGAGCGTCGTGAAGAAGTGCAAAAATTGTTGGGGTACGGGCGCTTTGCCGCAGTCCAGTTTGAGGGGCAGGTAATCACTCGAGACGGAAACAAGTGGAATGTTGCGGGCGTGCCGGTTACTACATCCGCTGATACAGATATAGATCCATCGATCCAGATCGGCACTGACGTTATCGTTTCTGGAGAAACAAGCGATGATGGCACGGTTTTGGCAACAAGTATTATTTTGAGCTTTTCTGAAGATATATTGATTACGCCTACTGCGACGATGAATGAGAGTGTTGAGACTGAGGATGTGCCAAACTCCGAAGATGTCGATGATCCTGTTGTAACACTGACGCCAGAAGAAGAGCCTGATGAAACTGGCGATGGTGAGGATGTAACGGAATCGGAATCTGAAGATGGACAGGATACTGTTACTTCAACGGATGATGGTGAAGAAGAGCATGATAAATCTGACGATAGCGATCCTGCAATAGTCCCGACCCCTGTCCCCGATGATGGAGGCGACAGTGACGACGGAACAACTACCCCAACTCCGGCTTCTGATGGAGATTCTGAATCTGGTGAAGAGTTAGATTCAGAATCTGATGATGACTAGTCAGATAGTTAGTCGAGTGGGGTTTCTTCCCCCTTCTTTTTAGTCCACTCCCCTGTCGCTTGCGGCAGGGGAGTTTATTTTGTTGCGAATTTGACCAAAGTGGGGTAAATTAAGCCCCTAGCACATTTATTCTATTTTCAACCTTTTAGCGTTTTCACGGAGTCATCATGTCTAACAATCACTTTTATCTCGGTCGTCATCTTGAAAACCCGCAAGCTGAACCAGGCGACAAACCTCTCTTCTACAATCCCGCTGATCTGACTACGCACGCCATTGTGACCGGCATGACCGGCTCTGGCAAAACGGGACTTTGCGTGACCTTGCTTGAAGAAGCTGCGCTGCAAAATGTCCCGGCGCTGATCATCGACCCCAAAGGCGATTTAACGAATCTCCTGCTCCATTTCCCAGATCTGGCCCCGCAGGATTTTGAACCCTGGATCGACCCCGAAACCGCCCGCCGTGCGGGAGTCAGCGTTGAGCAGACGGCCATCCAAACCGCGCAAACGTGGAAAGATGGCCTCGCCAAATGGGGTATGGATGCCAATCGTGTACGTGCCCTCAAGAACGCCGCTGAATTCGCCGTCTACACCCCCGGCTCGGATGCGGGTATTCCTGTCAGCGTTTTGTCTTCGCTTGCCGTTCCTGATCTGGATTGGCGTGAGAATCGCGAAATATTGCGCGAAAAAATTTCGAGCACGGTCACGGCTTTGCTTGGTTTGATCGGTGAGAGTGATATTGATCCTTTGCGCTCTCGTGAGCATATTTTGCTCTCGCATATCTTTGAAAATGCCTGGAGCAAAGGCAAAAGCCTCGATCTGACTGAACTAATTCTCCAGACCCAAAACCCACCCTTCGATAAACTCGGTGCGTTGCCGCTTGATACCTTCTTCCCTGCCAAGGCGCGTACTTCGCTTGTGATGCAATTGAATGCCATTCTCGCCTCGCCCTCCTTTGAGACCTGGCGTGAAGGCCAAGCCCTTGATATCCCCGATCTACTTTACACATCGGATGGTCGTCCGCGTCACAGCGTTTTTTACCTTGCCCATCTTAGCGAGACCGAGCGCATGTTTTTCATCACCCTGCTGCTCGCCTCCGTCGAAACCTGGATGCGCACGCAGGGTGGCTCCAATTCCTTGCGCGCCCTGCTTTACATGGACGAGATTTTTGGTTACCTCCCGCCGCAGAAAAATCCGCCTTCCAAGCAGCCCCTTTTGCGGATGCTCAAACAGGCGCGCGCTTTTGGCGTTGGCCTCGTCCTTGCCACGCAGAACCCGGTCGATGTCGATTACAAAGCCCTCTCCAACGCGGGTTCGTGGTTTATCGGCAAGCTCCAGACCGAGCGCGATAAAGAACGTTTGCTCGAAGGGTTGGATAGCGCCACGGGCACGCTTAACCGCGCGGCCTATGCCAAGCTCATTTCCAGCCTTGGCAAACGCGCTTTTATTTTGCACAATGTTCACAATAAGCAACCTGCTCTCTTCCGCACACGTTGGGCGATGAATTATCTCGCCGGGCCGATGACACGTACGCAGATTCCGGCTTTAAACGAACTTGTCGGTGCAGGCTGGGATTTGGCGGATCATGATGTGATGGCGGCATCCGCTCCCCAAACGGCGAGCCAGCCCAAATCTGTGGATGTGCCGCAAGCATCCGCCACCGAGACGCTCGCAAGTTATCAACCCGTTTCCGTTAATGGAGCATCCCGCCGCCGCCCTGAGCGTCAGCGCGTTGCTCGTCCCCACGATGGCAGCACGGCCACCCGGCCAGCGATCCCCGCCAGTGTGGGGGAGTTCTTCCTGCCCTTTAACTTGAGCCTGATGGAAGGCTTTGAGTTGGCACGCCGCCCAATGGGCGCGGATGCCGAACAGGTTGGGATGCTCTACCGCCCGACCTTGCTGGCGGCCGCATCCGTGCGTTTTCTGGATCGCAAATATGGTGTGGACAGCGAAGTGACACGCACATTGTTGGTGCAAAACCCTGATCCGCGCGGTGTGGTGCGCTGGGACGATTATGCAGGCCAAAGCGTGGATGTGGGCGCCCTTACCAAGGTGCCTGCACCGCAATCGCGTTTCGTGAGTTTGGAACCGCCCTTTAGCGAAGCGAAACTGATGACCGCCCTCCAGCGCGATTTCAAAGATTGGGTTTACCGTGCGGTGAGCGTTAAGGCGCGTGCCAACGATACACTGAAGGTTTATGCCGGGCCGGATGTTTCGAAATCAGAATTTATGCGTGCCTGCTCGGACGCTGCCCGCGATGAGCGCGATGCTGAGATCGACAAAGTTAGCGCGCAATACGAACGCAAACTGGATACACTCGAAAACCGTTTGAAGAAGGAAGAGCGCGAGTTACGTCAAGATGAAGACGAGCTGGCCGACCGCAAAATGGAAGAGATGGGCACGCACGCTGAAAACGTGTTGAGCCTCTTTAGCAAGCGCCGCCGCCGGATGACGACTTCTCTCACGAAACGTCGCCTGACTCAACAAGCCAAAGCGGATGTGCAGGAATCCATCGAAGCAATTGACGATCTCGAAGAGCAGATCAACGCTCTCGAAGCAGAGCTCAAATCGCGTCTGGATGAGATCAGTGACCGCTGGGGAGCGGTGGTCAATCAAACCAGCGAAGTGACCATCAAGCCGACCAAGACCAATATCTTTGTCGATTACTTCGGCGTGGCGTGGATGCCCTACTATCTGGTCGAGACAGGTGGAGAGACGGTGGAAGTGCCAGCGTTTGGAAATTAGTAATGAGTAAGGAGTGACAGGTGATGTTTTTTTCACGTATCACTTGTCACTCATCACTTTTAGAGGTAACTTTATGCTCTGGATTATCGCTTCTCTTGTTCTTTGGGGTTTTCTTCATTCATGGACAGCATCGCTTTCTTTCAAAGCCTTTTTTGAGAAAATATTCGGCGCAGGCGTCATGCGTTTCTACCGCCTGTCGTACAACATCTTTGCGCTGTTTACTTTTTTGCCAATCTTGTGGCTTGCGCGGATATTGCCCGACCGCACACTTTATAGTATCCCCGCGCCGTGGATGTATGCGATGCTCTTCGGGCAATTACTTGCTGCCGTTGGGGAAGTGGTTGGCGTGTTGAGCACGGATGTCTGGGAGTTTGCGGGGCTACGTCAACTGGTTTCACACCCGCATCTCAAAGATGGAAAGTTGATCGTTGACGGATTGTATAAATATATCCGCCACCCGCTCTACACTTTTGGTTTGCTCTTTATTTGGCTCACGCCTGTTATGACGCAGAATATGCTCACGGTCTACATCGGTGCGACGATCTACATCGTCATCGGGGCGTATTTTGAAGAGCGGAAACTCTGCCGTGAATTTGGGGATGAGTATGCGGCATATCAGGCAAGAACGCCGATGTTGTTGCCGAAACTTTGGTAAAAGAATGAGAGATGAGTGATATGTGACCTCAGCAAATCACTCATTACAGATTTTCGTTTTCAAATAAAAACCCCTAAAAGCAAATTTGCTTTTAGGGGTTTTTCTCTTGCTGGCTTTGTATTACTTCAAAATTTCTGCCGCTGCAGCCGCCATCAATGCTGCTGCGCGTGGTAGCGCCTCTTCATCAATATCAAACTTCGGGTGATGATGATCGTAATCCAAGCCTTTTTTGGCGTTCGCCGACCCCACAAAGAAATAACAGCCCGGCACTTCTTCCATCATAAAGGCCATATCCTCGGCACCCATCGTCAGGTAATTCCCTTCGTCAATCGCCGTTTCGGGGAAAACCTTTTGTGCCGCAGACAACACCTTCTCAGCGACCTCGCCAGCGTTAATTACCGCCGGGGAGATGCGCTTCAAGTCGATCTCGACCGTGCAGCCCATCGCCTGCGCAGTACTCTCAACAATTTCTTTAAAACGTTTCAGGACGATTTCTCGCACATCCAACTCAAATGTGCGGATTGTCCCCGTCAGCTCCACTTTTGGCGGGATGACGTTGAACGCTTCGCCCCCCTTTACACTTGCTACCGTTAAAACGGCCGGTTTCAGCGGATCGACATTTCTTGCCACCACGCTCTGTAAAGCGCTGATGATCTCCGCTGAAGCCAGAATCGGGTCAACAGAAACCTGCGGCATCGCCCCATGCCCGCCCTTGCCGTAAATCGTGATCTTGAAATACTCCGCGCCTGCCATCATCGGCCCCGAGCCAATCCCGATCCAGCCGAGCGGCTTGGAGTTCCACAAATGCAGCGCGAGCGTCTGGTCAACTTTCGGGTTTTCCAATACCCCTTCGTACATCATCTGGCCTGCGCCGCTTCTGCCCTCTTGATTAACAACACCTTCCTCAGCCGGTTGGAAGACAAACTTGACGGTGCCTGCCAACTCATCGCGCATCTCGTTCAGCATCTTGGCGACAGTTAGCCCGACCGCAACATGACCATCATGGCCGCAGGCGTGCATCTTGCCTTTTGTTTGTGAAGCATATTCTGCGCCCGTCTCCTCTTCGATAGGCAGGGCATCCATATCAAAACGCAACAGGATGGTTGGCCCCGGCTTTGCGCCTTCGAGCAGTGCGACGACGCCCGTCACTGCGACACCGGTTGTCGTTTCCAATCCTAGTTCACGCAACTCTTTTGCTACGATCCCAGCCGTGCGGATTTCTTCGAAGCCTAATTCAGGGTGCACGTGAAAGTCGCGTCGCATTGTCTGCGTATAATCAAAAAGGTCTTTGGCTTTTGCTAGAAAATCGGTCATGCTGTCCTCTCTGTTTAGGCGAAAATATTGATCTCGCGGAGCGTCTTTTCAATCACAGGCAGGAGTTCGGCGCTGCTTTCAGTCCATTTTAAACGGAAATAGAGCGACTGCAAAAAGTTTTGGATATTCGCCCGCAGGATGACGCCATCCGGCATGTTTTTTGTCTCTTTGATAGGGGAGATAAAGCCCTCAAGCCATATTTCGAGTTCGTCGTTGGGCAGTAGCTTGCGCTGGATAATTGCCAGCACCGGCGTGACCATGCGCTCATCTTCGCCGTGAACGTAGACAAAGTCGGTCATGCTCATCGTCTCGCGGATGATGGGCAGCATCTCGCGTAGTTCTGCAACACCGATCTCAGCGCATTGCGCCAGATCGTCAAGGGCATCTCCAGTGTGGGCTATGACGTGTGCCCAGCCCTTTTCGGGTACGAATCCGCGGCGGTCTTTTTCCTCGCGCAGAAGACGGGTGAGTTGTTTGTGTGCATTTTGAATATCTTCTTGGGATAGAAAGGCCTCTTCACGATGTTGAATTAGAATCGGGGGCAGCCACAAAGCGGAGAAGGAGCGCGTGAAGATGCTATCGGTATCCTTTTCGCCGAGACAGAAATGTAGATGTTGCTCGTCGAGCAGTGTGTTGAATATCTCGCGCAGGGCTGCCGGTGGGAGCAATTTGTATGTCATCGACCAGCGAATGAAGGCAACGTAAATCAGGTCATCGCGTAGTTCGGGGTCTGTGGAGCCGATGTGAGCAAGCATGGCAGGGATAAGTTCACCAACGATGCTTTCATCATTGGGTTTGAATTTCTTTTCAGCAATGGATTGGAGTTTTTGTTTAAGTTCGTTTTCTGTGAGCATATTCTTTTCCTAAAACAAAAAGTGCAACGCCCCTTTAAGGTGCATTGCACTTGGTTTTATCTTCGCCAGCGTAGGACGCGGAAGTGTTCTTCGTAGCGAGGCGTTTCTTCAGGGCTATCGCTACTTTGTCCACGTTGTTTCATGCGCTCTTTTAGTAATTCTGGGTCTCTAACCTGACTCTTGTGTTCGAGAATGGCTTGTATTTTTGTTTCCCATGTGTCGGTGACGTCGATGGTGGTGTTGGGTTCGCGTGTCAGGCTGACCCAGAGTTCGCTGGGTTGATGGGGTTGGTAGCCTGCGGCGAGCAATTCGGGGAAGAAGAGTGCGCTGCCCGCGGCGGGGAAAACCGCATCCATGACGACTTGACCGGCAGCACGATGATCGGGGTGATTGACGGGGTAGGTTTCGCTGGGGTGGAGGTTGGTCGGGTCGCAGGTGACCAAAATGTCGGGGGTGAATTGGCGGATAGCGCGTGTTACCGCGCGCCGTGTGTCCATATCGGGAACAAGATAACCGTCCGGGCGATCGAGGAAGTGAACCTCCTTCACACCGATGATCTTGGCTGCGTTCCGTTGTTCCTGGTGGCGCAGTTGACAGAGGTCGTCCCCTGAAAGTGTGGTGTTGACATCGCCTTTGTCGCCACAGGTCAGCAGGCAGTAGGTGATCTCGTGCCCCGCTTTTGCCCAGCGTGCGAGGGTTGCCCCGCAGAAAAATTCCGGATCATCGGGGTGTGCCAGGATGACAAGAATTTTTTGTGGCGTTTCCCAATTATCCGGCTGTGGCATCTTTTTCGGGGGCTTCGTGTTTGCCGCAATTG
>JBNKMO010000255.1:0-19634 GCA_050293165.1 Anaerolineales bacterium | reverse complement strand
CGCCGAACGGATCGCACGTGGACTTGAAATTTACTTGATCCATGCCGAGGGGCAGTTGGTCGGTGAAATGAATTTCGTTGTTGACCCGCCGCACCTGCTCAAGAAGGAATCCGGCAGCGCGTGGCTTGCGATCGGCATCGGCGATGCCTCAGCGCGCGGCAAGGGCATAGGTGCGCAGGCGATGCAATATCTCGAAGCGCAAATCCGCAAGCAGGGGCTGGCGCGTATAGAGTTGGGCGTTTTTGAGTACAACGCGCGGGCGATTCGGTTGTATCAAAAGTTGGGCTTTCGAGAGATCGGCCGGATTGAGAATTTCACATATTGGGATGGAAAAATGTGGACAGATATTCGGATGGAGAAAATATTGAAATAAAAGACGCGCCCAAATGGGCGCGTTTTTTCGTGAACATCGTATTCCCTCAATTAATCCAAAAAACTCTCCATTGCTTCAGGGTAAATCGCATCTTATGATAGAATACGATTAAAATTTTCCTTAATTGAGCGATGAAAAAAATCCAACCCCTTCATGCTTTTGAACAGATTAAAATCCTTGCCGACCCACGGCGCATGGAGATATTACGCCTGCTCATGGCAAAGCCAGCTACGCTCACAAAGCTGGCAAAAGCCTTGCAGCGTTCCCCTGCTTGGGTTCGGCATCATATTCTTGCCCTCGAATCCGCAGATCTAATCGAATTAAGCGAAGTGCGCATTACCGGAAAAGTAACCGAAAAATTCTACAGCGCAAAATCGAGTGCTTTTATCCTGCAAGAACTGATCCTGCCCGCGGGTGACAAACCAACCATCATCTTTTCGGGCAGTCACGATCTCTCGTTGGAAAAAATCAGCGCAGAAATTTCAGATCATCTCACATTGCTCACCCTGCCGGTTGGCAGCCTGGACGGTCTCGCCAACCTGCGCCAGAGACTCTGCCAAATTTCCGGCGCACATCTGCTGGACGAAAGCGGGGAATATAACACGCCCTTCGTACGTCACTTTTTTCCGGATCGAAAAATGGATGTTGTTACACTCGCGCATCGCACGCAGGGATTAATGGTCGCCCCTGGCAACCCCTTGGGAATCCGTGACGTTTCGGACCTGACCCGAACAAGCCTCCGTTTCATTAACCGGAATCTCGGTTCCGGAACCCGTCTCTGGTTGGACAAGGAACTCAAACGGCTGGGAATCTCCCCCGAAGCAATTAATGGCTACGAGCGCGTTGTCAATACCCACACGAGCTGCGCTCGCCGTGTTTTACGTAACGAAGTGGATGCCGCCCTGGGTTTGCAAGCCTCTGCTGAACAGCACGGGCTGGATTTCATCCCCTTGCTCGAAGAACGCTACGATCTGGTCTTGTCTTCTGAGAGCGAGAAAGATTTATCCCCGCTTTTGGATTATATCCAAACGAAAAAGTTCCGTGAATCTCTAACCACACTCATTGGCTACTCCACCACAAATAGTGGTGAACAAATCCCCCTATAGTTTTCATATTGCTCAAGGAGAAAATTCGATGAAACGCTTTTCACTGTTGATGACATCGCTCATTGCGCTCATGTTCTTGCTGGCTGCCTGTGGAACAGCCGCCACGCCCGAACCTGCGCCCACAGCCCCCCCCGCACCCACCGCCGAACCCGCCCCGACAGAAACTCCTGTTGTGGATGACACCGTTGTGGTCGAGATCGTCGGCCCGACGGAAACGGTCGCCCTAACCATGAGCGAGTTAATGGCTTTGCCCGTCACCGAAGGCTATGCTGGCACAAAGAGCAGCACGGGTAAGATTACCCCTCCGCTGACCTTTACAGGCGTTGCGCTCAAAGACTTGGTCGAGTTGGCTGGCGGGATGGACGAAACTGTTGGCTTCAATGTTGTCGCTGAAGATGGCTACAGCATCACCTTCTCGTATGACCAAATTCAAAACGGCACCTTCATTGCCTATGATCCCGCTACGGGAGATGAGTTGAAGAACCCCGTTGACTTGACTGCCATCCTTGCTTACGCTGTCGAAGGCGAGCCGCTCGATGCCAAAGGAGACGGTGTTGTTCGTCTGGCAATTATTAGCGATACGCTCAATCAGGTAACGGATGGGCATTGGTCAGTTAAATGGGTTGCCAAACTCGAAGCCAAGAACCTTGGCGAAGAATGGGCATTGATGGCGCATGGCGCTTTGGATGAAGAAATTGACCGTGCCAGCGTGGAATCGTGCAGTGCAGAACAGTGTCACGGCGCAAGCTGGACGGATGATAAAGCCCAGGTTTGGGGCGGCGTGCCCCTTTGGCTGCTGGTTGGCGCTGTGGACGACGAGATCACCCACGAAGGTCCTGCCTTTAATGATGCGCTGGCCGAGAGTGGCTATTCGATTGATGTGATCGCTTCCGATGGTTATACCGTTTCCTTCGACGCAGCACGCGTAGCGCGCAACGATAATATTATCGTCGCTTATAAAGTCAACGATAATCCTCTAACGGACAAATACTTCCCGCTGCGTCTGGTCGGTGCCGATTTGGGTAAAAGTGAAATGGCTGGTGCAATCGTCGAGTTGCAGGTCGGCCTGGAGCCGCTGCCAGTGGCAGAGCCAACCGATGAATCTGTCGCTGAAGAAGAAGCGCCTGCCGTCGCTGATGTGGAAGGCACGCTGACGATCACCGGTTTGGTTGACCAGCCTTTGGGTTTCATGGAAGCTGATTTACGCGAAATGGATGTGTTGCAAATTACCGCCGAGCACCCTAAGAGCGGCAGTGCCGACTACGAAGGCGTTTCGCTGAAAGCCTTGCTTGAGATGGCAGGCATCCAGGATGGGGCAACTACGCTGGTCATCACCGCTGGCGATGGTTACAGTGGGGAAGTGAGTCTCGCCGAGGTGCTTGCCTGTGAAGATTGTCTGCTTGGTTTCACCAACACGCTCGAAAAGTTCAAGGTTGTAATGCCGGGCTTTGACAGTGGTGCTTGGGTAAAAGAAGTTGTTAGCTTGGAAGTGAAATAAATCTGTCATTGCGAGGAGCGGAGCGACGAAGCAATCCCCAAGCTAGACGGAGATTGCTTCGCTTCGCTCGCAATGACATTGGATCACAATGCAAAAATTTCTCGCTCTCATTTTAACGGTCAGTTTTTTGGTGCTGGGACTCGGCGCTTGTAACGGTCAGCCTGTTCAGGTCACGAGCGAAGCGCCTGCATCCACAGAGAAGACGCCTTTGGTGGTTTTCGCTGCGGGCAGTTTGATAATCCCCTTTGCGGAGATTGAGCAGGCCTTCGAGGCGAAATATCCAAATATTGATGTGCTGGCGGAGTATCACGGCAGCATTCAGGTCATGCGGCATGTGACTGATATGCACGAAGAAATCGACGTGGTTGCTTCGGCAGATGCGGCGCTGATTCCGATGCTGATGTATGCCAGCACAGTGCCTGAAACCGGCGCGCCCTATGCGGATTGGTATATCCGCTTTGCCAGTAATCATTTGGCGCTGGCGCATACGCCGCAGAGTGCATATGCAGACGAGATCAACAGCGAAAATTGGGCTGAGATTTTGGCACGACCGGATGTGAAGATGGGGCTTTCGGACCCGCGTTTTGATGCATCCGGTTACCGCACACTGATGGCGTTTTCACTGATGGAAAACGCACTCGGACGTTACGATTTATTTGCTCCCGTTTTCGATGGACAGTTTAGCTACCCGATTACGATCTTCCGCGACGACGACCTGACGACGATTACCGTGCCCGAAATTTTGGAAACAAAACAGGATGCGCATATTCTTCAGCGCGGCGGCAGTATTATGCTGATTTCCCTGCTTGAGTCGGGTGATCTTGATTATGCCTTTGAGTATGAGAGCGTCATCCAGCAGCACGGCTTGGAAATGGTGACGCTGCCGGACGCGGTCAATATGGGCGAAGCCGCCTTTGAAGCGGATTACGCCGCCGTGCAGGTTGATTTGGATTTCCAGCGTTTTGTCTCGATCAAACCGCAGTTTCGTGGTGAGCGTATCGGCTACGGGATTACCGTGCCCTCGAACGCGATCCATCCCGACGAAGCGGCGCTCTTTATCGCTTTCCTGCTTAGCCCTGAAGGACGAGCCATCATGGAAGCAAATCACCATCCTCTTTTCGATCCCTTTCCGGCAGAGGGCTACGCCAATATGCCGGAGAATTTGCAAGCGCTCTCTGTTCCGGCTGAATAAGTCGTGAAGCAGAAAAATCGGTTCTTTAACTTCGTTTTTTCTTTTCTGGGTGGCTTATTGCTGCTCTTCATCATCCTGCCCCTGCTCAGTACTTTGTTGGGCACAACGCCGGAGTATTTTTGGCAGGCGCTCACCGATCCCGAAGTGCTGCGTTCGATTGGGCTGACCTTTGCCGCAGCCGGAACTGCGACGGGCCTGGCCCTGCTGACAGGTGTCCCGTTGGCCTATTTGCTGGCACGCCGCTCGTTTTACGGGAAGGGATTGGTTGAAGCACTGGTCAATCTGCCCATTGTTATTCCGCATACTGCCGCAGGTGTCGCCCTATTGCTCGTTTTCGGACGACACGGTTTACTTGGACAGTGGCTCACCCCGCTGGGAATCGTCTTCACGGATCATTTCGGCGGCATCGTGGTCGGGATGCTTTTCGTCAGCTTGCCCTATCTTGTCAACATGAGCCGCGAAGCCTTTGCGCTCGTGGACGATGAACTTGAGCGCGTTGCTCTGATCGACGGAGCCTCCGCTTGGGGCGCCTTCTGGTATGTGGCGCTCCCTTTGGCTTGGCGTGGCGTTCTCGGCGGCGCGGTGATGATGTGGGCGCGTGGCATCAGTGAGTTTGGCGCAGTCGTCATACTGGCCTATCACCCCAAGATCGTGCCCGTGCTCGTTTATGAGCGTTTCAACGGTTTCGGGCTGGATGCGGCACAACCTATCGCCACCTTGTTGATCGTTTTGGCAATTGCTATTTTTACCTTTTTGCGAGTCTCATTATTGCCAAATAATGAGACGGATTAAAACGCTACCCTGTGCTTTCCGCTGCTCGAATCCGAGCGGCGAGCAAAAAACATTTTTAAGGAGAATTGAAACATGACTCGTAAGATCAACCTATTACTCATCTTGGGCTTGGTTCTATCCCTGGCTTTGGTTGCCTGCGGAACCGCCACCACGCCCGAACCTGCTCCCGTTGAACCGGCAGCCCCCGCTGCTGAAGAAGCACCAGCAGAAGAAGCTCCGGCTGAAGAACCTGTGGCCGAAGAAGCCCCCGCAGCAGAAGCTGCCCTGCAAGTAACAGGCGCAGTCGCCAGCCCGCAAGCGTGGATAGAAGACGAAGTCAAAGCTATGGCTGCGATTGACGTCGAAGCCACCAACAGCAAAGGTGAAGCCAGTTCCTACACCGGCGTTCTGCTTAGCGAGTTGATTTCCGCCGCCCAGCCCAACGCCGATGCCACAACCGTTGTTTTCGTTGCCGATGATGGTTACACCGCCGAAGTCGCCCTCGACGAATTGTTGGCATGTGAAGATTGCATCGCTTCTTTCCGCAGCAAGGGTGGTTTCAGCACCGTCCTGCCCGGCTATGAAGGTAGTCTGCAAGTCAAGGGCGTTGTAGAAATTCAACTCGTTGCTGGCGAAATGAGCGCCCCCGAGCCTGATAATGCGACCTTGATCCTCGCCACAACCACCTCCACCCAAGACTCCGGTCTTCTGGATGTGCTCGTCCCAATGTTCGAGGAACAAACTGGCTACACCGTCCAGACCGTAGCCGTCGGCACAGGCGCAGCCCTCGCAATGGGACAGGAAGGCAACGCAGATGTCCTACTCGTCCACGCCCCTGCTTCTGAAATCCCCCTGATGGAATCGGGCGACTGCAAAGATCGCTTCCTCATCATGCACAACGACTTCGTTCTCGTTGGACCCGCTGCCGACCCGGCAGGCATTCGCGACAAAGCAACCGCAGCAGAAGCCCTTGGCTTGATTGCCGAAACTGAAGCAACCTTCATCTCACGTGGCGATGATTCCGGTACCAACAAAAAGGAATTATCCCTGTGGAAGGGCACCGACTACAGCCCCAATGATGACAAACCCGCCTGGTATATCGAATCCGGTCAGGGTATGGGCAACACCCTCGTGATCGCTTCTGAAAAGGAAGCTTACACGATGACCGACCGTGCCACCTACCTTGCAAACAAAGACAATCTTGATCTCGAAATCCTTGTCGAAGGCGATGCAGTCCTGCTCAACGTCTACCATGTCATGACTGTCAGCCCCGAAAAATGGGATGCCGTCAACTACGACGGTGGTCTGGCGTTTGCCAACTTCCTGATCGACCCTGCCACACAAGCCGTCATCAAAGATTTCGGTGTCGATAAATTCGGTCAGCCGCTCTTCTTCCCCGATGCAGACAAGACCGACGCTGATTTAGGTTTATAATTTTTCCGCAGGGGCGGGTCTGAGACCCGCCCCTATAAATTCATTATGATCTTTGACGCCGAAGTATTCGAAATCACCATTCTCTCGCTCCAAATCTCAGCCCTTGCCACAGGGTTGAGTTTATTTATTGGGTTACCACTCGGCACATGGCTGGCACTGGGTAAATTTCCAGGTCGTTCTTTCCTATTGAGCATGGTCAACACCGGCATGGGCTTACCGCCTGTCGTCGTTGGGCTATTCGTCGCCATGATGTTATGGCGCTCCGGTCCATTGGGGGACTTAAAACTGATCTACACACCATCCGCTATTATTATTGCGCAAGTCGTTATCTCTTTCCCCGTCGTCACCGGCTTAACCGCTGCCGCCCTGCAAGCCCTTGATCCACGTCTGATTTTGCAATTATACGGATTAGGTGCTTCCCGCCTGCAAATGATCTACATGCTCTGGAAGGAAGCTCGCCTGCCGCTGCTCGCTGCGCTCATGGCAGGATTTGGTTCCGTTATCTCAGAAGTTGGGGCGTCGATGATGGTTGGCGGCAACATCCGCTACCAAACCCGTGTGCTGACGACAGCGATTGTGCTCGAAACGGGTAAAGGCAACTTCGACATTGCCATCGCTCTCGGTCTATTGCTCCTGACGATCACCTTTCTCGTCAACTGGGCACTGACCTGGATCCAGCAACGGAGCGCCCGCCGATGAAAAATCAACTTCTCCTGCTGACGGCGCTCTGCGTCGTCAACGTAAAAGACGACAACGCAGAGCATTGTCGTCAGGGCATACAAAACTGATGAACAACCTCGTCGAACTTCGTAATCTTTTAGTCCTGCGCGGCAACCAGCCTGTTCTGCACCTCGAGCACCTCGTTATTCAGGAGGGAGAAGCCTTGGCGGTCGTTGGTCCCAACGGGGCGGGCAAAAGCACCCTCTTACTCACGCTGGCACGTCTATTGAAACCCAAGCAGGGCGAAATTCTCTTCAAGGGACAGCCCGTCTCGGCAGAATCGGATACCGCCTATCGTCGCCGCATCGCATTGGTGATGCAAGACCCGCTGCTCTTCGATAGCTCCGTTTTTGAGAATGTTGCCTGCGGCATGAAATTTCGCCGCATCCCCAAAGATGAGATTCGGCGTAAAGTCCCGTTATGGCTCGAACGCTTGGGAGTGGCACACCTATCCACACGCCGGGCAAGCCAGTTATCCGGGGGCGAAGCGCAGCGTGTCAGTCTGGCTCGTGCGCTCGTCCTTGAGCCGGAACTGCTCCTGCTCGACGAACCATTCTCCGCCCTTGATCCGCCCACACGGGCAGATATTCTGGCCGATCTTGGTCAATTACTTGCAGAAACATCCACCACAACCGTTTTCGTTACCCACGATTTGCAGGAAGCTGCATTCCTTTCGGGGCGCATGGCGGTCGTGATCGGCAATCGCTTGCGTCAGGTCGGTCAGGCGGAGCACCTTTCCAGCGCCCCTGCGGATGACGAAGTGGCGCGCTTCTTGACGCATAAATCAAACATGAAGGCAGGCTAAATATGCAATATATTCTTGGACTTGACGACACCGACAACCTCGAATCGCGCGGCACCGGGCACCTGGCGCGTGAGTTGGCAAAAGCCCTCGCACAGGATTTCGACGTCCACGGAGTCACTCGCCACCAACTGCTCGAAGACCCACGCGTGCCGAAAACCGCCAAAAATAGCTGCGCCGCCATTCTTTTTTCAGGCGATGAATTCCCGCTTGATGAGTTGGCTGGCTTTGCCCGAAAATTCATGCTCGACGATTTTCAACCCGGCAGCGACCCCGGCTTGTGTATCGTGACGAGCGTGCCGACCGAGGTCATCGCCTACGGACAGCGTGTTCAGCGCAATTTTGTCACCCAGAAAGAGCCGCGCAAACTCGCAAATCAGCACGGCATTTTTCTTGTAGGCTTGGGTGGGGATGAAGATGGCGTGATCGGCGCACTGGCAGCGGTTGGATTAGCCGCCTCGGGCGAGGATGGACGCTATGTACAGGTCGGCACGATACGCTCCCTCGAAGGCTTGCTTCCGCTTAAAGACATCCTTTCGGCGGGAATAGTTTCCGTCAAAACCCTGGACGGCATCTCGGTGACCGAGGGGTTGGTACAAGCCGATAAAATGCGCCCTGCTCGTCGTAATGGGCAGCCCATTCTTTTTGTTGAGCATCAGGGCGAGCACTGGCTGCCGTTGAAACTCGATTAAAACTATATCGCGCTGGTTGAGTAGCCTGACAGCAGTATCGTCAGGCGTATCGAAACCAAGCGATTCTCATTAGTGAAGATTTCCTGCGATTTCGATACACTCTGGCACGATAAAGCTGTGCCAGAGCTACTCAATCTCCGCTGTGTTATCTACTAACTCCATGCTACGCACCAAAAAACTTTCCTTCCAATACCCTCAAAACGAACATGGTCTTCCACCAATCTCATTAGAGATTAAGCCCGGTGAAATGACGCTGGTCACGGGCCCTTCGGGTTGCGGCAAAAGTACGCTGGCACGCTGTCTGATGGGTTTGATTCCGCATCTTTACAACGGCGAGCTGACGGGCGAAGTCTGGCTGAACGGCTACCAAACATCCGATGTACCCATTTGGCAATTAGCAGAGAAAGCGGGCATGGTCTTCCAAAACCCAGCTGCGCAGATGCTCGCCCCCAGCGTTGCAGAAGAAATCATTTTTGGTCTCGAAAACCTGGGGCTGGAACGCGATGAAATCGACATCCGTTTGGAGCAAGTTTTAAACGAGTTCAACCTATCCCACATGCGCGAGCGCAACCCGCAAAGCCTGTCGGGAGGAGAACAGCAGCGCCTAACCTTGGCTGCCATCATAGCACGCCAACCGGACGTCCTCATCCTTGATGAGCCGCTCTCCATGCTCGACACGACTGCCGCCGAAGAGTTGATTGATCATCTCGAACGTTTCACTGCGGCAGGGAAATCTCTGGTCATCTTCGAGCATCGTCAGGAGTACCTGGAGCGAGTTAAAAAAATACGCCATGTCGTTTTAGAGGGGGAGGGAAAAGAGGAAAGACATCTTTTCGATAGAGCACGGGATGATAGACAAGCAGATTTCAAACTGGAAATCGAAAACTTGAGTGTTCAACTCGGCGGGCGTAGCGTGCTGGATAATTTGAATCTCTCGCTGGAAGCCGGACAGGTTGTTGCCATCGTCGGGCGGAACGGAGTTGGAAAAACAACCTTGCTGCGTGCGCTGGCTGGTTTGCAGAAACATGATGGCGCTGTCAACATCATCTCTGCACAAGGAGAACAGATTCCTGATCTTGGCATGGTTTTCCAAAACCCTGATTTGCAACTATTTAATGCCAGCGTGCGCGATGAAATCCTCTATCGCCTGCCTGATCCGGATATGGAATACTACCGTTGGCTTCTCTCTGCGTTAGGGCTGGATGGATACGAAGATACACCGCCCTTGTTGCTTAGCGAAGGCGAGAAAAAACGTGTCGCGCTTGGCTTGGTGCTGATGTGCCAACCCAAACATGGAGTCCTTCTCGATGAGCCATCGCTTGGACAGGATTGTGCCCATAAGAAAACACTGATGCACATCCTGCGTGCATTGGCAAATGCGGGACAATTGGTCATCATCACCACCCACGACTTGACTTTGGCAGAACATGCCGACCGCCTGATCCTGCTTGGTGAAGAGGGAATCATCGCTGGTGGCGAGACGGCTGCTGTACTTGCAGACAAAACTGCTTGGCAAAAGACGGGGCTCTGTTTGCCGGAGTGGTTCCAGCGTGAACGGGGGAAGCGCTGATGCGTATTAGCCAGGCCGGGCGCTCGCGGCAGATCCAGTTGATCGAGGCTTCGCCACTGAGATATGCGGATCCGCGCACCAAGCTTTTCTTAAGCGTAGCAATTTCAATGGTCGTCATGTTACCGCTGGAACGTTTGGCGATTTTCATCGGCGCTTATGTCATCTTTCTGTTGTGGACGCGCTTGCTCCCATCCGCAATCCAGCAAATCTGGCGTATTAAATGGTTATTAATCCTGCTCTTTGCCTTTGACTGGTGGCTGATCAGTTTGCCACATGCCGCGATCATTTGCGGGCGCCTGGTTCTATTGACGGGCGTTTTTTCGTTGCTTTTTTCGACAACTACGACCCGTGAGTTGGGACTGGCCTTGGAAAAATTGCGTGTTCCCTATCGTTATGCTTTTAGTTTGGGCTTGGCGTTTCAGAGCCTTGGCCTGCTGGATGACGAGTGGCGTGCGATTCGGGAAGCGCAGGCTTCGCGCGGGGTCGTGCCGGAACTTTCATCTTTTCGGCGTTTGCTGGCTCAAGTTGGTGATCTGGTTTCGTTGACCGTGCCGGCGATTGTGTTGACTACGAAACGTGCCTGGGCAATCACCGAAGCCGCTTATGCGCGCGGCTTTGATTCGCCGAATCGCACCTCGTATCACAGATTGTCATTTCGTTGGCTGGATTTTTTCTTGATGAGTGGGATCGTGATCGTGCTCGCTCTTTTATATTGGAGATGGTAATGGATCAAAAGAAACGTATTTTTCTCGCAGTTACTCTTCTTGTCGTTGTGGTGGGCATCGTTTTAGGCGTGGACTTTTGGCAGCGTCAGCAGGCGGCTGCGCTTGCTCCTGCGGATATGCCGCCTGGTTCGATCCCGATCTTTATGGATGGGAAATTCATCGCAAGCTTTGTGCCGGATGATTTGGCTCAACTCGAAGGTGCCAGCTTTATAGATGACGAAGAGGGGAAGACGCAAGAAGGCTGGATGCTGCGCGATGTGCTTTTGCTCTATATCAAAGCGAGCAAGTTGAAAGATGATACACAGATCACCGTCTTGAGTTCGAGCCGTGAGAAAGCCAAATCCCTGATGTGGGCTGAAGTAGACACTGTGGAGAATATGGTCTTGTTCGACCTTTCGGGACGCGGCACGCTCAAGCTGGTTTCTTTGATCCCCGGCTTTGATATTCGTGATGCATGGATTCAAGATGTTGACAAGATCGAGGTTGTCCGATGAAGAAAGCTTATTTTTCCACCTTTCAGTTGATTTTGCTGGCGCTTTTCTCCGCGCTGGTGGTGGTTGCGAAAATTGCGTTACGCACGCCCTTACAGCTTTCCGGCCACTCAGGCATCTTTTGGATGGCAATCGTCATTGTCGGGATGCGTGTTGTGCCCAAGCCCGGTGCAGGCTCGGTGATCGGCATCACCTCGGGCATTCTGGCGGGCTTTCTCGGTTTGGGTGATTTTGGCGTCTTGAACACATTTCTGTCCTACTCCCTGCTCGGCATCGTTGCCGACCTGATCTTATGGGTCTTGGGCGGTAATGTCGAAAACATCGTTGTTGCCGTTTTGGTTGGCACATTTGGACATTTTGCTAAATTCATCGTCAAATGGATATTTGGCTTGATGACAGGCGCTCCGCTCGGTTTCGTTGCGCTAGGGCTTTTGAAGGCTATTATTGGCTATCTCGTTTTTGGGGCAATCGGTGGTTTTCTTGGCTGGCTGACACTCAAGGCCTTGCGCAAGGCCGGTTTCTTTGCTTATCTGGCTGAGAAGCGCTGATGGGGTGATTTTCTCGCCAGCGTGGTATAGATTTTTTGCGAATTTGTATGGATTTTTTGGAATATTTCTGTTTTCTTAACTTTTCCTTGTCTGTACAATATGATACGCGCGACAAAAACTAGCGGCTGGATCCTGTCTTTTTCAAGTAACAACCACAGGATGACAATGCGCGTTTATTTGATATTTCGATTGAGCGTTTGCTTTCTGTCGATGGTCTGAAAAAAGAACTGTCGCAGGTTTATCGCAAGATCAGACCCCGTGCCGTGCGTGCTCTGATGGCAGAAGATAAGTGGGGCGCGCATCCAAAGTAGTGATGTGATCGGAAATAAAGGTTCATATTTCCCATCAAGCCCAATTAAAAGATCGAACGCATATTAATGCGCTCGATCTTTTTAACTTAAGAGACATCTAATTCGTAAATAGCATCAAGGTCTCGTCATCCTGTTCCTCGATCCGAAAGCGGGGCAATGCCTTGGTTGCAGGCCCTTTTAAGACATTGCCATTTGCGTTGTAATGTGAGCCATGACAGGGGCAAGTGAAGCCTGCTTTGTTTTCATCTGCGTCCACAGTGCATCCCAGATGTGTGCAAACCATGCTGATGGCAATGACCCCTTCCTCTGTGTGTTTGATCGCGGCAGGAATATCCGGTCGGATGACCTGAATAGTTTCGGGGTAATCCTCTTTCGGGCCAAGAGCGAATTCGGTGGGCGGGCCGGGGTCTGGTTGAAAACTGAAAAAGCGGAATAGCCCGCCCAGTCCCAATAATCCACCCAGGCTAAATATGGCATTGGTGGCGAGGCGTAGAAAATTACGTCGAGTGATTGGTTTCGTCATAGGCGAATTATTTTCCGAAGCTGGCAGAAAGATTGGCGAGCGTAGTTAGTGCAGTAATGGCAACGACAATGATCACGATCAATACCTGAGCAATTTTGTTTCCACGAGGGAACCAGCGTCCTAACTCTTCGGCTTTGGCTCTGGGCAAGATATAGGGGATTAGCCCTAATACGAGTAAGACCAATGCCGGCGTAAGCACTCCCCAGATGAATGGATTACCATAGATAAGAAGTTGTTGCACCCACAGAAAGAACCAAGGTGCGCGAGAATCGGAGGCTTCTATGCTGGTGCTGGTAATGGGTTGACCAATAGGCGCTGGTATGAATACAGAAATGAGCAACAGAATGATGCCCGCGATCACCATCGCCAGCACTTCGCGACGTACCAACTCGAAACGGTTGATACGCGTATTCTCCTTACGTTCTTTTGGCGGAGGCGCGGCGATCCCGCCGTCACGGCGTACGCGAAAAGCATGCCAAGCGGTTAGGATGATTGCGCCAAGGGTTAGTCCAAATATATGCCAGGTATAGAAGCGGGTTAGTGTCGCGGGACCTGCGTTTGGCCCGCCCATCACGAAAAGGTAGAGACCTTTTCCTATCTTCGGAATTGTTTTTAGAAGATTGGTGCCAACGACCAGCGCCCAACGGATGCCCTCATCCCAACGCAGGACATAGCCTGTGAAGTCCAACAGAAGGATCAAGATCATCAGAGCCAGTCCAAGCAGGAAATTGAATTGGCGAGGCTTTGCATAAGCGCCTGTCAGGATAACGCGCAGCAAGTGAATAATCATGACAACTAATAGCAGTTGTGCTGACCAGTAGTGCAGATTACGGATCAGATTGCCAAAAGGAACCAGCGTGGTAATCGTCTCAACGGAGATAGCCGCCTGCTCGGGGGAAGGGATATAGAAGAACATTTCCAACAAGCCAGTGATAAGCAATATCGCTGAAAGGAAAATAGCCAAGCCGCCTGCCCCAAGCGTGTAGCGAAATCGAGCTTGTTTGGCCGGGATGCTCGGTGGATGGAGATGGTGGTAGAAGCTTGGTTTGGCGGAAGCAGCAATTGCATTTTTGAACCTGGGAACGGCTTGCAATACCATCCCGATGCCAGCCAGAAGCAATATGCCCACTATAGCCAGTGTGCCGGGGAGTTCTGATTTGGGGAGCGATGTTGCGCGGTGAACGGGGATGGCGTAGCCGTTTATCGGTGATAATTCTAAGCCTTCAGGCCTCATGCTCCTCAGCTTCAGAATATAGTTGGTCAGCGCCCATGCTTCCTCGTGTGTGATCGATTTGGGGTTCCACCACGGCATGGTCTCGTAAATATACTCCTGGAGTTCATATGCGTTGTTGAAACGTGCCAGGCTTCCCTGTCCCGTAAGAGGAGGGGCTAGATTATCTTTGGGTATCTTGAAACCATCTTCGAGCGGATGGTCATCTCCATGACATTTTGACTGCCAACAGTCTTTGTCTTCGCCAAAGCTATCTCGCCAGGATTCAATTAATCCCTGCCCATAATCTCCATGGCAAGCCATACAAACACCCCAATATTGAATAGCGCCTCTGTCTATTTGACCGGGCGGGTCTGCCGTAACAGGTGCATCAAGGCGCGATGGATCAAAAGTTGGCGTGGCTGTGATAAAAGGTGTTTCTGTTGCCTGGATGGCTGGCGACGCAGCTGAAACAGACGAGGCGAATACCAATAATCCTACGCCAAGGGTAATCATGGGAAGAAAAAGAAGACGGGGCCAAGCTTTTGACATGATTGGATTCTATCAGGCACAGAATTGGATTGTGAGGGTCTGGGGAGGGGGCTGCTTTGGTTCTAGGGACTGTTATGTTGATAATTTTCTGGTCGTATTATGCCTTTATTCTCGAGGATGGTCGGGGCTCGAAATGGCTCACTTAACATCCCGGATGGAAAGCTGAGAGCCTATCGAAAGCATCTTCTATTTGTTCTTGTTCCGTTAAAATACAAAAAAGAACAACATCTCTCACTTGAATGCAGGTAGATAAATATGCTACTATGGAGATGTCGTAGATCATGTCCCCCTTATAGTTAGTACAACAAATAATTTGAATACATAGAGTAATTAAGTTGTTCGACATTAAATAGGTTAATTACTACCTTTTTCATCTTTTTAGTGTATAATGACAAAGTTCATACAATAAATGCTTTGGCATAATCTGAGATTCTCATGCAAATAACGACAGCAGGAATAAGAAAAAGGCTCTTTAGGAGCTCTAACTTAGGGGAAACCTCTGGGGGTTTCTTCACGCGTGTTGTTTTTTATAGTCAAACTTCTCCTAATTACATGGGGAAGTTTTTTTTATGGTGCAGCCTATGAAACTGATCATCGCAGATTACAACGGATGGGAAAAAACAGTCGAACCTGATAAAGCTGTCGTGCGAATTGGCAGTACGAATGCCAGCGACATACAGTTAGACTCACTGCAGATCGCACCAAGTCACCTACAAATTCATTACTTGCCAGAAGCCTTTGGATGCAAACTGATGAATCTCGGCAGTGATGTCAAGATTCTGCATGGAGCATATCAGGATGTCCTTCTGAGCTATGCCAGCACTGAACTTTCACATGGAGATGAAATCCTTTTGGGGGATTATCGTATCCAGGTGCAATTGCCCATTATCACGAAAACAATTCAAACTTCGCGCTCACTTAGCGCGTCTTTGCTTTTCCCAAACACCACCCTCTACCAGCATACCCCCGCTGTTGGATGGTTGACCGTCAAAAATATCGGCGACCAGTCGCCCTGTCAGTTCCATATCTCTGTAAGTGGATTGCCCGCGGACTGCGTCAAGATCGACCCTGTTCCCTTGCTCTACTCAGGAGCGGAGGAAGAAGTTCGTGTGCAACTTTTCCACCGTGGTCTTTATCCGATGGCTGGCTTTACGACGCTAACCATCCGCGTATATGCTCCCAGTGATTATCCGGGAGAGCAAGTGCTGATTGAGCAAGGCATCTATGTGACACCTGTCTTTGAGCAGGTACTCGAAATAGTGGATGATCTTTCTCTGGATGTAGACGTAGTTGCGCCTCCCGTAAACGAACCTGACCTAAACATGGTTGCGCAGTCAGCCGTTTCTTCGGTCCCGCCCACGATGCCGCCACCGCCTGCCTCGAAAGATGCTCAGCCCATCCCCGCAGCGCCTGTTGAAATTACCCAGCCTCCGGTGCAAGTGGCTGAAGAAGAAGTGAGCGTTTCCCCTGCAACTGAAATGAGAGCAGAAGTTACTTCTGTTAAAGAAGAAAAGGTCGTTCTAAAACAGAAACCTGCACCAAAAGCTGTGATCGTGCGCGATCTGCCAGAAGAATTTTGGGATGAAGAGTGAGAGATATGGCTGAATATGGTTTAACGCTACAAATCGCTCTGAGTATTGCGCTCACCCTTTTGGGGCTCTGGTTAAGCGTACTCATCATCCGTTGGCTGGTGAGCTTGCTGCGCGTGGATGCCGATCAACTACACACGTTGAAATTGGTTAATCAGGGGAATGCTCAATGTCAATATCATCTCTCGGTAAAGACAGCCGCACCAAATTTGAAATTCACACTTTACGCCGATGGCTTGCCTTTGGCTCCCGTTTACGAAGAAATTGAAGAAGAAGTTGTTGATGAGAAAGCGACGGCTTTACAGGAGAAGGTGCGAAGTACCTCTCCCGTTGCCGCTGCAAATACAAGCGACGAGAGCGCAACGAAAACCGCAGCGCCGAGCGCCGATGGCGCTTTGAAAGCTGGCAAAAATGTCAGCGTGAAAAGTGGCATTGTTGCTAATCTTTTAGGGACGCTGGGCAGTATTTTACCGGGGTCTTTGGGGGCTAGTATGAAAGGGGCTGCTGGCAAAGCACGCAAGGTGCAGTCGACATCCACGAAAGCGATGCAGGCGCCGAAATCTGCGCAACGCAAGATGGATTCGGTAAAAAAATCAGGGGGGCAACTGGGCGTCAAAGCGGATGCTGCTCAAAGTGCAGGTGGAAACGGCCACAAAGCCGGGGCGCGGCAGATGCATGGAAAACGGGAGCAAACTGAATTCTCGCGTCCGACACGGAATGTCGTCAAGAAGATCAAGCGGACTGTGGAAAAAGTCGGGGTTGTGCAAACGGTCGATCTTAATCCCGGAGAGAGCTTGTTTTTGGCTTTGGCAATCAGCAAAGAAAGTAGACGTTATCCGACGGGGAGCTTTGGGTATTCCCTGGAGTCGCAGCCTGTGCCTTTGAATAAACGGCTTGGCGAAGCACCGCTGACGATGAAAAAAAGGTTGGTGCATTTTGCGCCGATTGCACGCTGGCGTTATTGGATGCCCGGTTTGGGTGTGTGTCTCTATCTTTTGCTACTGGGTACGTTCTTTTATTATTTATACCTTTTTGTTTGGGCATAGCATGAGAACTTTATGATGGATAAATCCTTCACTTCGAATTTGCAAGGAAACGTACTGGAGCGCGATTTTAGCCAATCGGTCATTAGTATTGGCAGTCATCGTGATAATGATGTTGTGCTGTCTGGCGAGGGGATTTTTCCCTTCCACGCGACGGTGTTGCTCGAAGGCGAAGAATATCGCATCATTCCGGCAGAGACAGGAGCGCGAATTTGGGTGGATGGCAATTCTTTGCAGGATGCCTATGCCCTTTTTGACGGGAGCCAGCGAATTGAGATCGGGACTTTTGCGCTTTTTTTTCAGAGCAATGGATTACCTGATGGCGTGCATGTAATTATTTATCCGGGAACGGATGAAGAAGCACCCGAAGAATTTTTCGAGGATGATACTGCTGAAGCGATCATTGTGAAAATGATCGCTGGTGAGGCGGATATCGAGGTTGAACAGAGCGCTTTTTTTGAATTTGAAGTGGTGAATGCAGGGCCGATTGTTGCCCGTTTTACTGTGTCGCTGCTTGGCGTGCCGAAAGAGTGGGTTGAGATCAGCCCAAGTGTGATGAATTTAAATGAGGGGAAACGTCAACTTGTGCGTGTGCGTGTGACCCCGCCGCATGACCCTGAAAGTGAAGCTGGAACACATACCCTGCATGTTGTGGTGACTTCGCCAAATTATGGCAGGCAGCGCGCGGTTGAGGATATTAGCCTGACGATCCAGCCTTTTTATGAGTTTTCGCTGGGGAATTTGGCACCGAGAACACAGCGCATTCCCTGGCGTAAGCGTAAGGGAATCACGTATTTGCCGATCTCGAATCGGAGCAATACGCTGGCGGATTTCAATTTACTGGCGATGGATGACGAAAACGGTTGTTCTTTCGACTTCTTGCTGGAAGAAGATCTGGCGCTGAATCGACAAGCGAGTTTCAAATTGCAACCGCGCGAATCGATTGAGTTGCCAATCCAGATCACACCGTTAAAGAATCCGATGTTTGCACTGCGCAGCAAACAGTTTCATTACACAACCAATGTGCAAATCCCGCAGCAGGTTACTGCGCCACAAATTGTCAGTGGTGCGGTGAAGCGCATTCCTCTCTTTGGCTGGTGGAGCATCATGCTGGGGATGGCGACCTTGCTTTTGGCATTATTCTTTATTTTACAACCCAATATCCGCTCCTTTGATGTTGCGGCTGGCAAAGATGTGATCGAGTTAGGGGATACGACCAAACTTGTTTGGGATGTGTCGCCTTTTGCAACGCGATTAAGCCTTTCGAATCTGGAACAGCCGATTAATCGGGGGCAAGTTTCTCAAACGGTCGCGCCGGGACAATCCACGACTTATGAATTGGTCTCCGGTAACTGGCTTTCGGGTATGTTTGGTCTCGATCAAAAAGAAAGTGTGACCGTGTTGGTAGTACCGCCAACGCCACAGGTGAACGTCTTCGAGGTGGACCGGACGGAGATATCGAAGGGGCAGTTGGTGCGTGTGCGTTGGTCTGTGAGCGAAGCGGATGAAGTTTTGCTGACGATTGACGAAGTGGTTTATCCGCTTGTCGAGGAAGATTACAGCGGTGAACGTGAAGTCCTTCTTGAAAGGGATGCTTTGATCACGCTGGAGGCAAAGAACGCCAGCGGTAGCGAGTTGCAAAGTCACTTTGTGAATGTGGTGCCTCCTTTCATTAATATCAATACTTTTGCCGTTTGGGTGCGTGCAGATAGTGCCGCACTAAATCCAAATAGTGCTGAAATGGCGGGACTGCCTTCAGGCGGAAAACTTTTCTCCCCGACGAATGCGCCTGATCCGAACTTCCCAGTGAAGTTTGTAGAGATGGTCCCCGAGCCGGATAGTGAGACTGGTTACCGCGTTCAATTTAATCCCGATGTGCGCGATGAATTGCAAAAAGGCGAGCAGGTCATGCTTGAATGGGATATTGATGGTGCTGAAGCTTTGCAAATCGCTCCCTTTACAGATGCATTACCTTTACGTGGCAGTCAGCCTTTCTTTCCGCAGGAATCAATGAACTTTGTCATGACCGGACAAAGCGGCGAACTCGAATCCATATTCATGCTCCCTGTCAAAGTTTTTGACGGTGAGCCGCCCGTAGCACCGACCATTGACTTTTTCAAGGGTTCACCCGCAAGCATGGTTGGCGCAGGTGAAGTCGAATTTTCCTGGTCTGTTTCAGGCGAATGGACAAGGGTTAATTTATCTGATGCAGATGGGGTTATTGCAGACTATCTCAATCCTGTTGGATTTACAAAAATAAAGATTGAAGAAAGTGCAACCTTAATTCTTACGGCATATAACGGTGAACTTTCTACTGCGAAAGACGTACAAATTACGGTCGATCCTTCCCTGATTGCTGTAGATGTTGAAATTACCGACGTTTTACCTGTTGACCAGAGTGATTTCTTGGTTGGTGACAAAGTGACTGTGAAAGTTGCCTTTGGAGATTTACCTGCCGATAAACCAAAGCCAACCGGGACGATT
>JBNKMO010000254.1:0-15825 GCA_050293165.1 Anaerolineales bacterium | reverse complement strand
ACGGCGGCTCCCCTTGCGGCTCGTGTCGTCAGGTGTTGGCAGAGTTTGGACTCGATATTGTCGTCTACATCGCCGATGGCAATGGCAACCTGGTGCAAGAGACCACTGTGCGTGAACTGCTGCCAGGCGCCTTCACACCTGAACATCTGAAATAATAAAGTAGGGGCACAATATATTGTGCCCCTACAAATCATATGGATACTCCCCGCTCATTCCGCGCCGAAGCTGTGGTGCTCAACCACCAGGATTGGGGCGAAGCAGACCGCCTCGTCACTCTCTACACGCGTCAACACGGCAAACTGCGCGCGGTCGTCAAAGGGGCACGTAAAACGCGCTCACGCAAGGGTGGGCATTTGCAGCCCTTCACGCATGTTGTCCTGCAACTCGCGCGCGCGCGCGGACCCTTCATCATCACGCAGGCTGAAACGATCAGCGCCTTCCCGTCCATCGGCGAAGACCTGACCCTGACGGGGCAGGCAGCCTACCTCGTCGAATTGCTGCAACGCTTCTCCTACGACGAAGAAGAATCCAACCCCGCTATTTTCCGTCTGCTGGTTGAGAGCCTGACCCTGCTCGCAGGCGGCGACGATCCCTGGCTGGTGGCACGTTACTACGAGATGCGCTTGTTCGACTATCTCGGCTTCCGTCCGCAGTTGCAAACCTGTATCCAATGCGGCGAACCGATCCAGCCGCAAGACCAGTTTTTCTCCGGTAACGAGGGCGGTGTTATCTGCCCGGATTGTGTTACGGAGCATGCTGCGATCCGCCCCGTTAAGATGGAAACGCTCAAATATCTGCGCCACTTCCAGCGTAGTTCCTACAACGAAGCGCGCCGCGCAGACCCAGAACCGGACATCCGCGCACAGATCGAAAACCTGATGCAGTTCTATCTGACCTACCTGCTTGAGCGTGGCTTGAACTCACCACGCTTCATCCGCGAAGTGGAGCGGGGCAAGCCCGATGAATCAAAAAGCCAGTCATAGCGACTGGCTTTTGTGCATAAGTAGCCCCCACCCCCGCCTCCCCCAAATTCTACAAACGGAATTTAGGGGAGGTGCTTAATCGTCTTCTATATAAAAATATATTTTTACTGGTTCCCCCCATTTTTTCTTTTCAAAATGGGGGGATGTCCGAAGGACAGGGGGGCAAAGTTACTGCTTCAATTGCCGCATCAACTCTTCTCTTAGCACTTGCGGATTGGCTTGTCCGCGTGCTTTTTTCATGACTTGACCAAAGAGCCAATTGGAGACACCTTCATTCCCTTCGCGATAGCTCGTGACCTCGGCTTGGAACTCGTTAACCACTTCGGATACCAGGTTCCCAATCACGGCTCCGTCTGAGACCTGTCCCCAACCTTTTTCCTGCACAACAGCTTTGGGCGTTTTCCCTGAGTTGAAGACTTCACCCAAAACTTTCTTGCCTGTATTTTGATTGATATCACCATCCGCTACGAGTGAGATAAGTTCGGCGAGCGCTTCGGGCGTGACCTTGATATCGTTGATGCTGGCTTCAGCTTGATTCATAAAGGAGAAAAGATCGCCCGTCATCCAGTTGGCGACCATTTTCGGGGTCACTTTTTTGGATGCGGCACTCAGCACGGATTCAAAGTATTCAGCTGTGGCTTTCTCGACGACGAGGACGCCCGCGTCGTATTCGGTCAGTTTGAAGTCGCTGACGAAACGCTCGAATTTGGCACGCGGCAATTCGGGCAGGCTGGCGGCAACACGTTCTCTCCAGGCATCACTCACTTTTAACGGAGGCAAGTCCGGTTCAGGGAAGTAGCGGTAATCGTGCGAATCTTCTTTCCCGCGCATGGTATAGGTTTTGGCGTTGGCTTCATCCCAACCCATGGTTTCCTGATCCACTTCGCCACCTGCTTCGATGAGCTTGGACTGGCGTGCGATCTCGTAGTTGATGGCATCTTCCATCGCGCGGAAGGAGTTCAGATTTTTGACTTCGGTGCGCGTGCCGAGTTCGTCTGTGCCCTCGGGGCGCACGGAGATGTTGGCTTCAAAGCGGATGACGCCCTTTTCCATATCGCCGGAGTTGACTTCGAGGTAGCGCAGGATGTCGCGCAGGTTTTCGGCGTAGGCGCGCGCTTCGTTGGCGGAGTGCATGTCCGGCTCGGAGACGATCTCAAGCAGGGGCACGCCCGCGCGGTTGAGATCGACGAGGCTGGCACCGTTGATGTGGGTCAGCTTGCCCGCATCTTCTTCGATATGGGCGCGGCGTACACGGACGACTTTTTCTCCCGCATCGGTTTGAATGATGATCTCGCCGTCCGTGGCGAGGGGCTCTTCAAATTGCGAGATCTGATAGGCTTTGGGCATATCGGGGTAAAAGTAATTTTTACGCGCAAAGATGCTGACAGGCTGAATGGTGCAGCCGAGCGCCAAGCCGACGCGGATGCCGTACTCGACGGCGCGCTCATTGGCGACGGGCAAGGCACCGGGCATCCCCGAGCAAACGGGGCAGACGGCGACATTCGGCTCAGCTTCAACCGAGTCGACGACGGGGCAGCCACAAAACATCTTGGATGCGGTGGCGAGTTCTACGTGGACTTCAAGTCCGATAACGGGTTCAAATTTCATAATTTAGTCTTTAGATAATTCTTAATCATTTCTTTCGCGGGATGGTCAATTCTATCAAGTGTTTCGATAACGTTTTCAACATCATACGCCACGCGATGGAATTCGATCTCGTAGCCGTTCTCATCCGCGTGGAGAACGGCGTATTTGGCACGTTTGTCGTCATCAAGATGATTGGAGATGCTGCCGGGGTTAACGATCACTTTTCCATCGACATCCAGCTTAAAGGGAAGATGGGTATGTCCGACGCAGAGCAGGTCTGCATCCAGGTCCTTGAGTAAGGGACGGACCTCATCAGCACTCATTCCTTCAAAGCCGGGGCCATCGTCTAAACCTGGTCTGGCGTGGACGCAGAGTACACGCGTCCCGTCAGGGAGAGTTTCGCTGAATTGCACCGGCAACGCTTTCATCCAATCCAACCAGCCCGTATTCGTGACCGCACCCAGTGTCCATGCAAAGTTGGATTCGATGCCCAAGGCGTGATCTATTAATTTTGGGTTTGCCACGACCTCTTCACGCGTGGGTGTGCTTGGTGGGCGATCCCCTACAACCGTATAACGGTCGGTATTGCCACGAATGAATTTGACGTTGGGCAGGGTTTTGAGCATTTCGAGCGTTGCTGCGGGAGCAGGCCCCAAAGCAGCGTAATCACCCAGTACCCAATGGGCATCCACGCCGCCCTGTTCCTTGACGTGCTCAAGGACAGCGTTTAAGGCAATCTCGTTTCCGTGAATGTCTGAAAGTAGTGCGATTTTCATAAGCTTGCTCTCTCGGTTTGATGTGATACCCCCGCTATTTTATCAGAGAGAGAGGGAATTTACGCTGGAAGGTGGTAGGTTTTGCCTAGTTGCAGGTGGTGGAAGTTTTTGCCGAGTTTATCTTTAAACGGAATGTCGATGAAGATTAAAGAAAATCCGGTCTTTCCTTCTTCAAAAAGGCATCCACGCCGATGCGATGTTCTTCCTGTTTGCCTGCTACTTCCTGTAATTCCCCTTCGTATTCAAGGACTTCTGCCAGATTTGGCAGAACAGCGCGGTTGAAGGCTTTCTTGGTCACGCCGAATGCGCCGACGGGTCCCATAGCTAGCATCATGGCGATCTGTGTGGCGGTGGGGAGCAGTGCGTCCGCAGGAACGAGGCGGTTGACCATGCCCCAATCCAGCGCATCTTGTGCGGAGATGGGTAGATTGCTGAAGGTGTATTCGGTGGCGCGTCCCAGTCCGATCAGGGCAGGCAGTAGCAGCGAGACGCCCGAATCGGGCACCAATCCAATCCCTGTAAAGCCGACGGTGAATTTGGCATCCTCGGCGGCAATCCGCAAGTCACAGGCGAGGGCGACGCCCAGGCCCGCTCCTGCCACCGAGCCATTGATCGCGGCGATGACGGGCTTCTCAATTTCTCTCAGTTGTAAGACAAGGGGATTGTAGGTTTCGCGCAGATGTTCGTGATAGGAAATATCCTGGCCTTGCACGGCCAGCATTTCGCTGATGTCTTGCCCCGAGCAGAAGGTTGTTCCCGCGCCGGTCAGCAGGATGCTGCGCACCTCCGCATTTGTGGCGGCCTCAGCGAGCGCACTCTGTAGTTCTAAAATCATGTCCCGATTGAAGGCGTTGGCCTTATCGGGACGATTGAGAGTAAGGGTTAGGGTATGTTGTTGAAGGGCGGATAAAACGAAGGGCACGGAAGCCTCCTCAGGTCGGGTTAGAATTCGTCTTCGGCGTTATCCTCGTCACTGCTATCAAATTCAAATTCGACCAGGTCAGGGTCCAAATAAACCCACAAGAGCAGGATGTCGCCATCATCACTGTCAACAGCGCGGGCGGCCTGAATGGGAGCTTCCTGTTCCAATCCCATTTCATTACGGTAAAGCAGGTGCATGGGGAGTTGGTTGTTCCAGGCGCGGTAGCAGCGTTCGACGAGTTTGGCGCCGTTGAATGTTCGCAACTTGGTTACGGCGTTGATCAGAGAACTGGGACCTTCACTCAGGCTCAGCGCCCAACCATCTTGAACAGGTTCAAAAACAGGAGGCGGGCCTTCGATAATTGTAATTTTTGTATCCATAATATTTTCCTTTGTGCTGGTTGCCCAGATAATACCATGAAAGAACTGCGGCTTTTGTAGTATTTTCGTTATAATTCATTAATCTTACTGAAGTGTAAACTACCCGTCATTGCGAGTGGATGAGCAACCTGGTTGCCTCCCTGGAAGGAGACCGCTGCGTCGCCCTTCGAGCCCCTCGTAGTGAGATTGAAACGAGAGCATTATGCATAAATTAACGATCTTTTTTTACCCTCCCTTGGAAGACCGCGAATTCGAATTTCAGGCAGACTGGCAGAAGTTTATGGGGCTGGCAGAGAAGATGCCGGGCTTACGGCGCGAGACAGTCAGCGATGTGCAGCAGTTTATTTACGGTAGTCAGGGGCATCGCTATGCCAAGATTCACGAGTTGTATTTTGATACGCGTGCCGCGCTCGATGCGGCCCTCAACTCAGAGGCCGGGCAGGCTGCCGGAGCATGGCTGCACGAGTTTACGCGCAAGCGTTTTACATTGCTGATTGCCGAGCATAAGGAGGCCTTGCGGGAGGAGTTTCTTCGTGATGCGTAGGGGCGGGGTGCTCCACCTACAGTGATTTGACGATCCGTTTCACCAAACCGGGACCTTCGTAGATTAATCCGGTGTAAAGCTGTACCAACGTCGCGCCCATTTCGAGGCGGCGTTTTGCATCGTCGGGGGACATGATGCCACCCACACTCACGATCGGGATTTGCCCATCCACTTTTTTGACGATTTGACTCAACACCGCGTCGCTCCTGGATGTGAGCGGGCTTCCGCTTAAACCGCCCGATTCTGCCCTTTGAGCGGAAACCAGTTCCGGGTCACGAGCGATCGTGGTATTCGTGGCGACAACGCCATCCATGCCTGTATCCAGAATGACATCGAGGGCGTCATCGAGTTCCTTATCCGAAAGATCAGGGGCGAGTTTGACGAGCAGCGGCAGTTTTTTGCGCAGCTTTTTCTGCTCGAATTTGCGCTGTTTGTCGAGTTGGATGAGCAGCATTTCGAGTGCGTCACGTCCCTGCAAATCGCGCAAGCCGACCGTGTTGGGTGAACTGATGTTGATGGTCAGATAGTCGGCGCAAGGGGCGAAAAGTTCGAGCAGGGAGAGATAATCAAGCACGGCTTCTTCGTTGGGGGTATTTTTATTCTTGCCAATATTGACGCCGAGAATTACTTTGCTCTTTGTTTTCTTGCGTTTGCCCGGGGCGAAAAAGCCTTTCAGATTGATGACTCGTGTTTTCGACGCCTTTGCATAGTTGCAGCGACCGAGCTTATCGAGATTTTTGACGACTTTCGCTGAGCCGAGCGAGGGAAATCCCATGCGGTTGATGACAGCCTGATCTTCAGGCAGGCGGAATACACGTGGATAGGGATTGCCGGGTTGTGCCAGAGGCGTGACCGTGCCGACTTCGATATGTCCGAATCCAAGCAGGGAAAGCCCGCGCACAGCTGTGGCATCTTTATCGTAGCCTGCCGCCAACCCAACCGGATTGGGGAAAGTCAGCCCGAAGGCTTCGACGGGTTTGGGCGCGGTCTTGAAAATTTGCTTGAGCAGCCAATGCGCGCCGAAAATAAAGCGCGTGTTTTCGATTGCATCAAGGCTCAAAGCGTGGACGCGTTCGGGGGGAATGGTGAAGAGCAAAGTGCGAATGGATTTATACATCAAGTCTCAGGTTAGAAGTTTTAAGTCTCAAATCTGTTTACGCTTTATAGCGATCTGCGATCTTTTTGCATTCTGCGAGATAGGTCTCGGCGCGTGTTTTGAGTTTTGGCAGAAGACTGAAATCGCCATTGAGCATCTCCGACCCAAATTCGATGAGTTGGTTGCTCTTTTTCTGAATCTCGGCTTCAAGGTCTTCCTCTTCCATCGTGGGCGGGAAGAAGGCTTCATCGGTGGTTGGCGCATCGCGCTCCCCGAGCTCGACGAGTAGCCAGTCGAGGGAGACGCGCTCTTCTTCGGGATTGTTGATGTTGGCGATGGTGATCCACGGGAAGGCGCCGATCTCATAATTCAGGCAGACTTCAGTAGTCGTATTTTGAAAGGTGACAATCACGCCGTTCACATGGAACTCGGATGCGGCCTTTTTGAATTTATATTTACTCTCGAGAGGGACAAAGCTTTTTTGCACGAGGCGATCAAATTCGGATTTTTTCATTTGAAGCTCCTTTGGAGCGTTTTTTATTGGAAATGGATCCGTGCCTCGCACCATCTTAATGAGATAATGCTTGTCGATGTGCATGAGTCCATTAACGAAGGTGCGCTGCACCCTCATCTTTTACGAAGACCAATTTTACCCCACCTATCAATGCCAGAACGAAACCCGCACCGATCAATGTCCACTTCAGGAATGTAAAGATCGCGGCGACTTGGGCGAGGAAGTAGAACTCTTTAGGGTAGCTCAGGAACATGGTGGCAAAACAAATATTTTCGAGATAGTCGAAAAGCACGCCAGCCCAAGGAATGAAAAGAACAAAGTCAAATATGAATCCGCGAGGAGCATATTCTTGCGACGAAGCGGTCTCCTCGCCTGAATCATCCGTTGCTGGAAATGCCCGCCGAAAAGTGAGCACGAGCAGCAGTGTCAACATCATTCCATAGACGAGCGGATAGATAATGTCGAGGGTCAGGCGTGTGATCGCTGCAGCTTGACGCAGCTCTGGCGTGTACGCAGCAATGATCTCATAGGCGCGTTGGGGTGTGTAAAAGAATTGCAAGTCGAGCGTTGGCAGGTTGTGGGTATTACTGCCAGAAAATGCGGGCATAATGACCAAATTGAAGAGCATTTGCAAGGCGAAGAAGAGTAGAACGTTTTTCCAGTTTGCCCATTTTTCAAAGAGGGAGATGAGTTTCGTTTTCATTTTTTCTCTGCGAACGCTGCGTACTCTGTGGTTTAACTATTTCAAAAACTCTCGTGCTCTAGCGATCATTTCTGCGTCTACCTTGCCGCTCTGCTCCCAATGATCGAGCAGATCGGGCAAATAGAAAACGCTGTGCAGTTTGTAGCCGTGCTCGCCCATAAAATCCACGCCGGCAGATTGACGGTCGATCAGCACGACGATGTCCGTCACCTTCAAGCCAACTTCATTCAGTTTTTGGATGCCCTCCAACTTGCTTCCGCCAGATGAGATCAGATCGTCGATAACAACGACCCTTTGACCGGCTTCGAAAACGCCCTCGACCTGCACCTTGGTTCCGTACCCCTTAACTTCTTTGCGGGGATAAACCATACCCCAATTACCGTGCAACGAGATCGCCGTGCCGATCGGCATCGCTGCGTAGGGCAGGGCAGCCAACTGATCGAATTCCAATCCCTGCATGATCTCGGCGTAAGCAGCAGCAGCTTCCTTCAACAACTCGGGAAAGGCGACCAGTCGCCGCAAGTCAATGTAGATGGGCGATTTTGCACCCGATTTCAAGGTGAATTCACCAAATTTGACACAGCCTGCCTCGAGCAAGCCATCGGCGAGAGAGATGAGTTCGGTTTTCATAATTATCCTTCTATGATCGTTAGTAAAAAACTAAAAACGTAGCAAGTGAATGTTAAAGCCACCGCTGGTACCAAAATGCGATCAATCCATAGAGATACTTTGGGGTTTTTCGCTCTCGATTTTGCCAAATATTCGTCAGCCCTAAACCAGGCCTTATAGGCTTGTTGCAGAGTGGTTACTGCGAAAATCGTGTAAATGATACTCCCAATAATATAGGGTAACATTGCCTATTCTTTTCCTTTGTTTTGTTGAGCGAGCCAATCTTTGACGTGCGGCAATCTCCCTGTTGGGGGTGGAGATTGCTTCGTCGTGTAAAGATGCTCCTCGCAATGACGTGTTAGAAGTTGATTTCTCGCTTCACCTGCAAAATCTCATCGCGTAACGCTGCCGCCGCGCGTTTGGGACTCTCCGCCTTTGCGATCGAGCGTGAGACATTGATGAGCATGCCTTTGCCATCTTTGCGGAGACCCGCTTTGAGAGCGGTTGCCAAATCCCCGCCCTGGGCGCCAACGCCTGGGGACAGGAACCAAAGATCGGGCGCGGCGGCGCGGACTTTTGCCAGTGCTTCGGGCTGCGTCGCGCCAACGACGAGACCGATGTTATTGGCGGTGTTCCAGGATTGGGCAAGTTTGGCGACATGGACGTACAAGGGTAGGGGCGACCCTATGTGGTCGTCCTGTTCGCTGATGCCATTTGGGCGGACACGCAGGTCCGCCCCTACAACGGACAAATCTTGTAAATCACTCGCACCAGGATTGCTCGTCTTGCAGAGCAAAAACGCGCCCTTTTCAGGTTCATTGATGAACGGCTCGATCGAATCTTTGCCAAGATAGGGGTTGAGGGTGATGCAGTCCGCGCCGAGGTGGTCGAAGGCGGATTTGGCGTAGGCATCGGCGGTGGAGGCGATGTCGCCGCGTTTGGCATCGAGGATGATGGGGATCATCAAGCCTTGTTTTTGCGATTCGGTTTTGATGGCGGTAATTAGCTCGGAGAGGGCATCCCAGCCTTTGGCGCCGAAAAACTCAAAGAAAGCGGCGTTGGGCTTGAATGCTGCGGCGTACCGAGATGTTTTTTGCACGATCCGCAAGCTAAATTCAAGAGCGGCTTCGGCAGATGCTTCGGGCAGCAGGGAGACGTGTGGGTCCAATCCTACGCAGAGGAGCGAGGAGCAGTCATCCACGCGGCGTTCTAAAACTGAGAAGAAAGTTTCCATAATTTCCTTTTTACCACAGAGCACACAGAGACCACGGAGAAAAGCTTTAAAAATCTCTGTGAACTCTGTGCTCTCTGTGGTGAATCTTTAGGCTTTACCAAGAACCATTGCGAGCAGCGCCATTCTAACGTACAGCCCGTATTCCATCTGGCGGAAGTAGGCGGCGCGCGGGTCTTTGTCGAAGGCGGGGTCGATCTCGCCGACGCGGGGCAGGGGGTGCATGACGATCATGCGCTCTTTGGCGGCTTTCATCACGTCGTTGTCGATGACGAAGGAGCCAGCCACCTTCTCGTATTCGGCGGGATCTTCGAAGCGTTCGCGCTGCACGCGGGTGACGTAGAGCACGTCGGTTTCGGGCAGGACTTCGTCGAGGCTGGTGTACTCAGCTTGCGGGATGCCCTTGGCGGCGACTTCGTCCAGCACTTCTTTGGGCATACGCAAAATATCGGGCGAGACGTAGTTGAGCTTCACGTCGTAGAGCGTCAGCAGGCGCGCCAGCGAGTGGACGGTGCGCCCGTATTTCAGGTCGCCGAGCATGGTGACGGTTTTGCCATCGATCTCGCCGATGCCGAGTTCGGAGAAGATGGTGAAAAGGTCGAGCAGCGCCTGCGTGGGGTGTTCGCCAACGCCATCGCCCGCGTTCAGGACGGGTTTTTCGGCGGCATCTGCGGCGATGGCAGCCGAGCCAACTTCGGGGTGGCGCAGCACGATCACATCGGCGTAGCATTCGAGCGTGCGGATGGTATCGGCAAGGCTTTCGCCCTTGGATACCGACGAGTATTTCACGTTATTGATCGGGATAACGCTGCCGCCGAGGCGTTCCATCGCGGCAAAGAAGGATGACGAGGTACGCGTGGATGGCTCGTAAAACAAATTCGCCAAAATTTTGCCTTTGAGCAGGTCAAAGGTGCCAACGCGCTCGACCATCCCGTGCATTTCGTGCGCCACGCCGAAAATATAGTCGAGATCGGCGCGGTCGAATTGCTTCACAGACAGGATGTCTTTGCCGTACCACGGCGAGTGGACATTATCGCCAAAGGGCAGGTGGGGGGATTGGGGGGAAGTGGGCATTTTTTCTCCTTGGTTTGAAAGTTGGAAGGTTTTAAGGTTGGAAGGTTGTATACAGTTCCTGAGCGGAAGGCGACAGCTTTTGAGCCTGTAGTCGAAGGACGACTTTTGTAAGCACCGCTCTTCGACTACGCATCTCTCTCCGTTCGATGCTCCGCTCAGAGACTGGATGGAGCGACGCACTGCCGATCACGAACCGCTCGCCTGCACTCGAAGCAACGCTTCGGATGTGCATTTGGCTTGTTACCGTTATGGATGACATTTTCTTGGTGATTTATTCTTCGCCGCTACCGCCGCTACCGCAGTCCCAGCCAGTGCAACCGCTATCGCCATCATTGCCATCACCCTGCGGCGCACTTTCGGGCGCAATCTCAGAGATGGCTTTTGTAAAGGTGAAGAAATCGCTCTGGCAAAGTGCTTCGCCAGCGGCGTTCAGGGCGCTTACGTTCCATTGGTGCTCGCCGCTCTGGTTGTAGGCGGGGTGCATCGAGAAACCGTCCATGTAGCGGTTGAGCGTGGTCTCGTCGGTGGTGAAAGTCAGCGCCAACCCATCGGGGAAGACGAAGGTCAGCAGGTAACTCTCCGCGTCGGGGTGTGCGCTCCACGAAAAGGTCACGCGCGCGTTGCCGTCAAAGTCAGCGCCGTCGAGGGGTTCGATGAGTTCTACGCAAGGGATCGGTGTGGCGCTAAAAGTCACGGTCGGCTCTGGCGTTGCTTCTTCGTCAACATCCTGAACTTCGGCTTCGGGCGTAAAGGTCGAAGTCGGAGAAAAGGATGCCGTTACGTTTTCCGTCGGATGAGTTGGCGCTGCGACAGATTTCGGTTTCAGGAGTAGAAAACCTAACCCCAGCAAAATCGCAAGGATGAGTAAGGCTAGTTTTGATTTCATTTTCTTTCTCCTTTTTCATTTTTCTCCCCTAAATTCCATGCTTTTGGAATTTGGGGGAGGCGAAGCAGTTTTTTCACCAGATGCCCGCAGGGCAGAGAGGGTGAATGGTTTGATAAGGTTAGGTGAGCTGTGCGTCGCACCAGGTTTGATCGGAATTTGTTTGTCGATTAGCACTTACCGATTAAGCGGATTCTATCGTCTGGATGGTGCGACGCACTACCTTAAACTTTAAACCTGCAACCTTAAACCTTTCACAAAAGCCCCAATCTCTTCAAAAGCCCTCTTCGCTTCGGGCAAAATCCCAACCGTCTGCCAGACATGCCACATCTTCTCGTAGACCGAGAGCGTCACATCCACACCTGCGGATTTTGCATTCTCCGCGACCATGCGCGCATCATCAAGCAGGACTTCATCTGACCCAACCTGGATGAGCATCGGCGGGAAGTTTGTCAAATCGGCAAAGGCGGGCGAGATGTGCGGGGTACGCGGGTCGGCGAAGGCAAGGTATGCCTCTGCCCACAGGTGCAAATTGTCGGGGTACAGGATGACCATCTTATCTGCGTTCGTCTCGTGTGATGCACCGCTGAAGGTCAGGTCTGCCCACGGGGAGAGCAGGACGAGCGCGGCAGGGAGCGGGCGTTCCTCGTCACGCAGGGCAAGGGTGGTTGCCAACGTCAGCCCGCCGCCCGCGGAGTCTCCGGCGATGATGATATTCTTCGAATCGTACCCCTCGCGCAGGAGCCAATCGTAAATTGAGAGCGCATCTTCCAGTGCAGTGGGGAAGGGAGTTTCGGGCGCAAGGCGGTAGTCGGGCATCAGCACGCGTGCGCCTGTTTTCTCCGAAAGTGTTCCGCAGAGCAGGCGATACATGCCGAGCGTGCCAGAAACATAGCCGCCGCCGTGCAGGTACAGGATCAGCTTTTCGTCCGAAGCGCGCTCATGCGCGAGCCATTCCACGTCGATCTCGTTGATGCGCGCCTTTGCCAGTGAAATGCTCTTGGGCAGTTTCGCCATCATTTTCACAGAGGCTTCCTGTGCCTGACGCAGTTCTTCAATGCTCAACGGCTTGTAGAAGATTTTGCGGAGCAGGGTTTTGAAAATGAAACGTAACATCTCTTTATCTCCTAAAAAGGTGATTCGCCAAGGGGATGATATTGATAAGCGGCTCTTCGTAGGGATGGATATTTTTGATCGCTTTGAGTGCGTCATCCACCAATGCTCGTTTGCAATTGACTTCTATTTTATACTCATCGACTTCGCTAATTTCTCCAGCTTGCCCAATAAATGGATTGGCGCTCTCCGTTGGGCGGAAATACCCCTTCATAGGCATCAGTGCCATGCAATGGTCATAATTCCCGACCACACCGACGCCAATTTTTGCAAGTTCATCGCGGATTTGGAAGGCGTATTCTTGCGGGGTAAAGATTTCGAGTTTGACTTCAATAAAGTTTTGCACAAATTACTCCCAACAATCAAAATGCTCAGGGGGCTCTTTCCCTGTCTGCCACTCGCGGATATTATGACCAAAGCCCGGTGGGGCAAGGATTTCACCATCCTTGAAGACTTCCTTGCCGCGCAAAACGACGCGCCTCACTCTCCCTTTGACAGGGTAGCCTTCGAAAGGCGTCCAGCCGCATTTGGAGTGCAGTTCCGCACTACATATCTCGTAGCGAGCATCTTCGTCCACTTCAACCCAGGTCTGTGCCTGATCGGGGAGATTGAAGATGCGCTTCGGGTTGGTGTGCATTTTCTCGATAATATCATCAACTGTTAAGCGACCTTTGTCGGCGGCGGTGAGTAGCAGCGGCAAGATCGTCTCTACACCGGGGAAGCCGGGGGGGGGCGTATCACTGTCTTTCTCTGTAATCGTGTGCGGAGCGTGGTCTGTGGCGAAGATGTCGATCACGTCGAGATTTGCCCAGAGGGCATCTACATCTTCTTGGGCGGTTAGGCGGGGGCGAACTTCCTGCCTGCCGAAAGGGAGACCTGACAGGTTTCCAAAACCTGTCAGGTCTTTGTTGATAAATAAATGATGCGGGCAGACTTCGCAAGTGACCTTGATGCCTTTTTCCTTCGCTGCCTTGATGAGCAAGACTTCTTCTTTTAGGGAGATATGTGCAATGTGGACGGGGCGGTCGTAGATCGCTGCGAAGAGGATGCCCGCTGCCATCGTGCGAGATTCGGAGTGTAGCACGATGGGCATCTCTTTTGGGAAACGCTCGAAGTGGGGCATCCACAACGACATATCGTCGAGGCGTAATTCGCCATAGGTGGAGTCGAGATACATCTTCAGACCGGCGGCGCGCTGGGCAAGATGCGCGGCGGCGGAGGCATTGTCGGGTCCTGCGCCGACGAATTGGGCATAGTCACAGCGCGCTTTTCTTTTGGCGGAATCAAGCGCAAGGTCGAGGGTGTCTTCGTCAAAGATCGGGGGCTTGGTATTCGGCATGGCGAGCAACATCGTCACACCGCCCGCAAGCGCGGACTGAGTCACCGTATCCCAATCTTCTTTATGGGTCTGGCCGGGCTCGCGTACGTGGACATGGGGGTCAATTAATCCGGGAAGTTTTAGCATTGCTGTCCTTAGGGATAAAAAAAGAGAGCCACGAATGGCTCTCTAAAGGATGAATAGAAAAGGGCGCCTGCCCCGTTGGGGGCGGAAACTTGTTCAATGTGTTGAAGAGTTTTCTGGCGCATATTGTGCGTGATTGTATGCAGGCTGGCCGATTTGTCAAGTCTTTTTATGGTGCGCCGAAGACGATCACGTAAAAACCGAAATTATCAAAGAAGGCGTAGCCGATACCAACTTCAGTAAATGTTGTGCTAATCAGATTGAGATTATGGTTTGGGTCGGTCTGATCCAAACGCCACCAATCTTTCACTTCTTCAGGCGTTAAGGGCGGATAGCTGCCATAAACATTCTCCGAAACGGGGCCTGTATAGCCAGCCGCTGCGGTGCGCGTCTGAACAGTTGATCCATCAGAACCGGTGTGGACAAAAAGGCGATTGCAGGCCATATCCGCTGCATGAGCTTGTGCCGCTGTGGTTAACTGGTTGTTGAGCGTGTAGGCTGCCAGACCGGATTCCGCACGATAGGCGTTGACCTGGCTTAATAGCTCGTCGACTCGATTCGAATCAACTGTATAGGCGCAAGCTGCCGGATTTGTATCCGTGCCTGCGCCCGTGTCTGTACTTGCTTCCGTTGTGGATGTAGGCGTTGGCACCCCGTTATCCACCGCGGTAATCACCACCCATAGGCGCGAATCCCCTTCGAGTTCCATCGGTAACCCTTCCGGGTTACGGATTACGAAATTTCCGCGATGGCTGCCTGCAATGCTTGGGGCAACCAAGTCAATGGAAATATCCGCCGTTTCGCCCGGATTGGTCAAGGGGAGTGCCGCAGATTCAGGCGCTCCCAAAGAGAGCTCCGAATAATGCGTGATGGTATAGCCATACCACCAGATGCAGGTGCCTGTGTTTTGAACACGCCAGGTCTTCGTGAAAGTCTCGTTGATATTCACATTGCTGTTGTCAGGGATGGTCACATCGCTGATAAAGCGGCCGGCGTTTGTGCAGTTGTCGGCGTTCTCCGGCGGGAGCGGCGTAGCTGTCGCCGTTGGCGCTTCTGCTGGTGTGGGCGTGAGCGATGGTTCAAGGGTGGGCGTGGATGTCGGCACGCGTGTCTCTGTCGGGGGGACAGGTGTCTCGGTTGCCGGGGCTGTTGTTGGTGTTGCCTGCGTGCCACAGGCAGACAGTAGTACTGCGCTGAGGAGCAGATATAGAATGGTTTTTTTGAACATTTTAACTCCTATACTTTATTGTATACGTACCCAAAAAAATGTTCTTCGATAAAAATAGTACAGTATGCCAGATGATTACGCAAGGGGGCATAGTAGGGCATCGAAAACGTGAGAGCAAATAAAGTCCCCTGAATTCCATCAACGTGTTTAATGCTGTTGCATCTAAATACAATCAAAATGACAATCGTCACTGACTTCCCGGAAGCTGCCTTGCTATAATCCCTTCGGCCTTATTAGAAAAAATCACCAAAAGGAGAGACAAAATGGCTTACGAAAAAATTACCGTCCCCGCTGAAGGGGAAAAGATCATAATGAAAGATGGCGTCTTGCAGGTTCCCGACAATGTTGTGTTGCCCTTCATCGAAGGCGACGGCACCGGTCGTGACATCTGGAAAGCTTCCGTGCGTGTTTTTGATGCAGCTGTAGAAAAAGCTTATGGCGGCAAACGCAAAATCCACTGGATGGAAGTCTACGCAGGCGAGAAAGCCTACGACCTTTTCAACGAATGGCTGCCCGCAGAAACCATCACCGCCTTTGAAGAATATATTGTCGGCATCAAAGGTCCGTTGACCACCCCTATCGGTGGCGGCATCCGCTCCCTGAACGTTGCCCTGCGCAAACTGCTTGATCTGTACGTCTGCCAGCGCCCCGTCCAATATATCGAAGGCGTTCCTTCCCCAGTAAAACACCCCGAATATGTCGATATGGTCATTTTCCGCG
>JBNKMO010000253.1:0-19426 GCA_050293165.1 Anaerolineales bacterium | reverse complement strand
TCTATATCTCGCGCTTTTTTGACCCGATCCGCGATCTTTCGCGCCGTTTTGATACGCTCCAGTCGGCGATGGCGGGTGGTGAACGTCTGCTTGGGCTGCTCGATACAAGGGTAGAAGTTGAAGACCGCCCCGATGCTTTTGAAATGGAATCCATTTCAGGTCACGTGCGTTTCGATGATGTTTCTTTCCGATATGATGTGGATGCAGATTCTGAATCCGAACTGGTTTTGGATCATATCGATCTGGATGTCCGCGCAGGCGAGACCGTTGCGCTCGTGGGGGAAACGGGTGCCGGTAAAACGACGATCATCAAGCTCCTATCACGCTTCCACGACCCGACCGAGGGCGCGGTGCGCGTGGATGGGCATGATCTGCGCGAGGTGACGCAGGCGAGTTTGCGGCGGCAGATGGGGATCGTGCTGCAAGACCCCTTTTTGTTCAATGGCACGGTCAAGGAGAATATCCTGTTCGGGCGCCTGGATGCGAGCGACGCGGATGTGATCGCGGCGGCGGGGGCGGTGGGGGCGCATGAGTTTATCAGCGCGTTGAAGGATGGCTATGAGTCTTCGGTGCAGGAAGGCGGCGTGCTGTTGAGTGTGGGGCAGCGACAGTTGATCTCGTTTGCGCGCGCATTGCTCGCGAACCCGCGCATCCTGATCTTGGATGAGGCGACCTCGAGCGTCGATACGCAGACCGAGCAGATCATCCAGCGCGCACTCTCGCGGCTCTTTGTGGGGCGTACGTCCTTTGTGATCGCACATCGCTTGAGTACGATCACGAACGCGGATCGGATCGTGGTGATTGATGACGGGCGCATCATTGAGCAGGGCAAACACGATGAATTGCTGGCGCTGAAGGGGATGTATTATGCGTTGTATCAGACGGGGTTTGGGGAGTGAGATTTGTTTTAAGGTTGCAGGTTTGAAGGTTGAATGGGATGCGGGGTTTCGCGGGTTGGGCGGATATCGCTTTGCTAAATGCAGACTTTTGGTTGTTGTAGCATAAGCTTATTGCACTGCAAAGAGGTAAAATAAGTTTGTTGTTTTCAAAATAAAACACTGGGTTTTCTATGAGAAATATTGGGAAAGGGAAATAATGAATGTTGAAGAAGCACGACAGGTTTTATGGTTGAAAAGTAATCAACGTCCCCTTGGTGAATTGCTTGATAATGGGTATCTCACGGAAGGAAGGTTGAGTTGGGCAGCACGAAAGGCGTACGATCCTGAATTAAAAGAAGCTGCGCAGGTTTTGCTCAATCAAAAACATCCTTTCAGTATGCCTAAACAAGAAAGTCGAGAAGCATCCCGTTTTGATTTAGGGATTTCAATTCAAGAGGCGCAAAACACATTATGGCCTTTTAGCCGTTATAAAGGGCAGTTAATGGGGCAATTAGTTGCATCAAGGCAGCTTTCATTACAGGATTTAGGATATGCTATTGAAAATGCTCGAGATTCTAAAGTTAAACGAGCTGCGATAGCTTTATCTTTGATTCGGTTAGAACAAAGAGTGGAAGAGCTAGAAGTTTCTTCGGGCAACATTAAAGTTGTTTCTGGCGGTAGAAGCTATTTAAATTGGAAGCAATTGCAATTAAGCTATTTTCAAGGTATGTCGATAGGTGCTTTTTTTGCGCTTGTACTTGGCTGGAGTTTGTTTACTCTTTTCAATGGTTTTAATAGACAGGGTACAAAAAACGCAACTTCGTTGGGAGAGTTAGTTTCTTCATGGGAAGGAATTCTTGCCTTGTCAATTGTAGTGATTTTTTTGCTCTTTGTGATTTGGCTCATCAATTATCTTCCAAATCAAATTGAAAAACGATTTGATAAACAAATAGAAACTTATAGGCGTGGTGAAGAAGGAGAGGAACGAGCCGTACAACAAATTCTTCAAGCACTTGATGGCAACTGGACATTATTTAGAAATATTGACCTGCCAGGAAGGAACAGAGCTGACTTAGATATTGTTCTGGTTGGCCCTCCTGGTGTATGGACGCTTGAAATAAAAAACTATAGGGGGAAGTATCGTAATATTGGGGATCGTTGGGAATATTTTCGAAACAAGGCATGGAAAAAGCTGCGTTCTAACCCAAGCCATCAAGCAATGCAAAGTGCTATACGTTTGGCTAATCATTTCAAAGCAGATAATTTGAACGTTTTTGTTAATCCAGTTGTTGTATGGGTAAGTGAAGATGGCGATTTACAAGTGGAAGACCCGTATGTTGCTGTTTGGACGCTTGAACATTTATCAGATGAGTTGGGGAATATTTGGCATGTTGAAAAGCTATCTAATCAAGAAAGAGAAAAAATCATTGAAAAGCTTTCAAGATTGTCTAAAAAAGCCCCCTTGTAGAATAGTTCATAATAAAAAGACATCCGAAGTTTTCAAAACTTCGGATGTCTGCTTTTAAAAAATCTGTGTAAATCAGTGTTCCATCTTCCCCTACGGGAATTGGATCGAAAAAGTGTCCTTCCCAGAAATTTGATTTGGTTTTCTAACCTGTAGCTCGACTACGACGTCCGCACAAATTGTCATGTAGGTCTCAAACTGAACGCTCTTGTCGCCATACTCATCGAAGATAAGGGTCTTGTAGTCGTCGTATTCTTCATTTTTGGTATTGACGTCTTGAAACCACCAACGATATTCGACGGTTGTCGGTCCATTGGTCGTGATCGTGCCGTTCACAACCAGATGATGATTATCTACGCAGGTTGCGCCTTTTTCGACTGTGGCGTGTACGCTTACGGCGGTCACAAAAGCTGCGGGGGCAGAAACGACAGGCAGGTTGCTAAGATCGCCAGATGTTTGGGTAACGTTCGCAGCGACGAAACATTTCCCGTAACCGTTACGTGGACCATCCACTTGCCACCAGCTACTATCGCTTGTGCGGCCTAAAATGGGTACCATTTTATCCACGAAAAAGGCATCGGTGGCGAAATATTTGACGCTCGGCCCGAAACGACAGTTGACGTTCTGGTCTATGGGCGTGACCATTGGCGTGGATGGGGTCACGGTCACATCCGGGGTGGCAGTTGGCGGGATGTCAGTCGGGGCGCTGGTGGCTGTTGGTTCAACGGAAGCAGCTTCCAGAGGGCGCATGTAGATCGTTAGGGCATTTGCTTTTCCGTCTTCAATGATAACGGGAATGGGATGACCAGATTCAGGTTCAGCGGACGCGTATTCCCAACCGTCTTTGCTGGCTTCGAGCACACAGATCCCTGTCGGGACGCCGATGAACTCGAAATAGCCGTTGCTGTCGCTCAAGGCGATCTTCTCCTCGGTGCAGCCGCTGAGTTTGACGATCACGCCCTCGAGCAGACCTTCACCAGTCTCGGCGGTGATGATGCCGCCAACGCTGCCCAAGGGGTCTTGGGTAGGAGGTACTGTACCAATGGTGCAAGCCAGCGTTGCGAGTGCTAATGTAAGCAGGATGATAGGAATATGGGAAAGTTTCTTTTGCATAAAAGGTTTCCTTTGGAGATAAAAGGGAAAATGTTTTTTCTATCATATCACTTATTTTTGACCTTTTATATCTGAATTGTTTCTTCTGTTGTAGTGATTGGATAAAAAAGCCATCCGAAGTTTTCAAAACTTCGGATGGCTGTGTTGGCGAATTTGCGTGGTATAGAAAAAGACTACAAAAGTCTTCAAGACTTTTGTAGTCTGGGTGGGCAAACTATGCAGCTTGGCGTGCGCGTTCGTCATCCGCGCGTTGTGACATTTTTGCACGCAGGGAGGCGATGTCGCCGTCGATGAAGAACATCGCGCCGAGATAGAAAACAAAGCAGGCCGCCCAGGCGATGAGCGAAATATTCAGGATGGCGTTTTGCATCGAAGATGCGTCGGCGATCATGCCTGCCAAAAGCGGGGCAGAGGCAGCGCCAGCATTCTCGATGAAATATTCAACTGATTGCGCGGTGCTGCGTACTTCAGGGGTAGTGACGTCATAGACGGTAGAGACTACGTTCGGGGATGAGAATGGCATGAAGAGCGCGGCGATCGCCATGAAGATGAAGAAGGCCGTGCGTGCTTCAATAGGGGAATTGATCGCCAGTGAGAGGAAGATGGCGCCCATGATAACACCCACGCTCGAGACGATGATGCGTCCCTTATGTGTGCGTTTGAAGAGCCAATCGCCGAGTGCGCCGCCGACAAAATAGCCGCCAGCCAGAATGAGAATGACGGGTGCCATCGTCATCAGGACGCTGCCTTCATCGTAGCCGCGCTCTTTGGCGAGATAATCGAAGAAGAAATAGGTGATCACGTTCCAGGGGAAGACGCCTGCGAAACCTTGCAGGAGCACGAACCACATGGTCTTCTTTTTGAAGACATCTTTGGCGGCATCCCATGAGAATTGGAATTGACCGATCTCATCCATGCCCTCGAATTCAGGCTCGGATTGTCCACGCGGCATTTCCTTGACGCCGAAGTAAATGGTTACGGCGAGAACAAGCCCGAGCGAACCGGTGATATAGAAAACGTTGCGCCAGCCGATGATCGGCGCGACCATGAGCGCCATCACCATGCCGACCAAATATCCGATCGGTTGGCTGAGTTGCAGGATGCCGTAGACCTTGCTGCGCTTCTCCGGCTCGAAATAGTCTGCGATCAGGCTGTAAAGACCGGGGTACGACGAATCATCCACGCCGGTGGAGGCGCGCGTGATGACGAAAGGAACGTAGGTGCGCACGACCGCGCTCAACCAGGTCGTTGATCCCCAAATGAAGGAGGCCAGTGCGAGCAGCTTGGAGCGTGCATAGCGGTCGTAGAGATAGCCCCAAATCGGATACAAGATCGTGCTGACGACCAATGCCCCCGAAATAATGAGACCAAACTGGGTATTGGTGATCCCAAACTCATCGCTAATCGGTCCTTTGAGGGGCCCAATCAGCAACTTGTCGGTTTGATGGAGCAGCATGAAGGTGAAGAAGATCGCAACAACGCGCCAGCGGGAGTTTTTTCCTTTTGTCATGGGGGCCTCTTGTGGTTTGGGGTGATTTGAATAGGGGAAGTTTACATTAGATAAAAAGGTGCGTCAAACAAAAAGAGCCTTCCATTTGGAAGGCTCTTGATCGAAAAAAATAACGATTATTTAGCGAGGAAAAGGGTTACGGCTGCGCCGAGGGCAAAGATGCCCATTAAGACAGCAGGGGCTGTAAATATGCCAAATGCGGCAAGTCCGGCAAACAAGAAATATAAGAGCATGAACCAGGTGGAAAGAGCTGAAGGCATTTTCATTTTTAATTCTCCTTATGAAAGTATTGATGAATCATCAACTAGTAATTATAACCCCGCTTAAAGAAAAAAGCCTCCCGAATCGGGAAGCTTTTTGACCTAATAGCTGATTATTTACCGAGGAAGAGAGTCACGGCTGCGCCTATTGCAAAAAGACCAGCGAAGACAGCGAAGAAGCTATCGTTAAAGGCTGGGATAAAGTTAGCCAAACCAACCAGCAGGAAATACAGGACCATAAACCAGGTCGAAAGTTTTTTTGGCGTGTTCATTTTTTCTCCTTAGGGGTGTGATGACGGCATCGTCAACCACTATATATATAGTAGCACATCAGATATTGAATCCAAAACGGGCTTCCCAATTGAGAAACCCGTTTGCTCGAAAGCAGTAAAGATGATTTTACTCGCCCGTGACGAAATCGTACCCGGTAGACATCCAACCTTGAATACCGCCAGCGATACTGGTGACGTTCTCGAAGCCAGCCTCGAGCAGAATGTCGCGCCCAACCTGTGAGCGGTTGCCCGAGTTACAGATAACGATGATCTGCTGGTCGCGGGGAACTTCATCCACGCGCGCTTCCAATTCAGGGAGCGGAATCAAAGTCGCGCCATCAACGTGGTGCTCAACCCATTCATCAGGATTACGGACGTCGAGCATGAAAGCGCCCTCGTCGAACAGCTGCTTGCCCGTCTGGGTATTAATTTCAAGTGGTAGTCCGGTGGTATCCATCGCGTTTTGTGCGGGGTTGTTGCCAAAAACAATAAAGGCGATCACGGCAATAACGACCGCACCGATTGCGAAGATCAATTGTTCTTTTTTCTGCTTTGATTCCTGCTGTTTTTGTTGCGCGCGTTTCTTGCTTGTGTTTTTTGAAGATTTCTTAGCCATTTTTTCTCCTTGAAGACATTATTTTCTTTAGATGAGCAAGTTTGTAAAAAGTTACATCTTGAGTGTTATGGTTTATCCATAGCTTTATTGACTGAGTGATAAAATTCAAGGGAACTTCTTTTATGGAGGGCAAAATGAGTGAAACATCTAAATTTCTTAATTGGGTAAAAGCTAACTTCTTCCTTACTACGCTCTTTGCTTTTGGCATTATTTATTTTCGCTGGTTTCAGCTTGCTCCGGTAGACCTTAATAATCGTTACAATGACCCGAATGATGCTTATATTTTCGGGTTGATTTTATTGGGGATTTACAGTTTTTTGATTGTCTTGTCAAAACGCGTCAAGGCTCGTTTTGCGAGAATTCTTTTTTCAATACTCAGCTTTGTGTTTTTTTCTTTGCTCTTTTTATATGTTTGGTATTTTATGCCAAGAGTCACGGCGAAGGCTAGATGTAATGGGAAAACATATTACATCACTTATAACTCAGGAACTTTATCCAATTTCTGGTCGTATGATCAATTCACAAGGTGGGATGATTTGTTTTCTTATGAAACTTACTTTTGGGGTTATTCGTCTCAAAAATATCGAATTATTTGTGATGAAAAGAAACAAGAGGCTAATTTTGTTCGCATTTGGAGCGATACACTTGATTATACAGATGGCATAAAACCACGCCGTTATATTCCGTTCGTAAATTTTCGAAATGAAGATCATTTGTTTTTTATATCTGAGAAATGTAATGCTTGGGAAGTTTTTTCATGTAGCACAGCTAGATATACTTTATATGAGTGTGGGTTAGATTACACATCTTGTGATGAGTTAGCTTTTCATTTTACTGAAGATGGATATAACGATGATATAGCTATATTAGGAAACAAAAAGGTAGATGAGTTTTATATTATAGTGAGTGATGATTTAGTATATGTGCATGGGGAGAAAACGCTTGGCTTCGAATATCTTGATTCTGTAACCATAAAACAAAGTGAAGAAAAAATGGAGTATGGTGGATGTTGTGCCTATGTTACCCCTGCCTATATTGAAGAATACAGCATTTATGCTCTCCAGAGAAATAATTCTGTTGATTATTTTTTGTATGGATGCAATACCGTGAGTGATTGTTGGGACATACCTTTTTTCTACTCAACACCCAGACGGGAAGAAGTAAAATTAATCGCTGATAAAGAAGAAAATATATTAACAGTTTTTGTTAGCGGAAATCCTGTTTTTGCTTACCGTGGAATCTTTGATGAAGAATGCACTTGGGGAGAATGCGATAGCTATGAATGTTTTGTCAATGGCTGTGAAATACTTGACGAGTAATCAAAAACTTCGGAAGTCTTGTGTTTAAAACGGAAACAACAGTGGCAAAACAACCATCGTCACCACCATCGCGATCAACATCAGCGGTGCGCCGACCTTCATATAGTCGCTGAAGCGATAATTACCCGCGCCCATCACGAGCGTATTCACCGGTGATGCGACGGGCGAAGCAAATGCCATTGAAGCCGCGACCGCGACCGACATCAGCAGGGCGTGCGGTTGGATGCCAAGATTTTGCGCAATAGCCAAAGCCAGTGGCGCGACGAGAACGGCTGTCGCAGTATTTGAGAGTACCTGCGTAAAGAGTGCCGTAACCAGAAATAGCCCGCCGATGATCCAGATCGGGTTGAGGCTGCCGAGCGTGGTGGTCAGGTTTTCGGCGATGAGCGCGATCAAGCCGACCTTGTCGAGCGCGGCGCTCATCGGCAGCATCCCGGCCACGAGCACGATACTCTTCCAGTCGATCACGTTGTAGGCTTCGTCGATACTCAGGCAGCCGCTCAAGATCATTAACAAAGCCGCCAGCATGGACGATGTTGTCAGTGGCATGAACTCGCCGACCATACTGAGCAGCATCGCCAGCAAGATCATACCGGCCAGCGGAGCCTTGGCGCGTTGCGGCGGTCCCTGTAAGGCTTCGGGATGCCCCATCACGACAAAGTCGCGCCGTTTTTTGCGTAGGGAGAGAATATTTTCCCATGAGCCCTGTACGAGCAGGGTGTCGCCAAAACGCAGCGGCGTGGTTTTCAGGTTGAGCGTTTCGTCTGTGCCGGGGCGTTGGATGCCGAGCACGGTCAATTGGTGCAAGCGTCCAAAATGGAGCGACGACAGGGTTTTGCCGATCAGTGCCGAGCGTTGCGGCAGCAGCACCTCGGCGATGCCGACTTCTTCGTTGGAAATAGCGCTCTCGTCCGCAGATTCGGCGGGCTGGACGCCCAAATTCCATGAGGCGGCGAGATGGGCGATGTCGGCGGCGTTCCCCTTCACGATCAGCAAGTCGTCGGCCAGGAAATGGGTTTTGGCCGAGGGTTTGATGCCCTTTTCCTTGTCCGCTTGCCAGACCAGGCGTGTCTCACCGAGCTTGACCATCGTGCGCGCTTCGGGCTTTCGGCGCAGCTCGAGAATGGTCACATTGAAGCGCGCGCCGAACTCTCCTTCGGCAAGTGTCTTGCCAACCAGCGTAGATGCCGCTCGGACACGCAGTCGATAAAGGTTGTCGGGGAGACGGTAACGCTCGGCAATCTCCTCCGGCGTCTCGAAGCGTTGCAAGCCCGTCGTCCGCGTGCGATCCGGCAGCATCCGTTTCCCCAGCGTGACCATGAAGAGAATCCCGGCGACGATGAGAATCAATCCCAATGGCGTATAGTCGAAAAACTGGAAGGGCGTCATGCCGTTCTCGCGCAGCAGGTCGCTGACGATCAGGTTGGGCGGCGTGCCGATCAGGGTTGCCGAGCCGCCGAGGAGCGCGCCAAAAGAAAGCGGGATGAGAAGTTTGGATGGGCTGAGCTTGACGCTGGCGGCCATGCTGATGACGGCGGGGAGCAGCACGGCGACGGTGCCTGTATCGCTCATGAATGCAGACAGGATAGCCACCGTGAACATGACTGCCACTATCAGGCTTGTTTGCCCGCTCCCCGCCACTTTGAGAATCTGTCTGCCAATCGAGGCTGCCAGCCCCGTTTGCAGGATGGCGCCCCCGATGACGAATAGCGAGGCGATGGTCAGGACGATGGGCGAGGCAAAACCGGCGATGGCTTCGCTTGGCTCGAGCAGCCCGGTCACCATCAGCGAGACGACGACGGCGAGCGCAACCACGTCGACGCGTAGCCATTCGGTGACGAAGAATAGGATTGCGAAAGCGAGGATGGCAAGGGCGATGTACATGGAAAGAGTCATGGTGTTATTTTATCGTGAAAGAGGTGGGGCGAAAGAGTATAATGGCATCTGTATTTTGGCTTTTTGGTCAGAATGGCGCATTTTTTGTCGCCAAATATCTTCTGGTGAATGAAAAGGAGACTATTGTGGGAAATCTCGGTATCAACTTCACATTCCTGCTTGTACAACTTTTGAATTTTTCTCTTTTGTTGGGCTGGCCTATTTTAAGTATTGTAGCGATATTAAGCCTGCGAAAAGAGAGGCTTTCTCAAACGGTTCAGGCGCTTTGGGTTTTAATTATTTTGGCGATCCCTTTTCTGGGGGCGATTGCGTACTGGCTGGTGCGTCCAGCAAAGAATGATTTAGGTTGAACGCCATAAAACACTAGAGGTGGGTTTATGAAAATTAGAATGTTCGTTACTTTTTTTGTGCTTTCTTTTGGCTTGATGTCCTGTGTGCCCGTGACACAAGTGCCGAGTGAAACGCTTGAGGCTCTTTCTGTAAATCCAACCACCACAGTAGACGTTGCAACGCCTGTCTCGACTTTGTTGTGGAAGCCTTACACGAGTGAAAGATATTTGGTTTCATTGAAATATCCGCCTAATTGGTATGACAGCGGCAATGATAAGTTTCGTGGCGAAGATGGTTTTTTCGAGATGTCTGCAAGCCGGATGATTGCGCCAACGGCGAAAGCTGCGTGCGAGGCGATTTACGAACATACGCCGAATAAGCTTGGCGAGTATCCGTATGGAACCGATCCCGGCCTGGAGTTTCTTCTGGTCGATGGGCAGCCAGCTTGTTTGATTTTTCCATCCGATGACCAGCGCATTCACGAAAGTAAAAGGGCGTTGCTCTTTGCTGAATATCCACCAGATGATGGACCAACGTGGCTCTTGATGGTCACAGCGGATAAGGATCATATCCGTGCTATTGCAGCAACCTTGAAATTTGTGGAAGGAGAACTTGCTGCGTCAGAACCTGCGGTTCAACCCACAGTATCTTCTGTGAGCACGCCGAATACTCCAAGAGGAGGAATAATCTATGTTGAATATGGACCTATGTTGCAGCAGCGTTTTTCTCTTTCCCCTATGTTTTATGGAGCCCAGACAGTTTTTCGCCCATTAATCAATCACGACCCTTGTTTTATCAAAGTTATTTCTGAGACACCTTTTCAACTGCAATTTGATCTGGCATTTGAAGATGAGGGGCAATTTACCACTTCGCTGATAGGAGAGAGCACTCTTTGTGAAATTACGTCAATGCAGCCAACGAGCCTTGTTGCTGATGTCATTTGTCATGGGAGCGGCTCGGAGGATTTGTCTTTCAGCGCCACAAATCACGTCAGTGGGAATTCTTATCGCATTAATATTCCCATTTATAGCATTTCTCAGCAGAGTGCAAAGTTACCTGTAAGCCTCCCCGAAAACCTGAGCATTGAAGAATATGCCGCTGAGACACATTTTGTCGATGAAGTGACGATTGAATTTACGCCCTTGGGAGGAGAGTATAGCCGTCAGGAAGTTCTGGAAAAGCATGCGGCGGAACGTCAAAAGGAGCCTAATTCTGGTTCGTTTGTTTTGGATCCATCATGGGATTCCAGGCTTGTATCCAGTAAATTAGCAAATGGTGAGGAGATAAGTTTTTTTGTTGAAACCAAGCATATTCCAGTCGATAGCAGGTTAGTCGATACCGATTGGGAAGAATTCCAATATGAACATGATGTGCGCATATTACATGTACTGAATAATGGTGAAGAAGTTTTGGCAGTAGAACTTGTTGTCGGTGTGTTCCCTGAACTGCCTCGCGTGTGGATATGGGAAGATCATTCGTTTCTGGAAATTGAGCGTACAAGCTATGCTTGTCGAAAAGGTGATATTTTTATTGATGGGCAATCTTTATCTGAGTTAAATGGTTATTATGATGCCTTTGGCTTTCAGGTATTACATGGCAAGCCTTTCTATTTCTATGAAAAGGATGAAAAGATTGGGATCAACTATGATGGGCAGGATATTCCTTTAGGCTATGATGGTGTCTCCCATAATAACTGTTGCAGTGGTTTTGCTTACAATATCCAAGCCTATGAAAATATGGTTGCCTTTTTTTCCATGAAAGATGATGTGCAATATTATGTTGAAATTGGTGTCTTTGAGTAAAAAGCTGGCTTTAGCTATGTAGCACGGATGTTGATGTCCGTGCAGGGGATTGTTTTTTGTAACCCGAAGTGCAATGCATCCATGCAGACGCATTGCACTTCTCTCCTCTCGCTTCCAAGAATCAGTATAAAATAGAGCTTCACGATTCACTCTCAGGTTAAAAATGAAGGTCATCATGCGTGAAGCAAAAGAAATTTCGGCGTTTGACATCATTGGCCCGATCATGATCGGGCCGTCCAGTTCGCATACGGCGGGGGCGGTATTTTTGGGGCAGGTGGCGCGTAAGGTTTTGGGCGAGGAGCCTGTGCGTGCGGAGATCGCCTTGCACGGCTCGTTTGCCAAGACCGCGAAAGGTCACGGCACGGATAAGGCGTTGGTGGGGGGCTTGCTTGGTTTTTCCGCTGACGATGAACGGATCAAGAATAGTTTTGAATTGGCGGAAGCAGCCGGGTTGGCGTTTGAGTTCTCGTCCATCGAGATGGAGGAGGCGCACCCAAACTCGGTACTGTTTCGGTTGTGGGGGAGCAGCAAGCAAGCTGAGGTCGGGGGCGCATCGCTTGGCGGGGGCGCGATTGAGATCAATAACGTGCAGGGACGCCAAGTCCGCTTTAACGGGGATTTCGCAACGCTCCTGATCTTTGGGAAAAATCAGCCCGGCACGACCAATGATGTCACTGGCGCTTTTGTCGAGAATAATATCAATATCGCCTATCTGCGTGTGGAGCGTTTGCGGCGTGCGAAAGAAGCCGTGATGGTCTTCGAGACTGACGATCCGATCCCGCCGCGCGGAATCAAGGCGATCCGTGAATTGCTGTGGGTGGAGTGGGTTTGCCAGGTTGATAAAGTGAGCAGGTGAGTTGATCCTGAATGAGTGTGTGTCGCACCAGTTTCGATAAGAATTTTGTCTGTCGAAAAGCAGAATCTTGTCGTTTTGGTGCGACGCACACCTATCGGAAAGTTTTCGCATAAAAAATAGGTGAGCCATGTTTGAATCATTAGAAGAATTGGTACAGGAAGCCGAGAACACCGGGCAAAGTTTGGCGGAGATCGTGATTGCTGCAGAGATGGAAAATTCTGGTTTGGGGCGAGACGAAGTGCGTGCAAAGATGGGCAAGCGTTTGCAGATCATGCAGCAAAGCGCCCAGCAGGGATTAGATAAACCAATTAAATCTTTGAGTGGAATCAGTGGCGGGAGTGCGCATAAGTTTTGGCATTGGCTGGATGGGAATAAGCCCGTGACAGGCTCGGTTTTGAGCCGAGCCGTTGCGCGCGCACTGGCAGTAAACGAAGTCAACGCCGGAATGGGATGTATTGTGGCGACCCCAACAGCGGGTTCGGCTGGAATCTTGCCAGCCACCCTGATCACGCTCCAGGAAGAGTACCGTTTCTCGGACGATGAGATCATCGACGCGCTTTTTGTTGCATCCGGTATCGGGATGGTGGTGGTCAACCGCGCGAATGTCTCTGGCGCGATGGGCGGCTGTCAGGCCGAGACGGGCAGCGCGGCGGCGATGGCGGCCGGGGCGAGTGTCGCGCTTTTAGGCGGCAGCCCGCGTCAGTCGATGCACGCAGCGGGGATCACGTTGAAGAATATGCTTGGGCTGGTTTGTGATCCCGTGGCCGGATTGGTCGAAGTGCCTTGCGTCAAGCGCAATGCGGCAGGGGTGGCGCAATGTTTTGTGGCAATCGACTTGGCGATGGCGGGTGTCGAGAGCGTTATCCCATCGGATGAAGTGATTGACGCGATGGCGCAGATCGGCAAGGTGATGCACAGGGATTTGAAGGAGACCGGTTTGGGTGGTTTGGCTGCAACACCGACAGGGCGCAGGCTGGCAAAATTGGTTTGGGCAGGCAATGGGGAGTAGTCTCTCCCTAGTAATATTCTAGATTTCTGTATACTATTTTCAAGGAGATATCAAGATGATCGACAATATGGTTCAACGCAAAGTGCCAAAACGCAAGAATACTTTTGCCTTTTTGAAATTCATCCCTGTTTTGATGGTCTTCGTTGTCGTCGGGATGCTTTTCTTCTTTGATTATATTGGTGCACAGGAAGACTACGTCTTTATCATTTTTCTTCTGATCGTTATCCCGATCTCGATTGGGGTGAATTTTCTGGAAATGAAAAATTGGAAAAACACATGGCGAACCTTTGCTGAGCGTTCCGGTTTTACTTATGAGGAATATTCGCAAGCCTTGAGCAAATGGGCACGCGTGAAAGGAAGCTATCGCGGCTATCCTTTTGTAGTAGAGAAGTTTGTGCGCGGATCGGGAAAACATAAAAAATCATATACTTCGATCAAGATCGGGCTGAGAGAGAAACCAAATGGGGCCTTGGAGATTTCCGCCCGCTCTTTCCTTTCTGGTTTGGGGAAAGTCTTTCAGGGGAATAAGAAGCTGCAATATGTGGAATTAGGTGACGTTGAGTTGGATGGAAAATTGGTCATCAAGAGTACATCCGAGCAATTTTCCCGCAATGCGCTTTCTTCCATGGGGGTGCGGCAGGGACTGATGGATATCCGTTCGCAGACGCCGAGTATGCAACTTAAGCTTGGGGAAGGTGAATTGTATTACCATGAATTAAATGTCATTATAGATGATGAGTATTTGATGGCGGTGATCACTTTGCTGGTTGAACTTGCTGAAAGTGTCGGGCGTTACAGGTAAACACGAAAAAAGCGAACAAAAAGAGAAGCGTAGTTTTTTGTGTGTCTACATGAAAAGTGGCGCCAGATTCATTTTTTGAAGTGCGGCTTCGGGGTCTTCGATCTCTTCGTAGCGTTTTGCCGCTTCCAACACTTTGGGAAGTAGATAAATATCGCCGACGGCGTTGAGAAAGAATTCCGGTTGTTGCAGGACATATGCAACGGCATTGTCGATGTCGCTCTGGCTTTCCAGTGGTTCATACCAGGTAGCGTGGGTATGCGGCTTGTCGCCCCAGGGGCCTTTGGTGATGGACTTGATGGTTTGGATGGCAATATTCTGCTCTTTACAGTATTTGCGCAGTTCAGCAAATTCGGCGGCGTAGGCAGGATTTTGCATCATTGGGTAGTTATAAGGAAGCAGGACGCTGTCGAAGGGGAAACGTGCCAGGCTGCGCATGTGCATCTTCGCGATGGTGACGCCGTGCCCGGTCACGCCGAGGAAGCGTACCAGACCTTCTTCGCGTGCTTCGATAAAGGCCTCCAGTGCGCCGCCCTCTCCCATGGCGGTTTCCCATTCTGCCGGATCGACCAGAATATGCATTTGCCACAGATCGACATGATCGGTATTCATCAATTCAAGGGAGCGGTGTAATTCTTCTTTGGCCTCAGTGTAAGTGCGTTTTTCCGTTTTTGTGGCAAGGAAAAAATCGTTGCGGTGATGTTTGAGCCAGGGACCGATTCGCTTTTCAGCCTCGCCGTAAGATGCTGCGATGTCGATGTGATTGACCCCTTGTTCGGCAATGAAATCCATTGTTCGGTCGGCCTCGTCTTGTGTGACGCGGGCCAACGCCGCTGCGCCAAAGAGGGTGCGTGTACTGATATGACCTGTGCGTCCAAACGGTGCTTTGGGAAGCATAATACTCTCCTTTATTTAGTGTCTATCCTAAGCTCCCTCGTAGTGGCGACTTTAGTCGCGCTGAACGGCTAAAGCCGTTACTACAAATGAGTTTTCGGATAGATTGTTAGTTCTTTTCAGCAACTCAAATCTCGTCTAACGTAGGGGCGACCCGCTTGGATTATAAGATAAATTTCGCTCTAAACAGTGTTTTGCTAAAAAGAGCAGTTCGTTGTGTAGAGCCAAGGATCGCCCTTGCGATCTGTGATGATTATGATGGGAATTCTGTCGAACGTCAGAACGTGACTCGTTTAGGATGGTGGTAAACTTCCTTGGAAAAGAGCTTCTCTTCACATAATCGTTCAAGATAAATAGAGATTATCGAAAATTGTTGAATAGTTTTCTGTCAATATGTGCGGGTAGACAAGAAGGGAAAAAATATGAACAACAAGTTCACAAATGGAGTACTTGATTTCTTTGGAAGTATATTTGCCGAATTATCTGTGCCTGCAAAATGGTCTACAATTATTGGGTCTATAGTTTTGATAGTTGTAAGTATATTCTCTGTCGAAGTGCTAACTGGATGGAATCATTATCACAATGTTGAGCGAAGAATAAATGTCCTAAAAGATTTATATGAATTATCAGAATCTGGGCTTAGAAATGACAAGGACTTAAATGCTATTTATGAAGAAATAGTATCAGATGTAACCAATCGCAAAGAATATCAATTCACGTTTCCAAGCATATCAATTAGTTCTTTCAATTGGTCTAATGTAGTGAAATTCCTTGGTGGAGCAGTTTTATGGATTGCACTTTTGATTGCAGGTGCTATGGGACAATTTGGTAAAGAGAGAGCAAATATAATTCTTTCGGTAATTACTTTTGCTTTATTTGCTTTTGGTTTTGGATATCTTGGTGTTGTTATCCCTACTATTTACAATCCAGTCTTGAACTGTATTTTATACCCAATAGTATTGTTGCTAATAATACTATTACTAACAAAAATATTTCCAACTAAGAATAAAACATAAAACCAACGGATACAGTTACAGAGAGCTGTGTATTCTACAACTACTTTAGAGTTAACAATATAATCCTGACTGAAAGAAAGCCCGAAGACGCTTGATTTTTAGTTCCCAAAATTATATGTTGTGAGTGAGTAGTTTTCAATAAAAACACGGATTTCGCACTTTCCGCGAAATCCGTGTTTTTCGTGTACAAGACCATTGCGCAATACGAAATACGCAATATTTCCTACAGCGGCTCAAACCTCGCCGTGAAGTGCTTCAAAAATTGCGGGGCGTAGGTGAAGCGATAGCCCGTAATTGTGTCGGCGCGTTTGACGATTTTTGCCATGATGTCAACGATATAGTCGAGATGGCTTTGGGTATAGGTGCGGCGGGGGATGGCTAAACGTACCAACTCAAGGTCGGGATAGACCATTTCGCCCGTGTCGGGGTCTTCGTAGGAGAACATGACGGAACCCAGCTCCACGCCACGGATGCCGCCTTCGCGGTACATCTCAACAACCAGGGCCTGGTCGGGCAACTCGGCGTGTGAGATATGCGGCAGGACGCTGCCTGCGTCAATGTAGACCGCGTGTCCGCCTGCGGGCTGGATGACGGGAACGCCGACTTCAAGTAATCGTTCGGTCAGGTATTCGGTTTGCCCCAAACGATATTTGAGATAAGCCTCGTCCAAGCCTTCGTAGAGACCGACTGCCATTGCATCCAGGTCGCGTCCGGCCAAACCGCCGTAAGTGGGGAAGCCTTCGCGCATGATGAGTTCGTTGCGCGCATTCTGGAAAAGATCATCATCATTCATGCAGAGCAAGCCGCCAATATTGACGATAGCGTCTTTCTTGGCGGACATGGTCATGCCGTCGGCAAGAGCAAACATCTCTTTGGTGATCTCGATGGTGGATTTATCCGCGTAACCCGGCTCACGCATTTTAATGAAGTAAGCGTTCTCGGCATAACGGGCGGCATCAATGAAGAAGGGGATGTCGTAGGTTTTATAGACTTCAGCAACATCGCGTAAATTTTCCAGCGAAACGGGTTGTCCGCCACCAGCATTATTGGTAATGGTCATCATGCCGAAGGGGATATTCTCGACGCCGACTTCCTGAATGAAGGCGATCAGCTTCTCGATATCCATATTCCCCTTGAAGGGATGTAGATTTGCGGGGTCATAAGCTTCGTCGATGACGAGATTGGCCGGACGGCCACCACGCGAGCGGATATTGCCTTCGGTGGTGTCAAAGTGCATATTGGAGGGGATGTACTCGCCCGGTTTAACGAGCAAGCTGCTTAGGATTCCCTCTGCTGCACGGCCTTGGTGGGTGGGCATCCAATGCGCAAAACCGAATATCTCTCGAACAGCGGAATCAAGCCGGTGGAAGGAGCGTGCGCCAGCGTAGCTTTCGTCGCCCATCATCATGGCTGCCCACTGGAAGTGGCTCATCGCGCCCGTCCCCGAGTCGGTCAGCATATCAATGAAGACATCTTCGGCTTTGAGCGCGAAGACGTTATATCCGGCTTCTCTGAGCGCGTTCTCACGTTCTTCGCGTTCAGGCAAACGAATGGGTTCAACCATCTTGATGCGGAAAGGTTCAGGCAGATATTCGGTCATTTTTTTCTCCTTTATATGATCGTTTCTGTTCCAAAACAAAAAATTGCCAAGGAAAGCGCAACAGCTTTATACCTTGACAACTGGGTGTGCCCCTGGGCAATATGAAATTGTGATTACGGAGAAATTCTAACACAAAAATCTTGTATAATGAGACCATGTCCAAAAAAATCCGTCTCATTCTGGCCTTTTTGCTTTTGCTTCTCTCGCTGAGTTTATTGATTTGGGCAATGCTGCCCACGCTCAACGAAAGTCGCGTGCTGCCTATTTCTCCGGCTGACTTGCAATTACCCACGCCTGAAGCCTTCATTTACTACTGGGTGGTTTAAAATGAAGATAAGACATTTTTTACTGGCTCTGGCATTGGGAGTAGGGGTTTTTCTGTTGCCCTCCTGTGGAGCTGTGCCATCTGCGGAAACTGGGGTGCCGAGCGCAGAAGAACCAGCGGCGTGGCCGACCGCAGAAAACCCGGTGGCGCAGCCGACCGCGACCTTGAGTTTGCCCGCTGCGACCGAAGCGCCAACTGCGGTTCCCAGCATCCCGGAGCAACGCCGTCTAACACTCGAGTTTCCGCCCTCTATCCGTGCTGGAGATGCCGATGTGGTCCGCCTGACCCTCGAAGTCGACGACAAGGGCAATATTACCCCCACCGCTGAGATTGATGGACACGAGGTTACGGGTGACACGGTCGAAATCCCGAATCTGTACGATACGCACAACATCCTCGCTCAAGCTCGTATGGATATGGCTGGTGTACAGGTGCTCCCGGCAGATGTGGTCAGCGAGCCGCTTTTGCCCGGTGAACCGGTCAGCTTTTATTGGAGCGTGCGTCCTGAAGATGCAGGGGAGTATCGCGGCACGGTTTGGCTTTACCTGCGCTTTACACCCAAAACCGGTGGCGATTCGCTGACACGCACGCTTTCAGTGCAATTCATTGAGATCGAAGCGACTACATTCCTGGGCGTCAAGGCTGGGCCCGCCCGTTGGTTGGGTGCGATAGGTTCCTTTATTAGCGGTATTCTGGGGATGCCCCTGATTGACGAGTTGCTGAAGTGGTTGTGGAAGAAGATCACAAAGAAGTAAAGCTTAAGGCGCAATCTTGATCGAGATTGCGCCTTTTTTGTTTGTGCCCATCTGGCTTCCACTGCACGCGAAGGGTGAGGCTGATTTCCAAATGTTAAAAAAGCCGCCCCAACGCTTTCATTTCCCAACCCGGAATCCATTTCACAAAATCTTCTCGTGCAGGGGGCGCGTCCATCCAGGATGTGTCTGGCTCGGGGATGTTGAAGCATTCTCGGACAGTCAATAAGCGCGGCACAGAAACCGATTGTGGTTTGCCACGTCCGCTTGTCCAGCGGATGCTTTGGGTTTCTACAACATTCTGCGCCAAAGCCAGCGTTTGCTCAACATCACCGCGTAAATAGGTCAGGACAGCATCATGTTCGCCATCTGTCCATAGTTTGGGCGCCAGTGCGCCGCTCATCTCGTGGAGCGTTTCGCCGTTTTTGAGAGTCAACTCGTGAACCTTGCTGGCAACATCCGCGCCTGCCAGCGCTTTGTCCAATCCCAAGAACCAGCCTTTGTTGAAGGTCACCAGAAGCATTAGGTCAACGTGGCTCAAGGCCAACTCTCCGCATTCTTCTACCATGCCGCTTTCTTGCGCCAAAACCTGAAAGTCGAAGCCGCAACCATTCCATGAGACTAAGGTGTAGCCATCTTCGGTATAGGCCAGCAAATCTTTGACCAAAGTTTGATTTTCTTCTTTCGATAATTGCGGTACCCCGCTCCAAAATC
>JBNKMO010000252.1:0-26116 GCA_050293165.1 Anaerolineales bacterium | reverse complement strand
TATGCTCAAAAAACTACATCTCAGTGACCGCACACAGGCAGCCGTTTATGCCTGGCAGCAGGGAATCGTGCGGCGTGATTAGCATTTTATGAGAATAGGGGAGTTTGTGCGGTATAAATCAAATATACGGGGATAAGTTCCGCCCAACAATGAACCACATTTAATACATACCACATTTTTCTTATCACCTATCATGCTGCACTCCCCGGTATTCAAAGCCGGGGAGTATATTTTTAAAACGAAAAGCACCCTGACAATCCAACCATAGGGCATAGATTGTCAGGGTGCTTTTCGTGTCAGATGATATTGTTATCGCAATTACGCTTTACAACTGAGCTACAATTTTCCATCACTCGGAAAATCCAGTATTTCTTTGCTCACAGCCAGATCAATGATTTTGGCTCGAAACTCCACTTGAATATTGCGCTCACCATCAATAATCGCTTCTGCTAGGAGTTCGTCCACCAGTTGCTTTTTCAACAAAAAGATGCAATGCTGTTCGTCGATGGATTCAGAATTCGCGTTATTCAGTTCTTTGATTCCAGTCTGAAGATTCGTTACATAATCATCGACTTTTGTTTCCCAATCCATCTCTATATAGGTTTTCAATTCTTGCTCAATGATAGCCAGTCTATGCTTCAAGTGTTCTTCTTGTCCATATAGTTCACGCATTTGTTCAGAAAAATCGTCATCGTCTCTCTGTGCTTTCCTTGCATCAGTGATAATTTGCTGGCGCTTGTGGGACTGTTTTTCCAATTCTTCCAGCAACTTCTTGTGGGTCTGTTGCAGGTATTCATGGTTTTGCTGGAGTTGATAGACCAGTTCTTTGGCTTGTGCAAGCAAAAAATCCGGGTTCATGACGAAATTATATAGTTTCTCCCAGACCTGCGCTTCCGCATCTTTGGCGTTCACGGATTTGGGACAATCCGGTGGTCTAAGTTCCTTATGGGGTTGAGGACAGAAGTATGTGCTTATGGGAGTCTTGCGCTCAACCCATTCCCCTTTGCGGCTGCGACGATGGGCTGCCGTGCGTGCCCGCCAGATCAGGTTGCAGGTACATTTCAAGTGTCCTGATAGCAAATAATCATTTTTCTTACGGTGCTTTGGATAGGTTTTATTTTCTTCTCTCATTTTCGCGAACAACTCATAGGTTGGCATATCAATGATAGGCGCAACAGGTATATGAAAGGTTTGCCCTGCACGGGAATATGTTTTGAGACCATAGGTATACTCTTTCGCAGACCCGAGTATAGCCTGAATACTTGATCGAGACCATCGTATGCAGCGGGGGATGTTGCTGTTTTTCTGTGGCGCATTGGCGTTGATCAATTGCTTGCGGATCTGAAGTATGGACGTTTTTTGAGTGTACCATGCGAAGATTTGCCGTACCCATTGCGCTTCTTCTTCCAGGATAAGAATCTTCTCACCAATACGGACATATCCATAACGATCCTGCCCTGTGTTCGCTTTTCCAGCCTTGAGCCGTGCGATCACCCCCATCGTCATCCGTTCTTGCATGCTTTCAAGTTCCATTTGAGCAGCCCAAGCACGTATCGGTGCGATTTTGGGGTCAAAAGCTTCCTTTGCCAGCATAATTGTAATTTTATATTGCTGGGTTGATTCCAGAACTATAAGCATGGATCGCAGCCCTCGATACAATCTGTCTTCACGCCAGGCGAGAATCATATCAAAGTCACGCCTGGATACATCTTGAAGCATGGCAAGTAAACCAGGGCGATCTGAGCGTAAGCCCGACGGTTCTACGAGTTTGTTCTTGACACGATATTTTTCGATGTCTCGATAGACACGAACAACAATCAACCCCTTTTCTTTTGCCAGAAGCCGACAGTCTGCTTCTTGTTCAACGGGGCTGGCTCCTTCTCCTTGGGCTTCGGACGAGGTGCGGATGTAGATCACAGCTTTTCGTTGTATGTCCATCTCCTTTTCGGAAATTAGCCAACAAAAAGGAAAAAAGGCTGCTAAAAAGCAAGCCTTTTTTGTACAGGTTTAATCGCAACTTATCTTGGGTGGGATCATAGTGACGTCCACTTTCGTAGGTCTTGGTCTAATTGCGCTAAATCAACAAGTCGAATTCCGCTTGTTGACCAATTGGAACCGGAGGGCGGTGCCGCTGAAATTTGATCGGAATAAGTCAAGGCGCCTGATGACCATCCCGAACGAGAAAATCCCGTGAAGAAGATTTCCCATTTCCCTTCTTTGGGAATGATCTTGTTTGCTTTTTTCTCAATTAACTCTTTCAACACGTCGGCCTTGGTTTGACTGCGCGTCCATTTGCACTCGCCTAAAATCAAGGTTTTCTCCATGGAATTATAGCCAACGACATCCACCTGCGCTTCTGCATTCCATGTGCTGCCAACCTGATCGGGAAGATAGGGGAGCTCTTCTTTTGCTCCGGCACGGATGGTCCACTCACGGCATATTTCTTCCCAAGTATAGGTGCCAATGAAATCTATGAGATGCTTTTTGATTTCTGCAAGAGCCTGATCTTGTATACCAAGCGCAAGCTGTTCTTGACGATTTTCTAGGAAACGGAAATAAAAACGCAAGTAGGGATCGGTGATATGGTAACGCCCAGCCCTGGAATTCTTCATGAGCGTTAGAGGGATGCGCCTTTCGACAAATCCAGAATCTTTCAGCACGCTCAGATATTTACTCACATGTCCACTTGCCAAACCCGTGCTGGCGACAATCTCCCTCACGACATGTGCGCCTTTTGCGATAGCGCTCAAAATGGAAATATAATTATGCGGATCGGAAACAAAATCTTGCAGAAGCAGTTTGGGTTCTGCTTGAAGCAGGTTGTTTGGGGTGAGAAGGTTATCCTTGATGTTTTGGGAAATGTTTTTTCTTGGATCTACCCTTTCCCAATAGGCTGGAACACCGCCAAATATTGCGTAAATAGCAACTCTATCTGCTGCCGAGTAATTTGGGAAAAAGCGGCCTGTAGCGCCAAAGGAAAAAGGTTGTAAGTATAGCTGTGCAGATGCACGACCATATAAAGGGGCTTGATATGAAAGAAATTCCCGTTTCATCATCCCTAAATGCGAGCCGGAGAGACATAAGAAAAGGTTGCGTTTAGAAAGAAGATGATCCCACAAGTTTTGTAGCTGTCCGGCTATATCAGGGGTGACTTCGAGCAAATAGGTGAATTCGTCTATAAAAAGAGCCAGACGTTCTTTTTCTGCAAGTGAGGCAACTTGTTGAAAAGCCTGTTTCCAATTTGTGTAGCTGAAATTGTCCGGAGCAGGATTGTTGGGATTGGCAAAGTTGTAGACTGCTTGGGAAAAAGATCGTAATTGATTGGCAGCCGATGTATGCGTTGCAACCCAATAGAGCGCACGTTGTTTGGAGCGGTGTATCCACTCGACGATCAAAGCCGTTTTTCCTACTCGTCGCCTGCCGTATAAAACCAGAAATTTAGCGTATGGAGAGTCCCACAATCTTTCCAATTGTTGTAGCTCTCGCTGTCTGTCCAGGAATTCAAATTTCATAGTGTGTCACCTCACTCTGTAATTATTATACTTTTGAGTATTATACTTGAAAGTATAATAACTTATGGGTTTGGAATTGATTCCGTTCAAGATGCGAGATACCGCCCTTGGCGTTAGACACTACGCGGTCTCCCAGATGAGATGTGGAGCGCTACATCCACCCTTTTCGCTCCCAACGCGTGATGAGCGCCAAGCGCCGATCATATTGCTTTGCAAATCTTTGGACTTGTGTTTTGAAGCGAAATCCTTCCTCTTTGTATTCAGCCAACTCATACAGCTTCTCAAGAATTTCTGTTGCTTCATCATAAACACTGGCTTTAGCCCCGCCTGTAAGCACTCTCTCTACATCCAGCCAGAGTTGGGGCTCTTCTTTTTCCAACTTTTTCATGCGGGCAATATGATTTTTGTGCCTTTCTTCTGCCGCCCGTTTTCTTTCAATCTCTTCCAGTTCTTCGGCTCTTTGGAACAATTCTCCAATTGTGCGTAGCTTGGGTTGCTTCTTTTCACTTGGTTTATCAAAAGAACGCAATTTTTGACGCAGCGCGGCGACCGCACCAGGCTCTGCGTTGGCGATTTTGAGCAGGAATTCGTCCGCTTCTTGGCGGGAGAGCTTGCTGATTGCCGAATCGAAAGCCGTCTTTTTTAACGGAACCAAGCGCGGGCTACGTTCGGCTGCGGCAGAGACGAGGAAAGGGTCAATCTCGAAGGCATCCATAAAAGTCCGCAAGGGCAGGCTGAGTTCATTCAATCCGGTAGGAACGGGCGGCTCTAGGTCTTGGTAGAAATTGTCGGGGTCGTCTTCATCTTCTTCGTACCAATCAGCTTGCTCTGCCATTGCGTTGAGCCAGGCGATATAAAGCACGCGATGATCGCCCTGAATGATGTCATCACGCAGGCGGGAGAGCGTGGAAAGATGGTTTTGCTCTTCATAATCGCCGCCATAGCCATCGTCATCGCGCTTCTCGAACTTCAAAACCAGCTTACCCTCGATCTCGCGCATATTGACATGGTCTTCGTCGAAATAGACTTCGAGCGCAGCCGCGTCAATCAGCCCTTTTGGAAAGCTGAACGCCAAATCGTAGCTGCCCCAATTGGCAAAATAGAGATAGGCATCAAAATACTTTGCCAACACGCTGATGGGATCATGTTTGAAATCCCCCCAGTTATATGAGACACTCGCCTGCATCGCGTTCACTTCAATATGGCTGGAGAGCGCATCCACAGCGTTTTGCTCATCCATTGTCAGCGGGCTTTCAAGCCTCTGCCATTCATAATATTGGTACTCGCTCATGGCGAAATCCTTATGATAAACTTCAGAAAAGAGAAAAATATGCCAAAAAAGCAAAAAGTACAATTCGGCAAATTGCCACCGAAATACAAGTTTATCTTTAATCCCTACACGGATGTAAGATTTTCGTCTTGTCCAAAATGTTCTGGAAAAACATTAATTCGTAAAGTCCCTTTGTTCATCCATGTTTATCCCACGTATCCAACCACGATCAACAAACCCTGCCGCTACTGCCCACAATGCGATCTCTTGATCGTTCATAAAGATGAATTGGAAAATATGTTGACTTTAGCTCATCAGGAAAACATTCCTGAAATTGTTGGAAATGAATATCTGGTTCTCGGCACACTTGATCCTTCCGCTTGGCGCAAACGGGATAAAGAACCTATAACAATGGAAAACGCCCAAGCAAACGTGCATGATTTCAAAGAGCGTCTTGATATTAAGCCTGCCTACCGATAAAACATGAACATCATCCACGCCCACTACCAGCCCCCGCAAAACGCCGATGACCCTGTAGGCATCTACTTTTGGGCAGAAACGCCCGATGCACCGCAGCCCTCTCCGCGTCGCGGGCGTGCAGCGAAAATCCCCAAGCCAAAAGTGCATCCCTTTGCCACTGCGCCCACTATCAAGGGTGAAAAACGCACACTCACCCTACAACTCCCCGAAGTCAGGGGTATCCCCACGCCCTCGCCGCAACTCATCCATAATTGGGATATTCCCACTGCCGAAAAAACGCTTTCTCCTTTTATTGTGGATGCGATCTGGGTGCCAGCCCCGGATGCGGTTGCCCTTCTTTTGGCATTCTCTGTGCCCGAACCGATTCTCGACGGAACGCGCCTGGAACCAGGGCTTGTTACCCGTTTCTGGAGCAGGGTCGCGTCCCTGGCATTGGAAGCGCTATCTGCACAAAAACTGGTGCCAATCATCGAAGGCAACGACGCGCGTTGGCTGCCCGTCCTCGACAGCCCGCGTGATGCCCAACGCCTGAGCCAACTCGAAGCCGCCATGCCGCCCCTTTGCAGAGCGGAGTTTCCCGAACTCTCTTCCAGAAATTTGTTGCACAGCTTCTTGAACACGTTCTGTGATTCGCTCGCTCGCACTTGGGGAAAAGAAGCCGCCCCAAAACCAGACAGCGAACCCGGCTCTCGCTGGATTTCTGCCTTATTCAACAAAAATCCCGCCATACAACTTTCGGCGAAACAAATTCGCCTGCTCAAACCCAGTCACCGCGCCTGGATGCGAAATCTGCATGTTGCGGGTGATGAGACCTCGCGCGTGGCTTTTCGTTTGGAAGCGCCCGCTTCGGAACAGGACGCGTGGAATTTGCACTATCTCATTCAGGCAAAAGACGACCCCTCTTTGCTAATCCCTGCCGAGGAAGTTTGGAAGAAGTCGAAAGGCGCTCTGACTCGTCTGGGGCATCGTTTTGAGCAGCCACAGGAAAAATTGCTGACAGGCTTGGGCTACGCGGCGCGTCTCTTCCCGCCGATCACGCAAAGCCTGAAAAGCAAAATCCCCACAGAATTGAGCATCGATACGCAAAACGCCTATTCCTTCCTGCGCGAAACCGCGCCGATTTTGGAGGGCGCGGGCTTTGGCATCCTTGTTCCGCCTTGGTGGAATAGGCAGGGGGCGCGTTTGGGCGTCAAAGCCAAATTGGGAACGAGCAAAGATAAAACGGCAAAAGGGATCATGACCCTGCAAAATCTGGTCAGCTACCAATGGCAGTTATCCATTGGCGATACCGAATTGACGGAAGAAGAATTTCTCGCGCTTGCCAACCTGAAATCCCCGCTGGTGCAGATACGCGGGGAGTGGGTCACTCTCAACGCGGAAGATATTGAAGCCGCGATTGCGTTTTGGAAGAAACAACAGCTCGAAGGCGAAATCTCCCTGCTCGAAGCGATGCGCTTGGGCTTGGGCGGCAATGAAGCCGTGGGCGGGTTAAAAGTCAGTGCGGTAGAAACAGACGGCTGGCTGAAAGAGTTGCTGGCGGATTTCGAGCAATCGGAAAAGCTGGAAGAATTAGCCCAGCCGACAGCGTTGACTGGCGAGTTGCGCCCTTATCAGAAATATGGCTATTCGTGGTTGGCGTTTTTGCGGAAGTGGGGCATGGGCGCATGTTTAGCCGATGATATGGGGCTGGGCAAAACAATCCAGACGATTGCGTTGTTGCAGCGTGAAAAAGAGTTGAATGGGAAACTCTCTGCCCCCGCTTTGCTGATCGCGCCGACTTCGGTGGTCACGAACTGGGAGCGGGAAATTGGCAAATTTGCGCCCAATCTCGAATCCTATGTTCATCGGGGCGCAACCAGACTAAAGTCGGGGGCGTTTCGGGATGCTGTAAAAGATAAAGACGTGGTGCTGACCAGTTATCCGCTGGCGCGCATTGATGCCAAATCCCTCCAATCCATTCAATGGCTGGCGGTGATTTTGGACGAGGCGCAGAATATCAAAAATCCCGCCGCAAAACAGACGCAGGAGATCAAAAAACTTGAATCCGATTTTCGGATTGCATTGACGGGAACGCCCGTTGAAAACCGCCTTTCGGAACTTTGGTCGATTATGCAGTTTTTGAATCCAGGTTATTTGGGCAAGCAAAAGGTGTTTCGGGAAAAATTTTCCCTGCCGATCGAGCGTTATCAGGATCAGGAGGCGGTCAAGCAGTTGCGGCAATTGACGACGCCCTTTATTTTGCGGCGCGTAAAAACCGACCCGACCGTGATCAGCGACCTACCCGAAAAAGTGGAGACGAAGGTTTATTGCTCGCTGACTGAAGAGCAGGCGACGTTGTACGAAGCGGTGGTGCAGGATGCGCTGAAAAGCATCGAGGGCGAGGAGGGGATGCAGCGGAAGGGTTTGGTGCTGAGTATGCTAATGCAGTTGAAGCAGATTTGTAACCATCCCGTGCAGTATTTGCATCAGATGGACAAAAAGGCGGGCAGCGTTTCGCTGGATGATCGCAGTGGGAAGTTGGAGCGTCTGGGCGAATTGCTGGAAGAGGTTTTGGAGCGAGGTGAGAGGGCGTTGATCTTTACGCAATTTACCGAGATGGGCGATATTTTGACCGAGCACTTGCCAAAATCTTTAGGCACGGCAACCCAGTTTTTGCACGGTGGCACGCCCACCAAGAAACGCGACGAAATGGTGCGCCGTTTTCAGGAGGATGATTCTGCGCCGCCGATTTTCATTTTGTCGCTCAAAGCAGGCGGGACGGGTTTGAATTTGACGCGCGCCAATCACGTTTTCCATTTTGATCGCTGGTGGAATCCCGCAGTAGAAAATCAGGCAACTGACCGCGTGTTCAGGATTGGGCAGAAGCAAAATGTGCAGGTGCATAAATTTGTGACCACTGGCACGTTGGAGGAGATGATTGACGATATGATCGAATCCAAGAAGGCGCTGGCAGATGCTGTGGTCGGCACAGGCGAAAAGTGGCTGACCGAGATGAGTACGGATGAACTGCGGAAGGCGGTTTCTCTGCGGAGATTTTAGAAGGAGATTCACCACAGAGTTCACAGAGATCACAGAGAAAAAGCCTTCTCTTTTTTCTCAAAAAACTCCGTGTACTCTGTGGTCTCTGTGGTAAATGAAGCGAGGTACGAATGTCTTATTACTATTTCAAACCAACAAAAGCCAAGGAAGTGGAAGATGGCATCAAAGCGCGCAGTAAACGCGGCGCGTTTGCATCCAGTTGGTGGGCAAAACGCTGGATAGCGGCATTGGAGCGCCTGGTCGATTCGGGCAGGCTGGGGCGCGGGCGCAGCTATGCACGCAAGGGTCAGGTCATCTCGATTGACGAGAAAAAAGACGGCATTCTGGCAAAAGTACAGGGATCGCGCAGCACGCCCTATAAAGTGACAATCAAAATCGCCTCTCTCAGCGATAGCCAATGGGGTGCCGTAATTGACGCGCTCGCCGAACAAGCCATTTTCACCGCGCAGCTTTTAGCGGGCGAAATGCCTCAGGATATTGAAGAAGCCTTCAAAGAAGCGGGGGCAAGCCTTTTTCCCGAAAAGCGCGGCGACCTCGAGACCAACTGCTCCTGTCCCGATTGGGCGAATCCCTGCAAGCATGTCGCCGCCGCGCATTATATTTTGGGCGAACGCTTCGACGAGGATCCTTTTCTCATCTTCCGCCTGCGGGGACGCACACAGGAAGAAGTGATGTCTGCTCTTCGGGAGCGTCGGGCTGGTGAAGATGATTTTGCCGAAGAAGAAGTGGAAGAAGAAATCATTCCCCCACTGGAAGAAAGCGTCTCGACCTTTTTTGAGCTTGGTGCGCCACTGGACACATTTTCTGTGCGTATACAGAATCCTGCCATCAAAACACCCCAGCTCAAACGTCTGGGGGAAGCAAACTTTGTGCCAAAACCCGGCATCGAAGCACTTTTGCAGAATGCTTATGCCAGCATCAGCGAGAAGGCGGTCGCGTTGGCGTATGGGGAAGAGGAAGAGTCCGCAAAATAGGTATGTGATTTTCCGGTAAATTGAAGTCCCGAGCACATCCTTTTATGGGAAATTTAAGTAAGCGCTTGGCGTTAGGGTTTAAGAAAGCTGTTACGTCATCACGGTTATGAATTCAGCGCGGTAGCAATCGTGTATACGGGTATAAGTTCCGCCCAACAATGAACCACATTTAATACATACCACAATATACGGGGTTAAAGTGACCCAGAGAGCATAAAACTCTCTATACAGGGGTGTGATCGTACCCCAGCCAAGAAAGTTTCTCGTAAACCATCATGCCGCATTCCCCAGAATTCAGAGCTGTGGAGTAAGTTTTAAAGAGAAGTACCCTAGCAATCCAGAATTGCTAGGGTACTTTTTTGTCAGATAACATCCTTGAAATTACGCTCTATAAGCGGGCTACAATTTCCCCACTATTGGGGAATTTCAGTATTTCTTTGCTCACCGCCAAATCAATGATTTTGGCTCGAAACTCCACTTGAATATTGCGCTCACCATCAATAATCGCTTCTGCTAGGAGTTCGTCCAACAGTTGCTTTTTCAACAAAAAGATGCGATGCTGTTCGTCGATGGATTCAGAATTCGCGTTATTCAGTTCTTTGATACCAGTCTGAAGATTCGTTACATAATCATCAACTTTTGTTTCCCAATCCAGCTCGGTATAGGTTTGCACTTCTTGCTCAATAGTTGTCAGCCTGCTGTTCAAGCGCTCTTCTTCGCCATATAACCCACGCATCTGTCCTGCAAACTCTTCATCATCCATCAGTGTTTTTCTGGCATCAGTGATAACCTGCTGGCGCTTGTGGGACTGTTCTTCCAGTTCCTTCAACAACTCCTTTTGAACCTGTTGCAGAAATTCATAGTTTTGCTGGAGTTGATGAACTAGATCTTTGGCTTGTGCAAGCAAGAAATCCGGGTTCATGACGAAGTCATATAACTTCTCCCAGACCTGAGCTTCCGCATCTTGGTCATTCACAGATTTTGGACAATCCAGCGATCTAAGCTCTTTGTGAGGTTGGGGACAGAAGTATGTGCTTATTGGAGTTTTGCGCTCAACCCACTCCCCTTCTCGGCTACGGCGATGTGTCGTTGTCCTTGCCCGCCACGTCAGGTTGCAGGCACATTTTAGATGCCCCGATAGCAGGTAATCATTTTTCTTGCGTTGTTTTGAATAGGTTTTGTTTTCTTCTCTCATTTTTACGAACAACTCATAAGTGGGCATATCAATAATAGACGTAACAGGGATATGAAAGGTTTGCCCTGCGCGGGAATATGTTTTGAAACCATAAGCATATTCTTTGGCAGACCCGAGTATAGCCTGAATACTTGATCGAGACCATTGAATGCGACGGGGAATTCGACTGCCTTTTTGGGGTGCATTGGCGTCGATCAATCGCTTGCGAATTTGCGCGAGGGAGCTTTTTTGAGTGTACCATGCGAAGATCTGCCGCACCCATTTCGCTTCATCCTCCAGAACGTGGATATTCTCTCCAATGCGAACATATCCATAGCGATCCTGCCCTGTATTCGCTTTGCCGGCTTTGAGGCGTGCGATCACCCCCATAGTCATTCGCTCTCGCATATTCTCCAGTTCCATTTGAGCAGCCCAGGCTCGTACTGGCGCGATTTCTGGGTCAAAAGTTTCTTTCGCCAACATAACTGTGATCTTGTATCGCTGGATAACTTCCACAACCATCAACATGGACCGTAGCCCTCGATACAGTCTGTCCTCACACCAGGCGACAATCACATCAAAGCCACGCCTGGATGCATCTTGAAGCATGGCAAGCAAACCAGGACGATCTGAGCGCAATCCGGATGGTTCTACAAGTTTGTTCTTGACACGATATTTTTCGATGTCTCGATAAACACGGACAACAATCAAGCCATTTTCTTTTGCTAAAAGTTGGCAATCGTTTTCTTGTTCAGTAGGACTGGCTCCTTCTCCTTGAGCTTCGGATGATGTGCGGATGTAGATTACGGCTTTTCGTTGCATGTTCTTCTCGATTTTCAGCCATCAAAGCTGATTTGGCAGAAATTTCTACTTGCTCATAGGACACTTACTTGTCCTGTGATATTTTCTCTGAACTATGAGTTGGTTTTACTCCAGTAAACTTTCCACCAGTCAAAAATTCCTCTTGTATTCGATAATTTTCCACTGTAGAATCTTCTCTAGCTAATGCGGGTGCTTTTCAACTAACGATTCCTTTCCACAAATATGTTCGTTTGGTTGCGGGCGTTTTTTACGCGTGCAGGAGAATAAAATGAAAAAGCTTTTGACCCTTCTGGTCGTTTTAACCTTTGCGCTGACAAGTTGCACAGGCGCATCTGAGATTGCCCAGAAAAATACTTCCACAGATTTGGCATCGGAACCAAATTCACCTGTTGATTCCAACCCGAATCCAGTAATGGATCCTGTGGAAATTATCGGAGGAGATGAAGAAGCGCTTCGGGAATTTCTTTCTTCCTGGTTTGGACAGATGTACCCATATCGAAAAGGATCAACACAAAAAGAAGCGGTTTATATTGGCAGTCTCCCTGATGACATGCCCTATGACTTGCCTGTTCCGAACGAAGTGCGCATCATCGGTAGTGTTACAGGTGCCTGGACAGATTATATGCTTGTCTTTGATACTGATCTTTCTGCGCAGGAGATCCGTGAGTTTTATGCACAAAATCTGATAAAAGATGGCTGGCGCGAAGAAGAACAAAATGTAATCCCAGGCGGTTTTGTTGAAGACAAAAATCAAACACTCTATATTGGCTACTGCCATGAAGAAAATGATGCCTATTTGGGCATCGAAACTCCTCTGCTTGCAAATGGAAAAACCGCTCTCCGTTTGAATCTTGATCTTACCCCTGAATACAACTGTGGACCGGTATTAAACACACACGGATATGGTGTTGACTACCTGCTCCCCCAACTGGGCGCGCCAAAGGGCGCAATCATGCAAATGGGCGGATCGAGCAGCGGCGATCGCGAAGCAGAAACCACCGCATCTTTAAAAACAGATCTATCGCCTGTGGAATTGGTCGAGTTTTATAACCAACAATTAGAAGCGGCTGGCTGGGAATTGCAAACAAGCACCTCCGCCCAAGCAGATGATGGTGGGGGTGGCGCTGCCTGGAGCATTTGGAAATTTACCGACGAAGAGGGGCGAAATTGGAATGGTTCCTTGATGGTGTTGAGAACATCGGCAGAGGATGACACTTTTGCCTCGCTGAGGGTAAAACTGGACCGCTAAATATCCCATCTCTTTTTACCAAAGTTACCTATGACAAGCATAAGAGCCATCGTTATGAAAGGCGATGGCTCTTATGCAAACTTTCCAGCTTGATGCGGGGTATTCAATTTGCACCCAACCTTTTCCCATCTCAAAGTGTATATTAAGTGTGAACGCGTACACACTACATGGAGTATTCTATGGATGATCGTGATGCCATTCGGCGCATGAAAAAGGGCGAGATTGGCGGTTTGGAAGTTTTGGTAACGAAATATCAGCTTCGGGCAGTGCGAACGGCATTTCTGATTACGCAGGATGAAAGCCTTGCAGAGGATGTGGTTCAGGATACTTTTGTCCGCGTGTATCAACGTGTCAGGCGTTTTGATGAGGAACGTGCCTTTGAACCTTATCTGATGCGGAGCGTGGTCAACGCTGCCTTGAACGCCGTGCGGCAGAGGGGCAAACAAATTTCCTTTGACGCCGACCCAGCCGAAGTCGAGGGGCGTCTCGCCGATGCTGCTTCGGTCGAGTCGGAGATCGAGTTCAGGCAGCAGGCGGATATGATCCTCCAATCCCTGTCCAAACTTTCCCCGCGAGAACGGGCTGTGATCGTGCAGCGTTATTATCTGGAAATGAGCGAAGCGGAAATGGCGCAGAAACTGGATGTCGCGCCCGGCACGATCAAGTGGCTTTTGCACACTGCCCGCCGTCGCCTGCGTGAATTGCTGGGTTCAGAAAGGAGCGCGCAATGAAACGTTCTTATTTTGATGTTCTGGATGCCGCTGCGCAGAGCCATGTTCCCGATGAGATGAACCTCTTTCCTGAGATTGCAGGAAAACTTGAGAGGAAACCCCTGATGCACACTTTACGCACCCGCCCGGCGCTTTTTATTCTGGTTATCTTGATGGCATTGAGCCTGTTGAGCGGCGTTGTATATGCCGTCGGTCGCTCGCTGGGCTATATTCCTGGCGTCGGGATTGTCGATCAGGATGCGCCGATCCGTATTCTGGCAGAACCTGTCAGCCAAACAAGGGATGGTATCACGCTGACGATTGAGCAGGCGATTCTCACATCCGAAAAGACCTTCCTCGTTTATAGCGTTGATGGAATTCCACAGGATGCACGCCCCAAGGGAGAAGGTGGTTTCTTCTGCTCCCCTTCAAGCCCGACGCTGCTTTTGCCTGACGGCTCTGAGCTAAGGCTGACGGATGGAGGCGGCGATGGTTGGGAAAACGGGTATCGGGATAGCATCTACTATGCCCCCATCCCTGCGGATGTGAATACGGTTGCCTTCGTCTTGCCGTGCCTGATGGACGTGGCTCCAAATGCCGCTCCGCAAGATTGGGAATTGACGCTGAAATTTGTCCCCGCGCCGGCAGATATTTCGATTTCAACAGTGATCGAAGTTGCCACGCCGCAGCCGCCCGCGACCCTTGCGCCTGATTCCGTTTCATTGACAGAATCTGCGCCTTTTATGGGGCTGCGCTACCAGCTTCAAGCTGTACAACAGACGGAGCGTGGCTATATTCTTGATACCGGTCTGAATTGGGACGTAGGTCTCTATGCCGATTACGCAGTAGGCACTGGCGCGGATGTCGTGCTAACCGACTCCACTGGACAAACCCTCAGCCTGTCCCGCTTGGACACTGCTGTGTCTACAGACCCACACCAGACTTCGTTACGCTACAGCCTGAATAGCCTATCCTTTGCTGCGCCACTAACCCTGACCCTACCCTGGGTCGGTGCAAACCTGCCGCTGGAAAACACTCCACACTTTACCTTCGATCCCGGTCCCAACCCGCAGCCGGGGCAGGAATGGCAACTCAACCAGACTATCGAGATATTGGGGCAGCCGGTCAAGATTATTTCGGCGCGCTATGTCACACGCGACGATTTACAGAATGAGGACTGGATTCGCTTCATGCCTGAAGAAATGTACGGCTTTGAGTTTACGCTTGAAGTGGAACCCGTTTTCAGGAACATCATGCTGACTGTTCAATCCGGCTATTCTGCTGATGGCGGTGCCGGTGGTTCGCCCACTATCCTCAACGAAAATGGGATCATCAAAGCCTATGCCATGATGGGTGGTGAAATCGTTGCCCCGCTGGAGATTGGCATTCCCTATCTTGAAATCTCCCATCCCTGGCAGATCACCTTTGATCCGGCAGCGATGGCAGATGGCGCATCTGTGCAGAGTGGCACTCTCGGAATCTCGCTCCAGATCGAGAAAGTGATCCCCGTGGACGACGGCTATTACCTGCTTGGCAGGACAAGCTGGAATGATCCTGCCATTACCGAGATTGGGATTAGTGGCTGGGACACAAAATTATTGGACGAAAACGGGATGGAGTACCCCATTGAGCCGGTGCAGCTTGACGAAATCGGTATTCCCGATGCCCAGCCAGCGCAATGGGCATTCAAGGTCTATGGTCACGCCTTACCTTCATCCCTGACCATCCAGGTGGAACAGGCGTACCTGCAACTGTTGCAACCCTATACCTTTTCCTTTGACCCCGGTACAAATCCACAGGTGGGGCAGGAATGGCAGATTGACCAAACGCTGGAGATACTCGGTCACAAGGCAGCCGTCCTGACTGCGACCTTCATTCAGCAGGGCGATTCGCAAGGTCTCCGCTTCTTTATCCGCGCTGATTCCGAACTACAGGGTGTTCCACTCTCGATTGAAGGCGGCGTACGCAATGACTATGGAGGTAGTTTTGGGGGACAATCACGCGATAAAAATGGGATCATGAGCGTTGACGTTTTGAGCAATGGACAGTTTGGGGGTCCCGTTCTGATGGGTGTGCGGGGGATTGTGCTGAACGGCAAGTGGCAAACCACTTGGTCACCTCCCGCATCGAACGCGGACGATGTGCCGGTCACCGTGCCCGAAGCGTGCATCACGCTCGAAAATTGGAAACAAGCTGAGGACAAGGACGCCCCGCTTCCGTCCGGTTTGCCGGAAAAAATCCTCGTTATGCGCGGTGCGCTTTCGCCCGATCCATCCCTCTTTATCATATCCCTGGATGGCAGCAGCGAGCAGGAGCTGGTCTTTGGGCAGGGTTCACTCTCGCCCAGTGGTACAAAATTGGTGTACAGCGATGAGCAAAATCGTTTGGTGATAATGGACGTTGCCAGCGGGCAAAAAAGCGTGCTGGGGGATGATTATTTGTCCCCGCTTTGGTCGCCGGACGGGAAAAAGATCGTCGCGCCGCACCTGACGGATAAGGGCTATAACATTTTTGTCCTGGATGAGAATGGGAGCAACCCACGTGCGCTGACAGACACAACCGCGTTCATCGGCTTGGCTGGCTGGAGTGGCGACGAGTATGTACTGATCCAGAGCGGCAACGAGATCGAACTGCTAAATGTGAGTGATGGCAGCCGACAAACGCTGCTGACGACCGATTATGATTCCTACGGCAGCCCATCTGCCGCCATTTCTCCCGATGGACAGTGGCTAGTTTACCTTGAGCATGTGGTCGGTAAAATGTCGCCCGGTATTTACGTCTCCCGCCTGGATGGCTCCGAAAAACGACTATTGGTGCAACTGGATCACTGGATGATATTCCCATCCCTGTTCAGCCCGGACGGGAACTGGCTGGCAATCAACGTGATGAACACAGATTTTTCTAACACGCCTATGACCCCAGCGTTGATCAATCTGGAGACCTGTCAGATTATCCCGCTCCCAGGTGTGGATGGGGAGATCAAAGGTTGGGTTAATCCGTAATACTTTTCCATCCGGATTGTATATATTCATAGACCCTCAGTCAGGAGGCATCTTTGAAATTCACCAAACGAGCAAACCACGAGCGCCTCGAAGACGCCTTTGAGCGTTATTACCCTGCTATCTTTCGTTATTTTCGTTATCGCGGTGCAGATGTGGATACGGCAAACGATCTTGCCTCCACCACCTTTACGCGCGCTCTTGAAAACCTAAATCGCTTCGACCCACGTCGCGCCCAAATCCAAACCTGGCTCTTCGCCATTGCCCACAACCTGTCCATCAACCACTGGAAAGCCGCCAAGCTAACCATTCCTTTAGACGACAATCTTCCCATCCCAGATGAAACCGGTCTTGAAGAAGCTATCACGCTCACACAGGACAAGGAAGAAATCCTGCTGGCGCTCAAATTGCTGGATGAACGTGCTCGCGAGATCATTGCCCTGAAATTCGGCGGTCCGCTTACCAATCGCCAGATCGCCGAACTGACCGGGTTAACCGAAAGTAATGTGGGAGTCATTCTGTATCGTTCGCTGCTCAAACTGCGAACTCTGCTCGCATCTGAAAATCTGGAGGCGCGCCATGACCGCTAATCTCGGACAATTCACCCGTGATCTGGATAGGCTGCTGGGGCTTGCCCCCTCTCACCCTGCCGATAGCCCTGTTATCCAAATCGCATCCATGCTTGTAGAGATGGACTTAGGAGTGGATGCCGCCCCCCAGCCGGAACTCCGCGCTCGTTGGATTTCCCGCACCCGGACAGTCTCTCCGCGTCGCTCTTTCCCCAAGCTGGTTGCCGTCAAATGGGCTGTAGCCGCAACCCTGACCATTCTCTTTGCCCTATTGATTGTCTTCCACCAGCCGGTCTTTGCAGCGGTTGGACGGCTCTTCGGTTATATCTACGTTCAGGATACCGGTTTCTTGCCTGCCGATTCCACTTTTGTGCTGGCACAGCCCGTTGCCCAGGAACATGATGGGCGTACTTTACTGGCATTGCGAGGCATTTCAACCCCACAGGAGACTATCCTTTATCTGGAATACAGCGACATCGCATCCCCCGCAGATGGCGCTCAATTGGAATTGCCCAATGGAGAGACCTTGCCCCTGACATGGTGGGAATACAACCCTAATCTACCCGACTCGCATGGAGTTCGCTTGACCTTTCCAACCTTACCGAGTGGCATCTCGCAAACGACCTTGACGCTCCCTGAAGGATGGCATTTGCCTCTTACCTGGATGCCCGCCTCTGCGTCCGCCTTGCCAGATGTGCAGGTCGTTCCGTACCTTGAAGGAATCGGTGAACCCTCTGCCCAGCCTGATCTTTGTGTTGAGAAAAACGGTATGAAACTTTGTGTGCTGGCAGCAACGACTTCGCCCGAAGCTACATCCGTGCTGGTTGAAGCCAAGCCGCTCAACCCGGATTTACGCCCATCGTGGATGGGAACAGTTTGGCAAGCGGAATCCATAATTTTGCAGGATGAACAGGGAGAAGCTTTACAAATACAGGAGGCGCAAGCTGGGACGTTGATTTTCCCGCCGCTGCCTGCCGCTCAACAGGTAACGCTCACCATCCCAGCTTTGCTTGCCGACGTCAACATCCTGGAACAAACCCTTGTCGTAGATGTCGGCTCCGACCCTCAGCCAGACACCATCCTTCCGCTGGATGCCACCATTCAGATATTGGACATGCCCGTTCACTTCAGCCAGGCTACTTTCGTCGGAGATGGGGTCAACAGCCTGCGCCTGACGTTAAACGCCGACCCTGTTCAAACGGTGAACGGTCTTACACCAGCATCTCTGGAAATCGGCAAGCCAGATCGCGTGGATGATCTCTACGGTAGTGGTATGCTGATGGGCAGCAAGGACATCTTCATCGAATTGCTGCGCCCGCAAGGGAAGATCAACGGCAAGATCACCATTCCTGTAATTGGTGCGAGCGTGATTGTGGATGGTCCCTTTGAATTCACCTTTACGCTGCCGGAAGAGGCCTCGATCACCCCCACACCAGTGGTGGCTGATCCAAATTCCTTTTTCCCTGCACCAATGCCGACACCATTGCCCTTCGATCATTATTTCTTTAGTGGGCAAACTCTTGAATCTGGCGATTTGCTTTATGCAGTCTGGCATGATGCCCAAAGCGACATATATCGCATCTCGCCCTCGATGAACACGGATCATGGATTGTTTCTCACCCTACCGGGCCATGTGTCATCCATAAATATCCATCCAGATCGGCAAGGGATAGACTATCTAACTGGGATCTATAACAAAGATTCCAATGTATTGGATGATCCGCACTTGTACACTTTCCGGTTTGGAGAACCGGTTCCGAGGCTGCTCACCTTGACTCCTTCTGGATTGTTGTTGCCGTTTCAGATGGCTTGGTCATCAGATGGGCAACTGCTGGCATTCAATGTAGCTGGTAATGTGCCGGGAGCAATGGACAGCATAGGCTGGGTCGATTTATCCTGCCGTGAAGACGGGGAATGCCCCGCCAATGTAGTAGATGATCCCACTGGGAATGGCATTAGCCTATTGGATTCCGCTTTTTCTCCGAACGGGAAATGGCTTGCCTTCAACGGCACGGACTTCGAAAGCGGGGCGAGTGAAATCTACTTGCTTCCTTTTGATCGGCATCGTCCAGGTGCACTCTACAATCTAACTCAGACGCCTTTTTATGGGGATGGTACTTATTCATGGGTTTTGGAGGACACGCTGGTCTGGATGTGCGAAACCGGCGAGGCGACAAACCCAACCAGCTCCCTTTGTTTGAAAGAAGCGACGGACCAAACTGTCTCACCTAAAAAAATTTTCTACTTCAACGATTGGCAACACTTTGGTATGTCTCCAAACGGAGATTATTTCTGGCAGGTCGTGATCAACCGCCAAGCTGAACGCGAACAGCAAATCTGGTTGCATAATCGAACAGGAGCAAGCGATTTGCTCACTTCTGCGCCCTGGATCAATCTGGATTATGGCAAACCGGCTTTTTCAAGGGACGAACGATATCTGGCTTACACAGTTACAACTGATACTTTTAAAACGTTACCCGATACGCTTTATGTGGTAGATACAACATCAAAACAGGTAATCATTACTTACGCTCTCCAGGAATCCGTTGGCTGGCTCGGTTGGGTGCGCTGACGAATCTGGGATACACTTGGCGTATGGGACAACCGAACCAATTCAGCAAGCGTGAAAAGGAAGTCAGTGCATTACTCATCCAGGGCAAGACAAACAAGGAAATCGCCTTTGCCCTGAATCTTACTGTACGGACAGTTGAATTTCACCTGAGCAATATCTATGCCAAACTGGGGGTGAACTCGCGCACTGAAGCTGCGCTCATGCTGGCAAATCACTCCTTACGGGAATCCACAGGTGGGCAATTGCGGGAATCTACAGGTCACAAAAAGGGTGATCTTGCTCATAATGGCGAAACATCCATTTCAAATCGGAGGTTTCCCATGAAAAAACTTGTCGCACTCATTAGTATAGGACTGCTAACCACTTCCCTGGCGATTCTTTTTGCATTGCCCAATTTGCCTGCGAAGGAAGAAAACCCCTCTGTAACGAAGGCGATACCATCCTTGATGCCAACGCTTCCCGTGCCCACAGCAACTGCTATCCCAACTGTTGCGGCAAAAGAGCATGTCTTGGCGCAAATCCAACAATTGGTGGCTGAGTACGAACAGGCTGTCCAAGCCGAAAAGCAAAATGGACAGGTGGAATACAGTAAAGATCCAATTAGCGGGGAAGATATCTTCCTCTTTAAAGATGAATCCTTCATGCGTATTATGGATTTGTCGATGGAACTTAATGAGCGAATTTATCCGCTATATCAACTATACGCCCAAGTCTATCGGGATGAAATCAAGCCCACCCCTTTCCCAACCCAATCATCCTCTGAACAACGCGATGTGTATCTCCAATTTCTGTACGAGCAGGCACAAAATTACTGTCCTACCGAAGAATTGGATGTCGCGGATGCAATAGCAATGATCTATGAGCCGGATGATGGAAAGTACCGCCCGCTTATCGTCAATGACGAAATTGCTCGTTGTGATATTTATGGATGGATGATCGAAGAATGGCAACTTGCTCCTGAGTTGGAACATGTCGATCAGGACGCTGACATGGTGCTCATCCGCCAAATCATGGGCAAACCCGATCTGTTCTTGAATTTCGAGACCATTCAGGGAGTGCCGAATGCGTTTAGTCGCCATGCCAGCCTCTACACGGATGAAACCGGAACAAAATATTACGTCGATATCGACACAGTGCGTCTCGCTGCCATCGAGCCAAACTTTCCCAGCCATCCCAATATCCCGGCTTCCGAAACCAGGAGTGTGGATGAACTGCGCGGTATCGCCAGACAATTTGCCATCACCAATTCGCCTCGCCTGACGGAGTTGGAATCAGCGCTTCTTTACGAGGAAAACTGCAAGGAAGATTTATGCTTTTTCCGCTGGGATTATCGCAGCAAGGATTGGAGCGGCACAGATTGGGCTATGATGCCGCCCCTCCTGCAAGTCGGGGTACTTAAAAACGGGCAAATTGTCACCTACAATAACACGCTTGATCTCTTTGAATAGATCGCGTTGACACAAGGGTACCATCGGATTTGTTACTTTTTCGCTCCCTGCACGAATTAATAGATAGCTATGTCCGACGATTCTGAACTCATCGAACGCGCCCGCCGCAACCCCGAAGCCTTTGCCGCTCTCTATGAGCAGTATCTTGAGCGCGTCTATCGCTACCTCTATCGGCGGTTGGGCAATGTTCACGATGCCGAAGAACTGACTGCCCAGATTTTCACCGATGCGCTCGAAGGCTTGCTCAAAAACCATTACAAGGCGGGCGGCTGCTTCCCCGCCTGGCTGTTCAGCATTGCGCGTCGGCGCGTGGCAGATTTTTACCGCAAACGCACGCATGACCCACTCGAAGAGCACCCTTCCTCGGAGCCAGGTCTGCTGGCAGCCCTCGAAAAAAGCGATGACCTGCAACAGCTTTCACGCCTGCTTGCCCAACTGGACGAACACAAGCGCGAGCTTCTGCGCCTGCGCTTCTCCGCCGGGCTGCATTTTGCCGAGATCGCCTTGCTCGAAAATCGCAGCGAAGCCGCCGTAAAAATGGAACTCTACCGCACGCTCGATTTCCTGCGCCAGCAGTGGGAGGCTGAAAATGGATAAGATGGATTTGACTATGCCCCCCGAACTGGATGCGACGCTAACCCACTTTTATACCGTGCCCAAGCCTGATCCCGCCTTCGCTGCGCGCCTGGATGTAGACTTACGTCGCCGTTTCGACGAATTATCTGCCCCGAAAGTTGATCCCCGGAGTCCCCTCATGCGATCCTTGCGTGCCCGCCCCGCCCTTGCTTTCCTTTTTGTGCTGGTAGCCCTCAGTCTGTTAGTGGGCGCCGTCTATGCTGTTGGACGCCTGAGCGGCTTTATCCCCGGCTTTGGCTTCACTTCAGGAACTGCGGATGTCTATGTGCTTGACCAACCCATGTCAGCCAGTCTTGACGGGATTACCCTAACGGTGGAGAAAGCCGTCCATGACGGAAGCAGGTTTTGGGTCCAGGTGCGTCGCGTCGGTCTACTAGAAGAACGGGGCGCTGCGTATGTCGATTCATCTGTTCTTCTCCCAGATGGCGAAAAAATCCCCTATCAGATGGCGGGCAATCTTGAAAGCGGTGTCCCCGAAACACAAATGACCATCGAATATCCGCCTTTGCCAGCAGGAACGGAATCCTTGACCTTGCGCTTCACATTTATGACATCGGGTTATGAATTGTTGCAAAGCATGGACATCCCGATTGTGTTGCGCCCCATTCGATCCGGTGAACTGATCCCGATGCCGCCTACCGAAACGCCGTCCCTGCAAAGCGAGACCCATGACGGGCTAACCCTGGTACTCGAAGACGTGGCATTTGACAGCGACAAGACCATCCTGCAAGTTGGCTTGCGTTTTGATTCCCCGGATGCCGGTTTGGCTGGCGACTGGAACGTGGTTTTGAGCGACGAAACCGGAAAGAGCTATTTGCTGCTGGATATTTCGCCAGATGTGCGAGATGGGGATACCAAGCTCTTTCAGGCTCCCGCTTTTGACGGCAGCGAGATGTTGACGCTCTCTCTGGTGATGTTCCCTTATGGCGAAGATGTGCCCGTTTACACTGGCGTTGCCGATGAATCTGCCCATTTTTCTTTCGCCCCCGGCAGCGATCCTCAACCCGGACAGCATTGGGATTTGGATGAGACGCTAAACATTGCTGACTTTCAACTGCATGTTGTCGGTGCAAGTCTGATTTCATCAACGGAGTTGGTTTTCGAGTTTGAGCAGGTTGATGATCTGACAGGCGTTATGCTCTTTACATCCAATTCATTGCTGCGTGGGTCTGGAGGAGGTATTCCCAACCAAAATGGTCTCTTCACCGCCGGGATGACCTTTGAATCGATCCCTGTGCAACCTTTCGATGTGGAGATCAACCGCATTTACTATACTGCGCACGGTCCCTGGCAAATTCGCTGGCAACCTGAAGCCGCACCGGTACAAGCTTCCGGCCTTCCAACTGCTACGCCATTTCCAACAGGTGCAGTGTACGCTACCCCGACGATGGGATCGCCATCATCACTTTCATATCAAGTGCAAGCATTGGTGCAAAAATTTGAGGCTTCCTTGTTACAAGGAGCTGGTTGGATTCATTCCGTCACTGTGCAAGAATCTCACATGCACCCTGGGCAAATCCTGCCGCCACCTTACCTTGTGACCGAGCTATGGGTTGAAGTGGATGCGGACGGCTATGTGACCCGTTCGCTCTACACAGACCGCGATGAAAACGGGAATGTTCTGCAACAGTCTGCAAGCGCTGGAAACTATTCCATCAACTTTACGACGGGAGATGCCGGCTATAACGAATATTCTCGCTACCTGTTTTCGACTGACCTCTTCTCCCAAGACCTGGCGCAAGCGGAAGAAAACGGTATCCCAATTCAGCAGGAAGAAAGAACTTGCGACGATGGTTCTGTCTGCCTTTTTATCGCTGTTTCAGAAGCTGTGTCTTTCCAAAACCCCGGTGAATCTCAGGCAACAACTGAAGTTGGTCGGCGCGTCTGGATCAATTTGGAGACCGGACAACAGGTGAAGCTTCAGGCTTTTGCGTACCTTGCGGATGGGTCGGAGCAAATCGAATTCACGAGAGAGCCTTTGCTGGTGGAAAAGCTTGATAGCCCGCCTCAGGATGTGTTAGATATCATAGCGCAGGTGGAGATGCCGTGAGTGTTTTATGAGATGAAACATTTGGAATAGGGATATGGTTGAAAAAAGGTTGCGAAGGTGCTCAAAGATCAGTTAAGTACCTTCGCAAATAGGCCTACATTAGACTGTTATAAGCGTAGCGCGGCAGCAATCGTGTATATGGGTATAAGTTCCGCCCGACAATGAACCACATTTAATACATACCACATTTTTTCAACTTGTTATCACTCCCTGGCATTCAAGGCTGGGGAGTGATTTTTTTATAAGAAAAGCGCCCTGAAAACCTTGCATTATCAGGGCGCTTTTGGGTCAGTTAGAATTAGGACTTACAATCGAGCTACAATCTCTCCGCCATTGGGGAAATCCAGTATTTCTTTGCTCACAGCCTGCCTGATCAATGATTTTCGCTCGAAACTCTACTTGAATATTTCGCTCACCATCAATAATTGCTTTCGCTAGAAGCTCATCCACCAGTTGCTTTTTCAGCAAGAAAATGCGATGCTGTTCGTCGGGGTATCCAGGATTCGCGTTGTTCAGTTCTTCGATACCCGTCTGAAGATTCGTTACATAATCATTGACTTTTGTGTCCCAATCCAGATCAGTATAGGTTTTCAGTTCCTGCTCAACAGTTGCCAGCTTGCTCTTCAAGCGCCCTTCTTTGCCATAAAGTTCACGCATCTGCTCTGCAAAATCGTCATCGTCTCTCTGTGTTTTTCTGGCTTCGGTGATGACTTGTTGGCGCTTGATGGACTGTGCTTCCAATTCGTCTAATATTTCTTTGTGGGTCTGTTGCAGGTGTTCATAGTTTTGTTGGAGTTGATGAACCAACACGTTGGCTTGTGTAAGTAAGAAATCCGGGTTCATAACGAACTCATATAGCTTCTCCCAAACTTGTGCTTCCGCATCTTTGCCATTTACAGATTTGGGACAATCTGACGATCTAAGCTCCTTGTGGGGTTGTGGACAGAAGTAAGTGCTTGTGGGAGTCTTGCGTTCAACCCACTCCCCTTTGCGGCTGCGGCGATGGGCTGCTGTGCGTGCCCGCCAAGTCAGGTTGCAGGCACATTTTAGATGACCGGATAGAAGGAAATCATTTTTCTTACGGTGTTTTGAATAGGTTTTGTTTTCTGCTCTCATTTTTACGAACAACTCATAAGTGGGCATATCAATGATAGGCACAACAGGGATATGAAAGGTTTGCCCTGCACGGGAATATGTTTTGAGACCATAAGCATACTCTTTGGCAGACCCGAGTATAGCCTGAATACTTGAACGAGACCATTGAATGCGACGGGGAATTCGACTGTCTTTTTGTGGTGACTTGGCGGCGATCAACTGTTTTCGAATTTGTGACAGTGAATTTCCTTGTGTATACCATGCAAAGATTTGTCGAACCCATTTGGCTTCTTCTTCCCGGACATGAATTTTCTCACCAATACGAATATATCCGTAGCGATCCTGTCCAGTATTTGCTTTACCGGCTTTGAGTCGTGCGATCACCCCCATCGTCATTCGTTCTTGCATATTCTCCAGCTCCATTTGAGCTGCCCAAGCGCGTACCGGTGCGATTTTGGGGTCAAAAGTTTCTTTCGCCAACATAACATAACTGAGAGCTTGTATCTCTTGATAACTTCCAGAACCATCAGCATGGATCGTAGACCTCGGTACAGTCTGTCTTCACGCCAAGCGATGATTACATCAAAATTGCGTCTTGATGCACCTTCAAGCATGGCAAGCAAACCAGGACGATCTGAGCGCAACCCCGATGGTTCTACCAACTTATTCTTGATACGATATTTTTCAATGTCTCGATAGACATGGACAACAATCAAGCCATTTTCTTTTGCCAAAAGCTGGCAATCGTTTTCTTGTTCAGCAGGACTGGCTCTTTCTCCTTGAGCTTCGGATGATGTGCGGATGTAAATGGCAGCTTTTTGATGTATTTCCATCTCCTCGTTTAGCAATTAGCCAGAAGAAAGGAAAAAAAGCTTCTAAAAAGCAAGCCTTTTTTGCACAGATTTATCACGCCCTATTGTGGAGGGAATCATAGTGAAGTCCATTTTTGCATGTCGTGATCTAGCTGCGCTAAATCGACAAGTCGAATCCCCTTCGTAGACCAATTAGCGCCAGACGGCAATGTCTCTTCGATCTCGCTGGAATAACCCAGGGCACCCGATGACCATCCTGAACGAGAAAATCCAGTGAAAAAAACTTCCCATTTCCCTTCTTTGGGAATGATCTTATCGACTTTCTTCTCAATGAGCTCTTTCAGCACGCCAGCCTTGGTCTGCCCGCGTGTCCATTTACACTCGCCCAAGATTAAGGTTTTCTCCATAGAATTATAGCCAACAACATCTACCTGCGCTTCTGCATTCCATGTGCTGCCAACCTGATCCGGGAGATAGGGAAGTTCTTCTTTTGCGCCGGCACGAATTGTCCACTCGCGACATATCTCTTCCCAAGTATAAGTGCCGATAAAGTCTATTAGATGCTTTTTGATTTCCGCAAGCGCCTGATCCTGTATGCCGAGGGCAAGCTGTTCCTGGCGGTTTTCCAAAAAGCGGAAGTAGAAACGCAAATAGGGATCAGTGATGTGGTAACGCCCAGCGCGAGATGTGCTTTTCCGCGTTAAT